>NZ_JBPJSQ010000003.1:0-504602 GCF_051192575.1 Aestuariimicrobium soli | reverse complement strand
AGAAACCTCGCCGCTACTTTTTCGCTTTTTGCGCTTTTTTCCCACCAGGGAAAAAACCCCCCCACCACGGAACCGGATTGGATCGGGTGTTGCCCGCGCACACCGGCGCCGAACCGAGACAACGAGCCCCGGCACCCCGGCGTCTCACGATGCGGAAGGTTCTGCCCGGCTGGAACAACTCGGGAGGGCGTTCGGTTGCGCAGTAAGGTTGGGCGGCAGTGCACGCGTGCCAGCCGACCCCAGCAGCACGACCCAGTAGCACCCAGCACGACCCACCCAGCAACACACACACGGAACCAGGGGCACCACCCCGGGAAAGCAAGAGGCAACGTGACGAAGGTTCAGACCCTCGACCGCGTCGTGATCAGGTTCGCCGGCGACTCAGGCGACGGCATGCAGCTCACCGGCGACAGATTCACCGCCGAGGCCGCGACCTTCGGCAACGACATCTCGACCCTGCCCAACTTCCCGGCCGAGATTCGCGCCCCCCAGGGAACCCTGCCCGGCGTCTCGAGCTTCCAGCTGCACTTCGCGAACTACGACATCGTCACCCCCGGCGACCGTCCCGACGTGCTGGTGGCGATGAACCCGGCCGCCCTCAAGGCCAACATCGGCGACCTCGCCCACGGCGGCCTGGTGATCGTCGACACCGCCGACTTCACCAAGCGCAACCTCACCAAGGTCGGATACGAGGCCAACCCCCTCGAGGACGACTCGCTGGCCAGCTACCAGGTGGTGCCGCTCGACCTGACCGCCATGACCATCGGCGCCGTCGAGCAGTTCGGGCTGGGCCGCAAGGACTCCTCCCGCGCCAAGAACATGTTCGCCCTCGGCCTGCTGAGCTGGCTCTACTCCCGCGAGGACGGCGGCACCGAGCGCTTCCTCGGCGAGAAGTTCGCCACCAAGCCCGACATCCGTGACGCCAACATCGCCGCCTACAAGGCCGGCTACGCGTTCGGCGAGACCACCGAGGTGTTCGCGCACCGCTACGAGGTCTCCCCCGCCAAGATGCCCGCCGGCCGCTACCGCCAGGTCAACGGCAACACCGCCACCGCGCTCGGCCTGATCACCGGCGCCCAGAAGGCCGGCCTCACCCTCTTCCTGGGCACCTACCCGATCACCCCGGCCAGCGACGTGCTCCACGAGCTGAGCAAGCGCAAGAACTTCGGCGTCTACACCTTCCAGGCCGAGGACGAGATCGCGGCCGTCGGTGCCGCCGTCGGCGCCTCCTTCGCCGGTGCGCTGGGAGTCACCTCGACCTCGGGCCCCGGCATGGCGCTCAAGCAGGAGACCATCGGCCTGGCCCTGATGACCGAACTGCCGCTCGTCGTGGTCGACGTGCAGCGCGCCGGGCCGTCCACGGGCATGCCCACCAAGACCGAGCAGGCCGACCTGCTGCAGGTCATCCACGGACGAAACGGTGAAGCTCCAGTGCCGGTGATCGCAGCGGCGTCGCCCGCCGACTGCTTCGACACCGCGATCGAGGCCGTGCGGATCGCCGTGAAGTACCGCACCCCCGTGGTGATGCTCTCCGACGGCTACCTGGGCAACGGCGCCGAGCCGTGGAAGCTGCCCGATCTCGCCGACATCCCCGCCATCGATCCGGGATTCGCGACCGAGACCAACGCCACCGACGCCCAGGGCAAGCCGGTCTTCCAGCCCTACCTGCGCGACGAGGAGACGCTGGCTCGTCCGTGGGCCATTCCGGGCACACCCGGCCTCGAGCACCGCATCGGCGGCATCGAGAAGGCCGTCAACACCGGCAACGTCAGCTACGACCCCGCCAACCACGACCTGATGGTGCGCACGCGCCAGGCGAAGGTCGACGGCATCGTCCGCGACATTCCCGACCTCGTGGTCGACGACCCGTCGGGCGAGGCGAAGGTGCTGGTGGTCGGGTGGGGCTCGACGTTCGGCCCGATCACGGCTGCCGTGCGCCGCGTGCGCGCCACCGACCGCACCATCGCGCAGATCCACCTGCGCCACCTCAACCCGATGCCCGCGAACGTGGGCGAGATCCTCAAGCGTTACGACAAGGTGATCGTGCCCGAGATGAACCTCGGCCAGTTGACCATGCTGCTGCGCGCGAAGTTCCTGGTCGATGCGCAGTGCTTCTCGCGCGTGCGCGGCCTGCCGATCTCGCCGAGCGAACTCGCCGCCGAACTCACCGAGGTCATCGACGGCCTCGGCGCCGACAAGGAGTGATGTGCGATGACCACAGACACCCAGAACACCACCGCTCAGCCGACTGCCGGCCAGCCCGCCTACAAGGGCCTCGCCGGGGTGCCGCTGTCGCTGGAGCCGCTCAACCGCAAGGACTTCACCTCCGACCAGGAGGTGCGCTGGTGCCCCGGTTGCGGTGACTACGCCATTCTCGCCGCCTTCCAGGGCCTGATGCCCGAGTTCGGCATCAACCGCGAGAACACGGTGATCGTCTCGGGCATCGGCTGCTCGTCGCGCTTCCCCTACTACGTCGACTCCTACGGCATGCACTCGATCCACGGACGAGCCCCCGCCATCGCGACCGGAGTGGCCACCACTCGTCCCGACCTGGGCGTGTGGGTGGTGACCGGCGACGGCGACGCGCTGTCGATCGGCGGCAACCACCTGATCCACGCGATGCGGCGCAACGTCAACATGACGATCATGCTGTTCAACAACCGCATCTACGGCCTCACCAAGGGTCAGTACTCGCCCACCTCCGAGGTCGGCAAGGTCACCAAGTCGACCCCGCTGGGTTCCCTCGACCACCCGTTCAACCCGATCTCGTTGGCGCTGGGCGCCGAGGCCAGCTTCGTGGCCCGCACCATCGACTCCGACCGGCAGCACCTGACCAGCGTGCTCAAGGCGGCGGCCAACCACCGCGGCACCTCGCTGATCGAGATCTACCAAAACTGCCCGATCTTCAACGACGGCGCCTTCGAGGGGCTGAAGGGTCCCTCGGCCGCCGACGCCCTGATCCCGTTGGAGCACGGCAGCAAGCTGATCTTCGGGCGCGACGGCCAGCAGTGCGTGGTGCGTCGCGACGGGTCGCTGACGGTGGCCGCCACCGCCGACGTGGACGAGGCCGACATCGTCGTGCACGACGCCCACCGGGCCGATCCCTCGCTGGCCTTCGAGCTGAGCCGCCTCACCGACTCGGGCGTGATGCACCAGTCGCCGATCGGCATCTTCCGCGATGTCGAGCGCCCCGCCTACGACGACCTGGCCCGGCAGCAGGTCGAGCTGGCCCAGCAGGGAACCACCGATCCCACCTCGGCCCTGCAGTCGCTGATCGACGGCAAGGACGTCTGGGTCGTCGACTGACCCTCCCGTTCCGACCCGAGGACCCCCACCCGAGGACCCTTCGTGCGAGAAGCTGGGCCCATGCAGTCCGATCCGTCGTCCCAGCCGACCCCACCCCGGGCCCCGGCCCGCGCGGGCGACGAGATCGACGGCACGGTACTTCGTCCGATGGGGATGCGTCCGACGGGTGACGAGGGCGAGCGGACGACCTACCGCCCGCGCCCGGCTCCGCCCCTGGCGGGCGACGACGCCGGGGCGACCCACCTGGCGACCGGACGATCGTCCTCCCCCGGGTCGCTGCCACCGATGGTGCAGGCCCAGGACGTGCCCTTCCCCCACGCGGGGCGGGGACGGTTCCACGCCCCCGAGAACCGCTTCGTCGCGCCGCCGGAACCCGTGCGGCGGCAGCGGGCCGGAGTGTCGATCAAGGCGATTCTGGCGTGGTCGTTGGCGGTCATCCTGGTCGCGGTGGTGGCTGGCGCGGTCTACGTGCGGTTCTTCCGGGTGACCCAGGACGACCTGGCCACGAAGCTGCCCGAGAACTCGGCCTCGACGAAGGCCAAGGTGCTGCGCGGCGACGAGGTGGTGCGCCAGTACCTCGACGCGCTGGCCAAGGGCGACACCGACACCGCGCTCAGTCTGGGTCAGACGACGGGCACCGGCTCGACCCGCGTGATCGCCAAGCAGGCCTACGCCGTCTCGCTGAAGGTCGCCCCGATCACCAACATCCAGGTGCCGCAGGCGAGCGAGAACGCAAGCCTCATCCCCGCCAGTTACCAGCTGGGCAACGACAAGGTGAACACGACCTTCCGCGTGGTCAAGCAGGACAACGGGTCGTGGCTGCTCGACCACGCGACCGTCACCTTCCGCCCGGTGAGCACCGGCGTCGAGCACGTGCCGCTGCAGGTCAACGGCGTCTCGATCGCCTGGTCGAACCCGATGGAGCTGTTCCCGGGCCGCTACGTGATGTCGACGGGGTTGACGTTCCTGGCCTTCCCCGCCAGTGACACGCTGACCGTGCCGCACCTCAACTACGACTCCGTCTCGGACCACCAGATCACTCCCCTGCTGACTCCGGCGGGCAAGCAGGCCTTCCTGTCGGCCGCCCAGCGCTCGCTGCAGCTGTGCCTGAGCCGACACGAGCTCAGCCCAGCCAACTGCCCGTTCTCGATGGAGGCCACCCCCGACCTGGTGCCCGGATCGCCCCGCTGGAGCCTGGAGAGCGAGACCCTGAGTTCGGCCAATCCGGCGCTGTCGGCGAGCGACCAGAGCATCGCCCAGGCCACCGTCAACCTCAACCTGCGGCTGCGCACCGAGTACCGCAACGGCGGGGTCACCCCCGCCCAGAAGGTGCCGGTCAATGCGACGGTGTCGGCCTCGGTGACGGGATCCACCGCGCAGACGATCAGCGTGGAGTGGCGCATCAACTGACGCCCAGCCCGAGCGGGTTGTGGCGGTCACTGGTGGATGGGGGACCGCCGCGCTGCCACCTGCCGCAGCGCGCTAGGCTCGCGAGCATGACCGCTGCGCTCAACGTTGCCGATTTCGACCCCACCATCCGCCCCCAGGACGACCTCTACCGCCACGTCAACGGCCGCTGGCTCGCCGCCGCCACCATCGACGCCGACAAGCACTCGGCCGGGGCGTTCACCTCGCTGCGGGACGAGTCGGAGGAAGCGGTGCGCGACATCGTCACCGGTCTCGACGAGGACGACCTGGTCGAGGGCAGCGAGGCCTGGAAGATCGCCACCCTGCACGCCACCTTCATGGACGAAGTGGCGATCGAGCAGCTGGGAACCGCCCCACTGGCCCCCGTGCTGGCCAGGGTCGACGCCATCGCCTCGGTGGACGACCTCGTGCGCCACTGGGGATGGAGCCTGCGGTCGGGCATCTCGGGCGCCATCGGCTTCGGAGTGGAGTCCGACCCCGGTAACCCGGATCGTCCGGTCGTGTTCTGCTGGCAGGGCGGCCTCGGGCTGCCCGACGAGGAGTACTACCGCGCCGACGAGCACGCCGGCATCCGCGAGCAGTACCGGGCCTACGTGGTGCGCTCGTTCGAGTTGGCCGGCGTGGACGACCCCGAGGGCCAGGCCGACCTCGTGGTCGACCTCGAGACCAGGATCGCGAAGCTGCACTGGGACAAGGTGCGCACCCGTGACCTCAAGCAGGCCTACAACCTGCAGTCGTGGGACGAATTCACGGCCTCCTCGGCGCTGCCGTGGCAGGACTACCTCGACGCCGCCGCCATCGACGCGGCCGCGGTCGCCGAGGTCGTCAACGAGCAGCCGAGCTTCTTCGAGCAGCTGCCCTCGCTGGTGACCGAGGACGAACTGCCGGCCTGGCGCGCCTGGGCACGCCGGAAGGCGATCAGCTCGCTCTCGCCCTACCTGTCGTCGCCGTTCGTCACGGCCCACTTCGACTTCTACTCCACCACCCTGTTGGGCATCCCCGAGCAGCGGCCGCGCTGGAAGCGGTCGGTCGGGCTGATCGAGGGCGTGATGGGCGAGGCCGTGGGCAAGCTCTACGTCGAGCGTCACTTCCCACCCGCCGCCAAGGAGCGCATGGACGACCTGGTCGCCAACCTGCTGGCCGCCTACCGGGAGTCGATCGCCTCGCTGGAGTGGATGGGTGAGCAGACGCGGGCCGAGGCGCAGTCGAAGCTGTCGAAGTTCACCCCGAAGATCGGCTACCCCACCAAGTGGCGCGACTACTCCGCGCTCGAGGTCACCGCGGGCGACCTGGTGGCGAACGTGGCCGCCGCCGCGTCGTTCGAGCTCGACCACGAACTCGCCAAGATCGGCAAGCCGGTTGACCGCGAGGAATGGCTGATGACCCCGCAGACGGTCAACGCCTACTACCACCCGCTGCGCAACGAGATCGTCTTCCCGGCGGCCATCCTGCAGCCGCCGTTCTTCAACGTCGACGCCGACGACGCCGTCAACTACGGCGGCATCGGCGCGGTGATCGGGCACGAGATCGGTCACGGCTTCGACGACCAGGGCTCGACCTGCGACGGCGACGGGCGCCTGCGCGACTGGTGGACCGACGACGACCGGGCGGCCTTCGAGCAGCGCACCGGGTCACTGAAGGCCCAGTACGACGCCCTCGTGTGTGAGCAGCTGGTGGGCCAGGACAACCCCCCGCACGTGAACGGTTCGCTGACCATCGGTGAGAACATCGGCGACCTGGGCGGCGTCTCGATCGCGCTGAAGGCGTGGCGCCTCGCCCACCCCGACGGTGTCGACGAGCTCGACGGCCTCACCGGTGAGCAGCGGTTCTTCCTCAGCTACTCGACCATCTGGCAGCAGAAGATCCGCGACGAGGCGCTCAAGCAGCGGCTCGCGACCGACCCGCACTCGCCCGCGGAGTTCCGCTGCAACCAGATCGTGCGCAACGTCGACGAGTTCTACACCGCCTTCGACGTCACCGAGGCGGACGAGCTGTGGCTGGCCCCCGAGGAGCGGGTCACCATCTGGTGACCGTCAATGTTTGGAGGAACGGCGGCGGGGCGCGGTTGCGTCAGACACGATGGACCCGTCCCGCTCACACCCCCCAGGAGCAGCCCATCATGTCGACCTACCAGCCTCCGGAGCCCCTCCAGGCCGTCCAACTGCGTTGCCCCTTGTGTCACGGCACCCAGTTCCAGACCGAGGTTGCCCGCAGCGAGTCGAAGTGGGGCTTCACCAACCACAAGATGACGCTCAAGGTGTGCCTGAACTGCAGGTTCGTCCTGCACTTCTACGACAACCGGTCGATGTTCGACGTCGACTGACCGTCCCTCCCGCGTCGAAGAGCGCTCAGTTGACGCGTTCGACCACCGTGTCACACAGCTGGTCGAGCGCGTCGCGCGCGACTCCCGCCGGCAGCCTCATGGCCAGGGCGCGCGCCTCTTCGGCCAGCCTGCGCACCTCGGCGCGCGTCTCGGCGAGCACCGGATGTGCCCGCAACTGCGCCAGTGCGTCTGCGAGGGCATCGTCGGAGCTGAGGTCGCCGTCGATCAGGGCGATCAGGTCGGCATCGGCGGGATCGCGGCGGGCGCGCAAGCGCAGCGTGGTCAGCGTGGGGATGCCCTCGCGCAGGTCGGTGCCCGGCGTCTTGCCCGTCTGCTCCGAGGTGATGTCGATCAAGTCGTCGGCAAGCTGGAAGACGGTGCCGATCTTCTCGCCGAACTCCTCGAGCAGGTCGAGAGTGGCGGGGTCGGCCGACGACACCATGCCGCCGAAACGCGCGGCGGCCGCGATCAGCGAACCGGTCTTGTCGGCGATCACCTGCAGGTGGTGGGCCACCGCGTCGTCACCGGGCTGCGGACCGCGGGTCTCGGCGATCTGACCCTGGACGAGCCGGGCGAAGGTCTCGGCCTGCAGCGCCACGTACTCGGTGCCCAGGGTGGCCACCGTCGACGAGGCGCGGGCGAACAGGTAGTCGCCCACGAGGATCGCGATGGAGTTGCCGTAGAGGGCGTTGGCGCTGGGGGCGCCGCGGCGCTTGTCGGCGGCGTCCATGACGTCGTCGTGGTAGAGCGAGGCCACGTGGGTGAGCTCGACCACGCAGGCCGCCCGGACGAGGGCCTCGTCGTCGATGGCCTGCCCGAACTGCGCGGCCAGGATCACCAGCTGCGGCCTGAACCGCTTGCCACCCGCTGCGATGATGTGGCGGCTCGCCTCGGTGACGTAGGGGTTGCCGGCGACGGCGAGGTCGACCAGGCGATCCTCGATGACGGCGAGGCGGTCGGTGATCTGCTCGCCGAACTGCTCGGCGGCATCGGTTCGCGACGGCTCGCTCACGCGCTCTCCCAGGGCTCGATCGGGCCGCACGTTGCGGCGGGTTCAGCCTACTGGGTGCCGCTGCCGGTGCCCGAATCGGGTCCCGCCGACGGGAGGCACTCGCCCCAGCCCGAGCGCGGGACCAGCCCGAACGCAACGGCGCCCCCACCCGATCGGGCAGGGGCGCCGTTGCGCTCCGGTGAGGCGATGTTTCACCTCAGCGCAGGAAGACCGACATCCGCGAGGCGAGATCGGCCAGCGGTCCGCTCCACAGGCCGAGCACCAGGGTGCCCACCACGCCGGCGATGACCACCGACCAGGTCAGCCAGGAGGCCTTCTCGACGGTGACTCCCTCGGCGGCCTCACCCGGCTCGCGGAAGAACATCACCACGATCACCTTCAGGTAGAAGAACGCGGCCACCAGGCTCATCAGCACCGCCACCAGCACGAGCCACTCGTAGCCGCCCGACCAACCGGCCAGGAAGATGAGCAGCTTGCCCATGAAACCGCCGGTCAGCGGGATACCCGCGAACGACAGCATGAACAGCACCATGCAGGCACCGAAGACGGGGTGGCGTCGTCCGATCCCCGCCCACGAGGCCAGCGAGGTCGACTCGCCGCCGGCCTTGCGCACCATGGTGATCAGCGCGAACGCGCCCAGCGTGGCGAACCCGTAGGCGGCCAGGTAGAACATGATCGAACCGGACGAGCTGGCCAGGGCCCCGTTGGTCGCCGTCTGGGCGGTGACCACGGCCGCCGCCGGCACCAGCAGGAAGCCGGCGTGCGCGATCGAGGAGTAGGCCAGCAGCCGCTTGATGTCGGACTGCGTGAGCGCGATCACCGAACCCACCAGCATGGTGATCACGGCCAGCACCGCCAGCAGCGGCGACCACTGCCAGCGCAGCGAGCCGAGGCCGACGTACAGAATGCGCAGCAGGGCGATCATGGCGGCCGCCTTGGTGGCGATGGCCATGAACCCAGTGATCGGGGTGGGGGCACCGGTGTAGACGTCGGGGGTCCACGAGTGGAACGGCACCACACCGATCTTGAACAGCAGACCCACGGCCACCAGCGCCAGACCGGCGAGCAGCAGCAGCGAGCTCGGGCCCTTGGCGCCGATGGCGGCGTCGAGGGTGCGCAGTTCGAAACCGCCGGCGAAGCCGTAGAGCAGCGCCGCACCGTAGAGGAAGAACGCGGACGACAGCGACCCCAGCAGGAAGTACTTCAGCGCGGCCTCCTGGCTGAGCAGACGGCGGCGACGCGCCAGACCACACAGCAGGTAGAGGGGCAGCGAGAAGACCTCGAGCGCCACGAACATGGTGATCAGGTCGTTCGACGCGGCGAACAGCATCATGCCGAAGATGGCGAACATCGTCAGCGGGTAGATCTCGGTGTGCTCGACCTTCAGCTCGATGGCCCGCTTCTCGACGGGCGAGCCGGGCACGGCGGCGGCCATGGGCGCGAAGCCCATCGCTCCCCCGTTGAGCTTGCGCTCGCTCATCAGCAGCACGGTGAGCAACCCGACCACCAGCAGCAGCCCCCACACGAACGAGGCCGGACCGTCGATGGCGACCGACCCCATCGCGTGGATGCCCTGCAAGGTGGCGTTCCAGCCCTGGATGGTGAAGATCAGCGCGCCGATCAGGCCGAGGCCGGCGATGATCAGCTGCGCCTCGTCGCGGATGCGGCGACGCAGCACTCCCTCGACGACCACGCCGAGGCAGGCAGCCACGAAGACGATGATCAGCGGCGCCAGGGCCGTGTAGTCGAGCTTCGGGGGCGTGATCTCACCCTCGAGCGGCAGCAGCGACTGCAGCGGCAGAAGAGTCACAAGGCTCATCACTTGCCCCCTTCAACGGCCGGGGCCGGATCGGTCATCGAGACGGCAGACATGGTGTCCTTCACAACGTGGTCAAGGCCGGAGATGATCGGCTTCGGGAAGAAACCGAACACCAGCAGCAGCGCGATCAGCGGGGCCATCACGGCCTTCTCGCGCAGGTTGAGGTCGGTGGTCACGTGCTGGTCGACCTGGGGCGTGACGGGGCCGGTCATCGTCCGCTGGTAGGCCAGCAGGATGTACAGCGCCGACAGCACCATGCCGAGGGTGGCGACCGCGGTCTGGATCGGGTGCCTGGACCAGGAGCCCGCCAGCACCATGAACTCACCGATGAAGCTGGAGGTGCCCGGCAGCGACAGGGCCGACAGGCCCGCCACCAGGAAGGTGCCCGCGAGCACCGGGGCCACCTTCTGCACGCCGCCGAAGTCGGCGATCTTCGCCGACCCGCGCCGCTTCACCAGGAAGCCGACCACCAGGAACATCGCCGCCGTCGAGAACCCGTGGCTGAGCATGTAGAAGATCGAGCCCTGCAGCGACAGCGAGGTGAAGCAGAAGATGCCCAGCACCATGAACCCGAAGTGGCTGATCGAGGTGTAGCTGATCAGGCGCAGCAGATCCTTGGCACCGATCGCCATCAGCGCGCCGTAGAGCACCGAGAGCACGGCCAGCACGATCACCACCGGGGTCGCCCACTTCGTCGACTCGGGGAAGATCGTCAGGCACAGCCGGATCATGCCGAAGGTGCCGATCTTGTCGAGGATGCCGACCAGCAGGGTCGAGGCCCCGGGGCTGGCCTGCTCGGCGGTGTCGGGCAGCCAGGTGTGCACCGGAACCATCGGGGCCTTGATCGCGAAGGCGATGAAGAACGCCAGGAACATCAGTCGACCGGTGGTGCCGGTGTCGATACCGGCCGCGGCCAGATCGCTGATCAGGAAGCTCGCCTTGCCGGACGCTGCACCCTGGGCGCCGACGCCGATCACACCGAACAGCATCACCAGGCCGCCGGCCAGCGAGTAGAGCAGGAACTTCACCGCGGCCGGGCCGCGACGGGCCCCGCCCCAGCCACCGATCAGGAAGTACATCGGGATCAGCGTGGCCTCGAAGAAGATGTAGAAGACCAGCACGTCGGTCGCCATGAAGCAGAACAACGCGAAGGCCTCGAGCATCAGCGCGAGGGCGAAGAAGGTGCCGGTGGAGGTTCGTCCGGTGTCGGCCGAATCACCCACGTGCCACTCGGCGAGCAGCACGACGGGCACCACGATGACGGTGAGCAGCACCATCACCATCGCCAGACCGTCGGACCCCAGCGCCCAGTGGGCACCGATGGTCGACAGCCAGACGTGGGTCTCGGAGAGGTCGGTGCCGCGCGAGAGCACGTAGACGACCACGCCGAAGACCAGGGTCGCGAGCGAGAAGACGAAGCCGACCAACTTGGCGGTTCGTCCGCGCAGCGCGAAGGTGACGAGCGCTCCGAGGAGCGGGAGCAGGCCCAGCAGGCTGAGCACGGGGGCATTCATTCACAACTCCTGTTCTCAGGCCAGCCGGCCGACGATCAAGACGGCACCGACCAGCAGCACGCCGAGCACCATGGTCAACCCGTACGAGCGCACGTAGCCGTTCTGCAGGCGACGCAGGGCACTCGACAGGCCACCGAAGACGCCGGCACCGCCGGTCACGGCGCCGTCGACGACACCGCGGTCGAAGGTGTCCAGCCCGGCCACCAGGCTCTGGCCCGGGCGCATCAGCACAGCCTCGTTGAAGGCGTCGCCGTAGAGGTCCTTGCGGCCCGCGAGCACCAGCGGGTTGCGCGTGACGGGTGCGGTGTCGGGCACGTCGCGACGGTGCAGCAGCCAACCGATGACCACTCCGACGGCCACGACGGCCATGGTGACCAGACCGATGGTCGAGAAGTGGACGACGCTCAGGTGCTCCTCGTGGGCACCCGTGGCGGGCGCCAGCCAGCCGGTGATCCAGCCGAGCATGAGGGCACCGGCCACGACGCTGAGCACGGCCAGCACGATCAGCGGGATGGTCATCACCAGCGGCGACTCGTGCGGGTGCACGCCCTCGCGCCAGCGCTTCTGACCCAGGAAGGTCATCATCATCAGTCGGGTCATGTAGTAGGCGGTCACCCCGGCACCCAGCAGGGCCAGCACCCCGAAGACGGTGCTCTTCTCGAACGCCGCCTCGATGATGTGGTCCTTGGAGTAGAAGCCCGAGGTGAACGGGAACCCGATGATCGCCAGGTAGCCCATGGCGAAGGTGATGAAGGTGATCGGCATCGCCTTGGCCAGCGCCCCGTAGTGGCGCATGTCGACGTCGTCGTTCATGCCGTGCATGACCGAACCGGCACCGAGGAACATGTTGGCCTTGAAGAAGCCGTGCGTGATCAGGTGGAAGATCGCGAACGCTGCCCCGATGGGTCCGAGCCCGGCGGCCAGCATCATGTAGCCGATCTGGCTCATGGTCGAACCGGCAAGCACCTTCTTGATGTCGTCCTTGCTGGTACCGATCCAGGCACCCGCCAGCAGCGTGACGGTGCCGACGATGGCGACGGCCAGCGAGGCGGCGCCGGTCTGGGCGTAGAGCTCGTGGGAGCGGACGACCAGGTAGACACCGGCGGTGACCATCGTGGCGGCGTGGATCAGGGCCGACACCGGGGTCGGGCCCTCCATGGCGTCGAGCAGCCACGACTGCAGCGGCACCTGGGCCGACTTGCCGCAGGCCCCCAGCAGGAACAGGAAGCCGATCAGGGTCGCCCACGTCGGGCTCAGCCCGGCGGCACGCTCGTTGACCTCGGTGAAGTTCACCGTGCCCAACTGGGCGAGGAGCGCGAAGATGCCCATGGTCATGCCGAGGTCACCGACGCGGTTGACCACGAAGGCCTTCTTGGCGGCCACGGCCGCGGAGTTCTTGTGCTGCCAGAAACCGATCAGCAGGTACGAGGCCAGACCCACGCCCTCCCAGCCGAAGAACAGCAGCAGGTAGTTGTCGGCCAGCACCAGCGTCAGCATGGCGGCGATGAACAGGTTCAGGAAGGCGAAGAACCGGCGGCGACGCTCGTCGTGGGCCATGTAGCCGATCGAGTAGATGTGGATCAGCGACCCGACACCGGTGATCAGCAGCACGAACAGGATCGACAGCTGGTCGATCTGCAGGCTGACGTCGAACCTCAGCGCGCCCACGTGGAACAGCTCGTAGACGTGGGAGACGACCGAGCGCTGGGCGGCGTCTCGTCCGAGCAGGTCACCGAACAGCACCAGCCCGATCACGAACGACGCGAGCACGGCCAGGGTGGCCAGCAGGTGGCCCCAGGCATCGGTGAGCTTGCCGGCCACCAGCAGGAACCCGGCGACCACCAACGGAATGGCGATCATCAGCCAGGCGAGGCTGAACAGCCCGGTTGCGGCCACCGGGGCGGCACCCGTTTCGAGAAGAGTCACGTTCAGCCCCTCAGAACTTCAGCAGGTTGGCGTCGTCGACCGAGGCCGAGCGTCGCGTCTTGTAGATGGCCACGATGATCGCCAACCCCACCACGACTTCCGCGGCGGCCACGATCATCACGAAGAAGGCAGCGATCTGCCCGTCGAGGCCCCCGTGCACGTGGGCGAAGTTGACCATCGCCAGGTTCGAGGCGTTCAGCATCATCTCGATGCTCATGAAGGCCACGATCGCGTTGCGGCGCAGCAGGAAGCCGAGCACGCCGATGCAGAACAGGATGGCCGACAGCACCAGGTAGTAGTTCGGGTTCATTCGAGTTCTCCAGCGTTGTCGGTGACCTTGCTGATCTCGGCGAAGGCCGCATCGGTGGGGGCGCGCAGCTCGCCGGCATCGACGTAGGCACCACGGGTGCTCAGGGTCTGCGAGAGCGAGCTCTCGGCGACCGAACCGTCGGGCAGCAGCGCGGGCACGTGGATCGCGTTGTGGCGGGCGAAGACACCCGAGTTCGGACGAGGCCCGAGGTGCTCACCGTCGGTGGCGTAGGCGCGCATCTTGCGGGCGGCCGTCAGCTTCTGCCCGATCTTCGGGAAGATCTGCTCACCGTGCGCCAGCACCATCGCGCCGACCGCGGCGGTGATCAGCAGTGCCGACGTCGCCTCGAAGACGAAGACGTAGCGCACGAAGATCAGCTCGGCCACGCTGGGAACGTTGCCGCCGCCCGCCGCGTTGGCCTGCTCGAGACCGACCGGGGTGCCCTGCACCGCGTTGCCGATGCCGAAGATCAACAGACCGGCGAAGCCGAGCACCGCCAGCACCGAGGCGACGCGGTGGGCCTTGATGGTCTCGACCACCGAGTCGGACGAGTCGACGCCCACCAGCATCATCACGAACAGGAACAGCATCATGATGGCGCCCGTGTAGACGATGATCTGCACCACGAACAGGAAGGGTGCATCCAGCGCCGCGTACTGCACGGCCAGCATCACCATCATGCCGGCAAGGCAGATGGCCGAGTGCACCGGCTTGCGGCTGACCACCATGCCGACGGCGAGCAGCACCATGAACGGAGCCAGCGCCCAGAAGGCGACCTGGGCGGCCGACACGAGGGCGATCATGCCTGGGTCTCCTTCTGGGTCTGGGTGTAGCTGGCCGTGCGGGTGTCGGGCTGCCCGGTCGCGGGCAGTCCCAGGAAGTAGGCCTGCTCGTCGTCGCCGAGGCGGCGGGCGTGCGGGGGCTCCTCCATGCCCGACAGCAGCGGGGCCAGCAGCTGGTCCTTCTCGTAGATCAGGTCGGCGCGCGTCCAGTCGGCGAGCTTGAACTCGTTGGTCATCGTCAGCGCACGCGTGGGGCACGCCTCGATGCACAACCCGCACAGGATGCAGCGCAGGTAGTTGATCTGGTAGACGCGGCCGTAGCGCTCACCGGGAGAGAAGCGCTCCTCCTCGGTGTTGGAGGCGCCCTCGACGTAGATGGCGTCGGCCGGGCAGGCCCACGCGCACAGCTCGCAGCCGACGCACTTCTCGAGACCGTCGGGCCAGCGGTTCAGCTGGTGACGACCGTGGAAGCGCGGCAGCGTGACCTTCTCGGAGTCCTTGTGCGGGTAGTCCTGGGTGAAGGTCTTGCGGAACATCGTCTTGAAGGTGATGCCGAACCCGGCCCATGCATCGAGCACGCCCATCAGGAATCAGCTCCATTCTTGGTGGCGGACTCCTCGTCCGCCTTCGTGGTTGCGGTGAGGTCGGCCGCCGACTGGGAGGCGACCACGCTGACCAGCTCGGGCAGCAACTGACCCGGCATCGGGGGCACCGGGTAGCCGCCCGCGAAGGCGTCGAAGTCACCCTCGGTCAGGGCCGCTCGCCCGTCGTGGGCCCCCTCGTCCTTCTTGCCCCCGAGGAAGATGACCGCCAGCAGGGCGACGATCACGACGCCCATCGCGATGAAGAAGATCGGGCCCGAGAACCAGCCCTGGGCCTGACCGGTGCGCAGCAGCGCGATCGCGACGATCCAGACCAGCGAGATCGGGATCAGCCACTTCCAGCCCAGGTGCATGAACTGGTCGTAGCGGAAGCGGGGCAGGGTGCCGCGCAGCCAGACGAAGCCGGTGATCAGCAACTGCACCTTCAGCATGAACCAGACGATCCCGAACCAGCCGGAATCGAGGAAGGCGATGTGGTTGAGCGGCCACGGCGCGTGGTAGCCACCCAGGAACAGCGTGGTGGCGACGGCCGAGACGGTGGCCATGTTGATGTACTCCGCGAGGAAGTACATGGCGTAGCGGAAGCCCGAGTACTCGGTCAGGTAACCCGAGACCAGCTCCGACTCACATTCCGGCAGGTCGAAGGGGGCGCGGTTGGTCTCGCCGACCATCGAGATGCAGTAGATGACAAAGCTCGGGAACAGCAGCAGGCCGTACCAACCGGGAATGCCGGTGTCGAAGCTGCCCAGCCGGATCGGCAGGGCCTGGGCCTCGACGATCTGCGAGGTCGACATCGACGACGAGAACATGAACACGGCCACCAGCGCCAGACCCATGGCGACCTCGTAGGAGATCATCTGGGCGGTCGAGCGGATCGACCCGAGCAGCGAGTAGGTGGAGTTCGAGGCCCAGCCGGCGAGCACGATGCCGTAGATGCCGATCGAGGCGATCGCCAGCACGAACAGCACCGCCACGGGCAGGTCGGTGAGCTGCAGGCGGGTGGTGTGCCCGAACATGCGCACCTCGCCGCCGAAGGGGATCACCGACCAGGCCGTGAAGGCGGCCACACCGGTGAGCAGCGGGGCCAGGTTGAACACCCACTTGTCGGTCTTGGTGGGGCGGAAGTCCTCCTTGAGGATCAGCTTGGCGCCGTCGGCCAGCGCCTGCCCCAGACCGAAGGGTCCGTTCATGATCGGGCCGAGGCGGTGCTGCATCTTGGCGACGACGCGGCGCTCGTACCAGACGTTGAAGATCGTCCACACCAGCAGCAGGACGAAGATCATCACGACCTTGATGAGCACGATCCACCACGGATCGGCCCCGAAGATCTGGTTCTCCAGCGGGTTCATGCCGCTGCTCCCTTCGTGACGGTCACCTTGTCACCGGCGACGACGCCCAACGTGGTCACGGGGGTGCCGGAGTTGGCAGGCACCCAGACGACCCCGTCGACCATGTCGGCGACGATCTCGGTCGGGAGGCTGAGCGCCCCCGAGGGGCCGCTGACGGTCACCGAGTCGCCCTGGGCGACCCCGAGCTCGGCAGCGGTCGTGGCAGAGAGGCGGGCGACGGCGACCGGGGCGGTCGCCCTCAACTCGGCCTCGTTGTCGATGCCGGCGGAATCGTCCAGCAGCAGGCGCCAGCTGGCCAGCGTCAGTCCGTCGGTGTGCCCGGTCGAGCGGGTCGGCTCGCCGGTGAACCGCGGACGAGCGCCCTCCCACACCCCGAGGTCGGCCAGCGACTCGGCGGCGCCCTTGGCACCGCGGAAGCCGAGGTCGGAACCCAGGGCGTCGGCCAGGGCGGCCAGCACGCGCAGGTCGGTCATCGGGGCGTTGCCCTGACGGATCACGGTCTCGACGCGACCGACGCGGTGCTCCCAGTTCAGGAACGAACCGGCGTGCTCCTCGATCAGCGCGACCGGGAAGACGACGTCGGCGTGCTCGGCGACCTCCGAGAGGCGGGTCTCGATCGAGACCAGGAAGTCGACCCGCTCGAGGGCCTGCGTGACCACGGCCGGGTCGATGAAGTCGCGCGGCTCGATGCCGGCGGTGACCAGCGCCTTCAGGCGCCCCTCCCCGGCCGCGGCCAGCATGGCGTTGGCGTCGAGGCCGGGCTGCTCGGGCAGCGACTCGACCCCCCAGGCGGCGGCCACGTCGACCCGGGCGGCCGGGTCGGCGGCGGGGCGTCCACCGGGAAGCAGGTTCGGCAGGCAGCCGGTCTCGACGGCACCGATGTCACCGGCACGCCGCGGGATCCACGCCAGGCGGGCACCGGTGCGCTCGGCCAGCCCGGTGACGGCCGCGAGGGTGCCGGACGACAGCGCCGCCCGCTCCCCCACCAGCACCACGGTGCCGGCGTCGAGGGTGACGCCCTCGAGCCCCGTCAGTCCGGCGACGGCGGCGGCCTCGGCCCCGGGCTCGGTGGCGACCAGGGTCGCGTCGAGCTTGACCGAACCGCGGCTGCGGAACGGGGCCACCGTGACGACCGTGAGCTTCTTCTTGCGCACGGCCTTGCGCAGCCGCAGGAAGACGATCGGCGACTCGTCCTCGGGTTCGAAGTCGACCAGCACGACGGTGTTGGCCGACTCGAGATCGGCGTAGGTCACCGACTCGGCCAGGGTCTTGCCGGCCACGTGGGCGGCCAGGAAGTCGGCCTCGCCGGCACCGTAGGGGCGCGAGCGGAAGTCGATGTTGTTGGTGCCCAGCACGGCCCGGGCGAACCGGGAGTAGCCGTAGGCGGCCTCGGTGGTCAGGCGACCGCCGGGCAGCACACCGGCCTGGCCGCCCGCCGCCTTCAGGCCCGCCACGGCGGCGTCGATGGCCTCGTGCCAGCTGGCCGGCTGCAGGGCACCGTCGCGGCGCACCAGCGGGGTGGTCAGCCGGTCGGCGCCTCGTCCGCTCATGAAACCGAAGCGACCCTTGTCGCAGTTCCACTCCTCGTTCACCTCAGGAGCGTTGCCGGCGAGGCGACGCTTGACCTGGAAGTGGCGGTGGTCGGAACGCAACTGGCAGCCGGCGGCGCAGTGCTCACAGGTGGTCGGCGTCGACACCAGGTCGAAGGGCCGCGACTGGAAGCGGTAGGCGGCGCTGGTGAGGGCACCCACCGGGCAGATCTGGATGACGTTGCCCGAGAAGTAGGAGTCGTAGGGCTGGTCCTCGTAGATGCCGACCTGCTGCAGCGCGCCACGCTCGACGAGCGCGATGAACGGGTCGCCCGAGATCTGCTCCGAGAAGCGGGTGCAGCGGGCACACAGCACGCAGCGCTCGCGGTCGAGCAGCACCTCGGCCGAGATGTTGACCGGCTTGGGGAAGGTGCGCTTGAGCCCCTCGAAGCGCGACTCCCCGTACCCGTTCGCGAGGGACTGGTTCTGCAGGGGGCACTCGCCGCCCTTGTCACAGATGGGGCAGTCGAGCGGGTGGTTGATCAGCAGCAGCTCGAGCATGCCGGCCTGCGCCTTCTCGGCGACCGGCGAGCTGACCTGCGTCGACACCTTCATGCCGGGCATGGCCTCGAGGGTGCACGAGGCCTGCGGCTTGGGCATGCCTCGTCCGTTGCCCATGTCGGGCACCTCGACCATGCACTGGCGGCAGGCGCCGACCGGGTCGAGCAGCGGGTGATCGCAGAACCGCGGGATCGCGACGCCGATCTTCTCGGCGGCGCGAATGACCAGGGTGCCCTTGGGCACGCTCACCTCGATGCCGTCGATGGTCAGGGTGACCTCGTCGGGCTTCGGCTCGACCTTGTCGCCGGTGGCGGGCTTGGTCTCGACGCTCATGCGTGTGCTCCCACTTCTTCTGCCGCGACGGTGTCATCCACAGCCGTGTCATCGGTGAACAGGGCGGTCTTCTCGTAGGGGAAGAGTTCCCAGGCGGGCGTGGTGTAGCCGGCCTCGAACTCGCTGCGGAAGTGCTTGATGGCGCTGGTGACGGCGGCCACGGCCCCGTCGGCCAGAGCGCAGAACGACCTGCCGCCGATGTTGTCGCACAGGTCGAGCAGCTTCTCGACGTCACCCTCGGAGCCGTGACCGGCCTCGAGGTTGCGCAGGGTCTGCACCAGCCACCACGAACCCTCGCGGCAGGGGGTGCACTTGCCGCACGACTCGTGCTTGTAGAACTCGACCCAGCGCAGCGTGGTGCGCACCACCGAGGTGGTCTCGTCGAAGACCTGCAGGGCGCGCGTGCCCAGCATCGAACCGGCGCCGGCCATGCCCTCGAAGTCGAGGGGGGTGTCCAGGTGGTCGGCGGTCAGGATCGGGGTGGACGAGCCGCCCGGGGTGAAGAACTTCAACTCGTGGCCCTCGCGCATGCCGCCGCCCAGCTCGATCAGCTGACGCAGCGTGATGCCCAGTGGGGCCTCGAACTGACCCGGGGTCTTCACGTGACCCGACACCGAGAAGATGCCGTGTCCCTTCGACTTCTCGGTGCCCATGGCCTGGAACCAGGCCTTGCCGTTGCCGATGATGCCGGGCACCGAGGCGATCGACTCCACGTTGTTGATCACCGTGGGCGACGCGTACAGACCCGCGACGGCGGGGAACGGCGGACGAAGGCGGGGCTGGCCGCGGCGTCCCTCGAGGGAGTCGAGCAGCGCCGTCTCCTCACCGCAGATGTAGGCACCGGCACCGGCGTGCACGGTCACCTCGATGTCGTAGCCCGAGCCGAGCACGTCCTTGCCCGCGTAACCGGCCGAGTAGGCCTCACGCACGGCCTGCTGCAGGCGGCGGATGACGTGCAGCACCTCGCCACGGCAGTAGATGAAGGCGTGGTGGGAGTTGCAGGCGAAGGCCGAGATCAGCACGCCCTCGACGAGGGTGTGGGGCGAGGCCATCATCAGCGGGATGTCCTTGCAGGTGCCGGGCTCGGACTCGTCCGCGTTCACCACGAGGTAGACGGGGTTCGGGTTGTCCTTGGGCAGGAAGCTCCACTTCATGCCCGTCGGGAAGCCGGCGCCGCCGCGGCCGCGCAGGTTGGCGTCCTTGACCTCGGTGATGATGTCGGCCGGAGCCATCGTGATGGCCTTGCGCAGCGCCTGGTAGCCGCCGCGGGCCTCGTAGTTGGCGAGCTTCCAGGCCCGCTCGTCGCCCCAGTTCGCGGTCAGGACCGGGGTCAGCGTGTCGACGCTCACTTCTGCTCTCCTTCGGGCTCCGGTGCCGGCGGAAGGTTGTTCGGGTCGGGCGCGTGCCAGCCGCGCTCGTTGGCGATGTCGAGACCCACCAGCGAGGCGCCGGCGGCGGTCGGACCCTCGTCCGCGAGGCCGTCGGGGAAGCCGGCGAGCACGCGCTCGGCCTCACGCCACGAGGTGATGCGGGCGCCGCGGGTGGAGCGGACCTCCTCGCCGGCGGCCAGCTTCTCGAGCAGCTCGTCGGCCTTCGCGGGCGTCATGTTGTCCATGAACTCCCAGTTGACCATCATCACCGGCGCGAAGTCGCAGGCGGCGTTGCACTCGAGGCGCTCGAGCGAGATCTTCCCGTCGGGAGTGGTCTGGTTCTCCTTGATGCCGAGCTTCTTCTCGACGCGCTCCAGCAGGATGTCACCACCCATCACCGCGCACAGGGCGGTCGTGCAGACCCCCACGTGGTGCTGGCCGGCCGGGCGACGCTTGTACATGGTGTAGAAGGTCGCCACACCCGAGACCTGGGCCTCGGAGATCTCGAGGATCTCGGCACAGGCGGTGATGCCCGCCGGGCTGACCCGACCGTCGACGGCCTGCACCAGGTGCAGCATCGGCAGCAGCGCCGAACGCTTCTGCGGGTAGCGGGCGGCAATCTGGCGCAGCTCGTCGAGAGTGGTCTCGTCGATGCTGGTCGAGGTGTCGTCCATGTCGATGGAACCGGACTCCTCGAAGTGGGTCTGGAACTCGTGACCGCTCACCGGTCAACACCTCCGAGCACTGGGTCGAGCGAAGCAATGGCCACCACGACGTCGGACATCATCGCGCCCTCACAGAGCACGGGCACCGACTGCAGGTGGTTGAAACCGGGGTCACGGAAGTGCACCCGGTAGGGGCGGGTCCCGCCGTCGGAGACGACGTGGCAACCGAGCTCGCCCTTCGGCGACTCGATGGCCTGGTAGACCTGACCGATTGGCACCGAGAAGCCCTCGGTGACCAACTTGAAGTGATGGATCAGGGCCTCCATCGACTCGCCCATGATGTGCTTGATGTGCTCGTTCGAGTTGCCCTGACCGTCGGGGCCCACCGTCAACTGCGAGGGCCAGGCGATCTTCGCGTCGGCCACCATCACCGGCTGGCCGTGCGACTTCTCGAGACGATCGGCGCACTGCTTGACGATCTTCAGCGACTCGTACATCTCGGCCAGACGCACCCGGAATCGTCCGTAGGCATCGCCCGTGTCCCAGGTGTGCACCTCGAAGTCGTAGGTCTCGTAGCCGCAGTAGGGCTGCGACTTGCGCAGGTCGTGCGGGAAACCGACGGCGCGCAGCACGGGGCCCGACATGCCCATCGCCATGCAGGTCGCCAGATCGGCGTAGGCCACGTTCTCCATGCGGCCCTTGAAGATCGGGTTCTCGTTGCAGAACGCGTCGTACTCGGGCAGGTGCTTCTCGAGCCACGCGATCACGTTGCGCAGCTGGTCGAGGCCACCCTCGGGCAGGTCATTGGCCACCCCGCCGGGGCGGATGTAGGCGTTGTTCATGCGCAGACCCGAGACCGCCTCGAAGAAGTCGAGGATCATCTCGCGCTCACGGAAACCGATGGTCATCACCGTCAGGGCGCCGATCTCCATGCCGCCGGTGCCGATGGCGACCAGGTGCGAGGCGATGCGGTTGAGCTCCATCATCAGCACACGAATCTCGTTGGCGCGCTGCGGAATGTCATCGGTGATGCCGAGCAGCTTCTCGACGGCCAGGCAGTAGACGGCCTCGTTGAAGATCGGAGCCACGTAGTCCATGCGGGTGACGTAGGTCACGCCCTGCACCCAGGTCTTGTACTCCATGTTCTTCTCGATACCGGTGTGCAGGAACCCGATGCCCGGACGAATGGACGTGCAGGTCTCGCCGTCCATCTCCATGATCAGGCGGAGCACGCCGTGGGTCGAGGGGTGCTGCGGGCCCATGTTGACGACGATGGTCTCGTCCCCGCGCTCGGCCTGGCTCGAGACGATGTCGTCCCAGTCGCCGCCCTGGGAGAGGTAGACGTTGTCGATCACGCCCTCCTGGGCGCCGAACGCGTCAGCCTTGGGGGCCTCGGTTTCGGGTGCCTCGGTGTCGGGTGCTTGGGGGGGATTGGTGTCGGTGCTCATCAGTAGCTCCTCCGCTCGTCCGGGGGCGGCACAACCGCGCCCTTGTACTCCACCGGCACTCCGCCCAGCGGGTAGTCCTTGCGCTGGGGGTGACCCTGCCAGTCGTCCGGCATCAGAATGCGGGTCAGGGCGTGGTGACCGTCGAAGATCACGCCGAACATGTCCCAGGTCTCACGCTCGTGCCAGTCGGTGTGCGGGTAGACCGAGGTGGCGCTGGGCACGTGCGGATCGGCGTCGGTGCAGGTCAGCTCGAGGCGGATCCGTCGGTTGTGGGTGATCGACAGGAAGTGGTACACGACGTGCAGTTCCTCGCCGGTCGAACCCGGGTAATGCACGCCCGAGACCGACACGCAGACCTCGAAGCGCAGCTGGGCGTCGTCGCGCAGCACCTTCAACAGCTCGACGAACAACTCGTTCTTGACGAAGAAGGTGATCTCGCCGGCGTGCACGTACACGCGGCCGGTGCCGAACCCGGGGACGAGTTCCTCCATGCGGTCGGCGACCTCGTCGAACCAGCCGCCGTAGGGACGATCGCTGAGCCCCGGCATCTGCTGGGTGCGGACGATGCCGCCGTAGCCGGAGGTGTCGCCGGAGCCGGGGCGCGAGCCCCACATGCCCTGGCTGGTGCCGAGCACCTGGGTCTGGGAGAGCTGGGTCTGCCCCTGGGCCACCTGGTTGCCGTCGGGGGCGGTGGGGGCCAGCTCGGCCTGCTCGGGGGTCAGGTCGCTCATCGCATGAGGCCCTTCATCTCGATGGTGGCGGGCGCCTCGAGGGCTGCCTTTTCGTCCGCCTCGATGGCCGAGACCATGTCGGGGCCGATCGGGGTCTTGAAGACCTTCTGCTCCTTGAGCTTGAAGATCGCGTCGATCAGCATGTCGGGGCGAGGCGGGCAGCCGGGCAGGTAGATGTCGACGGGCAGGAAGTGGTCGCAGCCCTGCACGACGGCGTAGTTGTTGAACATGCCGCCGGAGCTCGCGCAAGCGCCCATCGAGATGACCCACTTGGGGTTGGGCATCTGGTCGTAGACCTGACGGACGACCGGCGCCATCTTCTGCGAGACACGGCCCGAGACGATCAGCAGGTCGGCCTGACGCGGCGAGGCGCGGAAGACCTCCTGACCCCACCGGCCGGAGTCGTAGCGGGGGGTGCCGAAGGCCATCATCTCGATGGCGCAACAGGCCAGGCCCATGGTGGCGGGCCAGAACGAGGCCTGCCGCATCCAACCGGCGATGGCCTCGACGGAGGTCAGCAGCACGCCGCTGGGGAGCTTCTCTTCAATTCCCATGACTGGTCGTTCCTCTCTGCTTCGTCCCGCTCAGTCCCAGTCCAGGCCGCCGCGGCGCAGGACGTAGAAGTAGGCGACGAACACGGTCACGATGAACAGCACCATCTCGACGACCGCGAACAGGCCGAGACGGTTGAACGAGACGGCCCACGGGTAGAGGAACACGATCTCGATGTCGAAGACGATGAACAGCATCGCGGTGATGTAGTACTTCACCGGGAAGCGGCCGCCACCGACGGGCTGGGGAGTCGGCTGGATGCCGCACTCGTAGGTGTCGTACTTGGCACGGTTGTAGCGGGCCGGCCCGACGTTGATCGACATGACGATCGACACGAGGATGAACAACGCCGCGAGGGCGGCGAGTCCGATGATCGGGATGTAGGCGTTCACGAGTCCCCTCCTGGGCCGGTCGTGCTGGTTCTGCTGGTGCTACTGCGGGTGCGACGAGTGGCGGCGAAGCGGTCAGCCGTCGGATGGCTGGCTGTCATGCTGATGGCGCCATTCTGCGCAGGGCGTTGATGGTCTTGTCCATCACATCGCCGTCATGTTCGTCGGTGAGGTTGGCCAGCAACTTGTGCACCAGCCTCATCAGCGTCTTGCGGGGAAGCCCGTAGCGCACGCAGATCTTCATGATCTCGGGGTTGCCGATCAGCTTGGCGAAGATGGTGCCGAGGCGGAAGTAGCCGCCCATGTCGGACTTCAGATGGGTGACATAGCCCTGCAGCGCGAGTTCGGCGTTCGGGGTGCCGAAGCCGCGGGAGCGGGCCTCGCTGATGGCCTCGGCGGCCAGGGCGGCGGCCTCGAGGGCGTAGTCGATGCCCTCGCCGTTGAACGGGTTCACCATGCCGCCGGCATCGCCGACCAGAAGCAGTCCGCGCGCGTAGGCGGGCTGGCGGTTGAACGCCATCGGCAGGGCCGCACCGCGGATCTGGCCGCGCAGGTTCTCGTCCGTGAAACCCCATTCAGGGGGACAGGCCTTCAGCCAGGTCTTCATCAGCTGGCGGTAGTCGGTCTTGGCGAAGGCCGGGGAGGTGTCGAGCATGCCGAGGCCGACGTTGCTGATGCCCTCGCCGGTCGGGAAGGCCCAGCCGTAGCCCGGCAGCAGGTTCGACTCGTGGGGCTTGCCGTCCCACAGTTCGAGCCACGACTCCATCCAGTCGCCGTTGCCGCGTTCGCACTCGAAGTAGGCGCGCACCGCCACGCCCATCGGACGATCCTCACGCTTGGTGAGGCCCATCGCCACCGCGATGCGGCTCGAGACGCCGTCGGCGGCCACGACCACGGGCGCGCGGAACTCGCGACCGTCCTTGGTGGTGACGCCCACGATGCGATCGGTGCGCTCGTCGATGATCGGGGCGGTCACGTTGGCGCCGGTGTGCAGGTGGGCCCCGAGGGCGACCGCGTGGGCGGCGAGCAGGGCGTCGAGGTCTTCGCGGCGACGGACGAGGCCGTAGTTGGGGAAGTCCTTGAGCTCGGGCCAGGGCATGTCGAAGGGCTCGACGCGGCCGCCGTAGACGCGCAGGCCCTTGTTGCGGTGCCAGCCGTTGGCCTCGGAGGTGTCGATGCCCAGGTTGACCAGTTGCTTGACCGCACGCGGGGTGAGGCCGTCGCCGCAGATCTTGTCGCGGGGGTAGGTGGCCTTCTCGAGCAGGATCACGTCGAGACCGCGGCGCGCGAGGTGGGCGGCGGTGGCGGCACCGGCGGGGCCACCGCCGACGATGACGGCGTCGGCGTGGCGGGGCTTGAGGCTGGGCTGGGTGCCGGACTGGGACTGGGACTGGCCGGACGGGGGCTGGGCGGGGTCGGCGTATGCCGCAGGGGCTGCCTGACCGGCGGCCTGTGCGTCACTCATCGCATCTCCCATGGGGCGGCGAGGCGCCCCTCTCCCAGCTGCGGGCGACTCCTGGGTCGCCCGTCTCGGCCCTTACTCTAGGCCGAATCGACAGGCGGCGCTAAACCACCCCACCGCTGGGTGAGATTGCCCGCTGACTAGGTGGAACAGGAGCCATTTAGGCAATCTGGGGGTTGCGTTAATCGTTGCAGTGGGGCGGTCGCGGGGCGAGCCCGTCACCGCGGCGTCGTCCCCGGTCGATCCGGTCGATCCCGCCGGCATGACACCCTCGGTCGGGCCAGCCAACCGCAGACTCCCAGCTATCCGCAGACTCCCAGGAAAGAGTGCAACCCCGAGGAAAGTTCCTGAGGGCCGAATGTTTTGGTGCGAGTTTGCTGGCTGCGCCCGTGTCGAGTCCACGGACCGGTGGTCAGGGATCAGCGAGCGGCGAAGACCGAGAAGCCCGTCGGCAGACTCCCGCGCCCGGTCAGGGCTCGGGCGAGCTCGGGCCCTCGTCCGTCGAGCAGGACGATCTCGGTGACCAACTCGAGTGTCTGCCGCATCGGGTCGGCCGGCACCATCAGCGGACGACCGACGGCGGCGGCCAGGTCGAGGGAGTGGATCACCAGTTCGAGCGTGCGCGTGGGCAGGTAGGCCGACAGGTGCATCGCTCCCCCGCGCGTGACGATCACGGGATCGTCCTCGAGGTCGGCGAGGCGACCGAGCACGCGCTCGACCACCTCGCGGACGACCCGCTCCGGGGTCTCGCCCAAGGCCTCACCGGCTTCCCTGCCCCGGGTTGCGACGGACGCGTCGTCGATGGTCTGGATCGCCTGGTGGTAGTAGCCAGCGGGGGTCAGGTGGTCGGGCTGGTCACCCGGCAGATCCAAGTAGTCGTCGACCGTGAGGACGGCCCGCAGGGTGTGCCCGAGCAGGTCGCGCACCGACCAGGCATCGGTCGCGGGCCGCACCAGGTCGGCGCGGGTGAGTTCGTCGGCCAGGTCGGCGAACATGCGCGCGGCCTCGTCGAAGGTGGTGAGTTGGGTGTCGAGTGCGGTCACCGCGAGCCTCCTTGCTGGGTGGCACCAGCGTCCCACGCCCGCGCGGCGCCCCCCGACCGGGGTCCCCCTTGCCGCACACAGTTGCCACAGCCTGCCCGTGTCAAAGCGACCGCCGATGACGCCCGCCGAAGAGTTGTGTGGCTAGGCTGCGAGGGTGATCGTCAATCCCGGTTCCGCGAGACTGCGCGCCCGGACCGTCGCCATTCCTGACCCCGGTCCGCTCGAGATGTACCTCCCGCGCGAGCACGGTTCGGCCTTCGTGCGCCGTGGCGACGGAATCATCGGGATCGGCGAGGTGGCGCGCTTCGCGACCGACTCCCTCGACGCCGCCGACATCTGGTGGAGCGAGTTCGCCGGCACGATCGAGCACGAGACCGAGCTGTACGGCCAGTACGGCACCGGCCCCATCGCCTTCGGCTCGTTCGCCTTCGACCCCGACCGCTCGGCCGAGCCCTCGGTGCTGGTCGTGCCCGAATGGACGATCGGACGCCGCGAGGGCCACTGCTGGTGCACTCGCCTCGGCTACGGCAACCTGCCCGATGAGATGCCGGAGCGCCAGCCCGCCCCGATGTCACCGGGCGAGGTGTCGTGGTCGGACGGGTCGATGTCGGGTGTCGACTGGGAACTGATGGTCGCCGAGGCCGTGCGGCTGCTCAACGGTGGTGAGGTCGACAAGATCGTTCTGGCCCGCGACCTGATCGCCCGCGCCGCCGGCCCCATCGACCCCCGCTGGCTGGTGGAACGACTGTCGACCAGTTACCCCAGCACCTACACCTTCCTGGTCGACGGCCTGGTCGGCGCCACCCCCGAGATGCTGGTGCGCCGCCGCGGTGGCCTGGCCACCTCGCGCGTGCTCGCCGGCACCATTCGCCGCGGCACCGGCGACGAGAACACCCGGCTGGCGGAGGCGCTGCGATCGTCCAGCAAGAACCAACGCGAGCACGAGTTCGCGGTGGCGTCGGTGGCGGAGTCGCTGGCGCCGTTCTGTTCGGGCATGAACGTGCCGGAGCAGCCCTCGATCCTCGAATTGCCGAACGTGCTGCACCTCGCCACCGACATCACCGGGGTGGTCAACGACGACGTCACCTCCCTGGGCCTGGCCGCGGCCGTGCACCCCTCGGCCGCGGTCTGCGGCACCCCGACGCACGTGGCCCTCGACCTGATCAACGAACTCGAGAACCTCGATCGCGGACGATACGCCGGCCCCGTCGGGTGGATCGATGCCGCCGGTGACGGCGAATGGGCCCTGGCGCTGCGCTCGGGGCAGATCCACGCGGCCACGCCCGAGGAGATCCAGATCTTCGCCGGCGCTGGCATCGTGGCCGACTCCAGCCCGCACGAGGAACTGGCCGAGACGATCGCCAAGTTCCGCCCGATGCGGGACGCGCTGTCGGGCTGACCCGACAGCTTCCGACCGAGGTCAGCGGGGCTCAGCCGCCCCGCTTGATCCGAATCTTGTCGCCCGAGGCGCCACCCTTGCCGGACTGACCCGACTTCGCGCCGGGCTGCCCCGCCGCTGCGGCCAGCTTCGACTCGTTGAGCGCCTTCTTCTGCTGCTCCTGCAGTTCGCGCATCTCCTCCTGATCGATGCCGCCCATCCGCAGGAAGCTGAAGATGATGATGCCGAGCACCACCGAGATCCACGGAGTCCAGCCGAACACGGCCGGAATGCTCATCAACGCCACCATGTCGAAGCCGCGCACCAGGTTGAACATCAGCCCCGGCGGCATGGCACCCATGCTGGTCGCCACCATCGGCGCCTGGTAGTTGGCCGACTTGGCCGACTGCCAGCGCATCGCCCCGAGCAGCCCGGCGAAACCGGTGACCAGGGCCCACATGGCGGCATCCGCGGGCGACTTTCCGACCAGGCCGGCACCGGCCACGCCCACGAAGGCAGGGGTCACCGCGATCCCCCAGACCAGGGCCAGCACGGCCGGCACCACGCAGGTGGCGGTGCGAATCTGCGCCGTCGTGAAGGGGAAGGCACGCGCCAGACCCTTCGTCCGCGACAGCACGCGCAGCGAGGTGAAGAACGGAATCAGGGCGGCCATCAGCACGATCGCGGCGATGGGCACGACCAGTCGTCCGAGCCCCAAGGCCTGCACCGCGTACGGCACCACCACCGAGCACACCAGCAGCACCAGCGGCTTGGGGAACCGAATGATGCGCTGCACGTCGCGCAGCACCAGCGCGGTGAGGCCGGTGCCTCGTCCGCGGGTGGGACGAACGTGACCGCGGTCGACCGCCTCGCGCTCGACCAGGATGTCGCGCATCAGGCCGAAGTCCATGGCGAACATCGCACCCTGCATGCCGCTGATCAGCGATCCGCCCGAGACCAGACGCGAGCGGCGAATGCGGTTGAGGCGCGCGCGGGCGATCAGGCCGGCCGCGATGCACAGCAGCAGGCCGACGCCGGCGACGACGGCCGCCAGCTCGACGGCCAGGTTGTCGTTCAGCCCCAGATCGATCCAGTTGGCGGCCGTGGCCACCACCAGCAGCAGCGCCGCCAGACCCACGAGTGAGACCAGCGCCTGCAGCGCCTTCACGATCCACGACCGTTCGGCCCCCTGTTCGGCGGCCGACAGGGCCGTCAGGCCGGCGGCCCCCAGACCCGTGGCCACGGTCCAAGCGATCACCGCGGTGCCGGACGACCCGGTGAGCGCACTGGTCAGGGCCCCGACGGCGGCACCGCCGACCAGGGCCAGCAGGATGGCAGCGAGCAGTCGGGCGGCCAGCAGCTTGGAGCGCCGCAGGGGCGCCTCCATCAGCCAGAATCCCTCGGCGGCCGAGGCCAGCACCGGGCCGAACATGCGGGCGGCGCCGAGGGTGAGCCCGAGCACACCGGCCAGCGCGGCCCACGGCAGCAGTCCGCGGGCGGCGCCACACGAGTCGGCCGAGCACTCGGCGGCCAACGACTGAGCGCGGATCAGCGAGGAGATCATCATGGCGGCGATCACCGCGATGGAGAAGATGGCGACGTAGGCGTCGGAGATCATCTGGCCAACGCTGCGGGTGGCGCGACCGCGGCGCCAGTCCTTCATCAACAACTGCAGCTGGCGCTCGTCGACCTCGTGCTGGTGCAGGTGGTTGACGTCCTGGGTCACCACCAGCCGGGCTTCCTCGGGCAGGGCCTCGGGGGCCTCGGCGAGCACGACCTCGGGCTCGGTGCCAGGCTGCGGCTGGCCGCCCTTGGCGGGGGACTTCTTGCGGCTGGCGCGGCTCATCCGCGAGCACCCCCCAGCTGCACGATGCGGCAGCCCAGGGCCTCGACCAGCGAGGGCTCGTGCGAGGCCAGCACGATGGCGAGCCCGCGTTCCTTCTCGACGCGCAGGCGCTCCCCGAGCCAGCGGATGCCCTCGACGTCGAGTCGCTGTTCGGGCTCGTCGAGCACCAGCAGCTTGCGGGGGCGCACCATGGCCGTGGCCAGGGCGAGTCGGCGGCGCTGACCCGACGACAGGGTGCCCGGCAACTGACCCGACTGCGGCACCAGCTGCACCTCTTCGAGCACCTCGTCGACGAGGGCATCGGCGTCGTCGAGGCCGTGGGCCCGCGCGAGCAGGTCGAGGTGTTCGACCACCGACAGGTCGGGGAAGAAGTCGAGGTCGTCGATGACGGTGGCCACGTTGCGGCGAATGTCGACGTTGGACTCGCTCACCTTCTCACCGAGCACCTCGACGGTGCCCTCGGTGGGACGATCCGCCCCCACCAGGCAGCGCAGCACGGTGGACTTGCCGGCACCGTTTCGTCCGGTGAGGGCGACCGCCTCGCCCTCGCGCACCTCGAGCGAGAAGTTCTCGACGATGGTGGAGGGTCCGTAGGACTTGGAGAGGTTCGTCACCTTGAGGACGACTGTGCGAGCGGCCATGGCCCCATCGTAGGAGCCAATCGCCGAGGCTCCGAACGCGGTGAAGGTCGGCGCCCCGGCTCGAACCTGTCAGGGGCGTGTGGGACAGTGGTGCCGTGGTGGAGATTCGAGCCGACCTGACCAAGCGTCGCCGCGACGTGAGTGCGATGTTCGACGGCGTCGCCAAGCGCTATGACCTGCTCAACCGGCTGCTCACCTTCGGCGTCGACGCCAACTGGCGCGACGACGTCATCGAGGCGCTCGAGCCGCGTCCGGGCGAGCGCATTCTCGACCTGGCCGCCGGCACCGGGGCCTCGTCGGCTCCCATCGCGGACGCCGGTGCGGCGGTCTACTGCACCGATCTGTCGTGGGGCATGCTCGCCGAGGGTCATCGCCGCCACCCCGAACTGACCTTCGTCGCCGGTGACGCCCTCAACCTGCCGTGGGCCGACGACACCTTCGACGCCGTCACCATCAGCTTCGGGCTGCGCAATGTCGAAGACACCCTGGCCGCGCTGCGCGAGATGAAGCGCGTCACCAAGCCCGGCGGTCGCCTGCTGATCTGCGAGTTCTCGACCCCGGTCAACCCGGCCTTCCGGCGCCTCTACTCCACCTACCTGGGCACTGTCTTCCCCCTGGGACGCCGGTTCGCCAGCAACCCGGCCGCCTACGACTACCTGGCCGAGTCGATCCGCGCCTGGCCCGATCAACCAGGGCTTGCCGACCTGTGCGCCGCGGCCGGTTGGCGGGCCACCGGCTGGCAGAACCTGTCGGGAGGCATCGTCGCCCTGCACCGGGCGTGGGCCGACTGAATGCCGACCATGATCATGCTGGGGGCCTACGCGGCCGAGAGCTGTCCGGTGAAGACCCAGCACGAGTACGACCCGCTCGCCCCGCCCGCACCGACCGACGAGGCGGCGCAGCAGGAGCGGTTCGCGGGCGCGAACCTGTTCAAGGACGAGGTCTACCCCGTGCTCGCCTCCGCCCCCGGCGCGGTCGACCTGCGTGACTGCCCCGATGCGTTGGTGCTCACCCGCCAGGCGGTGGCCGACGGTGCGCCACTGATCCTCGGCCCGCGGCTGCCGTGGTCGATCTCCGGACACCGCAAGGGCCACCCCGAGGCCCTCGTCCGGGGTGCCGACCGCGCCGACGGGTCACCCGGCTACCTGCCGCTGCGCATCAAGCGCCACCGGGTGCTGGAACGCCAGCGCATGACCGACCCCTGGGTCTGGGTGGCGCCGCTGGCGCGCCCGTGGTTGGACGACGCCCAGGTGCCCGACGAGGCCAGCTTTCGGGGCGGACGAGAGCGCGACGCCCTGCAACTGGCCCACTTCTGGCGCCTGCTCGACGAGATCGGCTGGGTCGCGGAGGGGTGCCCCACGGGTGCGCTGATCGGCACCGACCAGATCGCCGACCTCGACGGCGACCTGGGCGTGGTCTGGGTGAACCTGCTGCACAAGGGGTTCCGCGCGTTCTCGCGCACCGCCAGCTCGGGGTGGAAGCGACGCTCCGCCCTCGAGCGCTACGACCACGAGTTCGGTTTCCGGGTGAAGGTGGCCCAGACCGCCCAGGCCCACACCGCGGAGTCGGCCCGGCTGATGGTGCAGCCGATCGTCACCCGCGAGTGCAATTCCTGCCAGTGGTGGTCGGTGTGCGCGCCGGCACTGGACGACGACGACCTGAGCATGCAGATCAACAAGTCGCCGCTCGACGTGCGCGAGATCGGGGCGTTGCGCAAACTTGGCGTCTCAACCGTGAACGACCTGGTCAGCGCCGACATCGAGGCGTTGCTGCCGGCCTACCTGCCCGAGGTGCAGCATCGACCCGGTGGTGAGCAGCGCCTGCGGCTGGCCGCCCGGCGCGCCACGCTGATCGCCGAAGGGGTGAACCTCGAGCGGCTCAACGAGATTCCCGCCGACCTGCCCGAGCACGACCTCGAGATCGACTTCGACATCGAGACCAGCCGGGACGACCGCATCTATCTGTGGGGCTTCCTGGTGCACGACCGGGCCTCCTCGAAGGTCTGGTACGAGTCGTTCGCCGACTTCCGAGAACTGGACGACGAGCAGGAGTGCGAGCTGGCTGCCCGTGCGGCGGCCTGGCTGGTGCGGTTGTGCGAGAACCGCGACGCGCAGGTCTACCACTACTCCGACTACGAGCTGGTGCACCTGGCCAAGGTCGGCGCCATGTCGAAGGACGCCCATCTGCTCACGCTGTTGGAGCGCCGCGACCTGTTCACCGACCTGTTCGCGAGCGTGCGCGACCACTGGTTCGGGGCGCAGGGACTGGGGCTGAAGGTGGTGGCCTTCGAGGGCCCGGGCTTCCGGTGGCGCGACCCCGACCCGTCGGGGCTGGCCTCCCAGGGCTGGTTCACCGAGGCCGTCGCCGGCGACACCGAGCAGACCCGGTCGGTCGCCGTCACCCGCCTGCTGGAGTACAACGAGGACGACGTGCGCGCCACCTGGGCGGTGCGGGACTGGCTGCGCCGCACCTGAGCCGGCCGCGTCAGACGCGCGCCACCAGCACCTGCCACCCCTGCTCAGGGTGAGGGCCGCTCAGGGCCGCGGCCAGCTCGTCCGCCGAGTCCACCTCGACGACCTCTGCCCCGAGCCCGCGGGCGGCCGCCGCCAGATCGGTGCGCTGGGGAGTGCCGAAGACGCGCGCGAAGTGGCGCGCATAGACCGGCTCCCCCTGCTCGAGCCCGGCGAAGATGCCGCCACCGTGGTCGTCCACCACCACGACCCTGACGCCGGGCGACTCCTCCAGTTCGCCCCCGACGAGGGCACCCAGATCATGGACGAAGGTCAGGTCGCCCACCAGCGCGGTCGTGGCTCGTCCCGTGGCCAGGCGCACGCCCAGCGCGGTCGACAGGGTGCCGTCAATGCCGGCCAGCCCACGGTTGGCGAGCACGAGCGGCTCACCGTGGTTTCGATGAGTGGTGCCGATGGGCGCCCGGTCGGCGCACCTGACCACCGAGGACGACCCGAGCATCAGCACCTCGTCGTCGGCGAGGGCGGCGAGCACGCTCTGGACGACCAGGTCGGCCCCCCACTGGTCGGGTGCGGCCCCGCCAGCCAGCGGATGATCGATCCAGCTGCGCAGCCAGGTCTCGGACGACGGGTCTGCAGCCTCACCCCCCTCAGCGTCGACACGTTCCACCTCGAGACGTTCCACCTCGACACTGTCGACCACCCTGGTGGCGGCCCAGCCCGTGTCGATCCAGTCGGCCCGCTCGCTGACCATGATCAACTCGACATCGCTGCGCGACAGCAGGCGGGTCATGGGCCGCGACAGGGTCGGGTGCCCGAACACGATCACCCGCTCCACCTCGGCGGCCAGCTCACTCCCCAGCACCGCCGCCACCCCGGCGATCGCGCACGCACCCGAGCGCGCCCCCGACGAGGGCTCCGCCAGCAGCGGGACTCCCAGGCGTTCGGCGAGACGACGGGCGGATCGTCCGACCGAGGGGGTGGCATCGCCACAGACGACGACCGTGCGCGGCCCGGGAGCGATCATGGTCGGCTCGGCGGGCCGGGCCGCCGCCACCGGCAACACCCCCGGTCGGGGCAGCCAGTCGTCGCGCACTAGGGCGGGGTCGAGCAGTGGCGTGGCCAGGGCCAGGTTCACCTGCACCGGGCCGGGCTGGCGGGTGCGCACCCCACTCGCGATGGCGAGCGCGCGCACCAGTTGCCGCCGCCAGACGGCCGGCGCGCCCGACTCGTCGGCCAGTTCCACGCAGTCGAGGGTGTGCGGGGCGAGCAGGTCGAGCTGGCGGGTCGTCTGGTTCGATCCGGAATCCCGCAACGACAACGGACGATCGGCCGAGAGCACCACCAGCGGAAGACCCGAGTGGCGGGCCTCGGCGACGGCCGGGTGCAGGTTGGCAACGGCCGTGCCCGACGTGGTGACCACCGCCACCGGCGCGGGCGGAAAGACATCGGCACCCGCCTTGGCCAGACCGAGGGCCAGGAAGCCGGCGGTGCGCTCGTCCACCCGCACGTGCAGGCGCAGCAGGCCGGCGGCGTCGGCGGTGGCCAACGCGAGCCCCAGCCCCGCATTGCGCGAGCCCGGGCTGAGCACGACCTCACGCACCCCAGAGTCGATCAAGGTCGCGACGACGGCGCGCGCCAGCTCCGGTGAACTCACGAACGCTCCCTTTCCGCGCCCGACCGGTGGTGAATTTCGGCCGAGCCAGCCCGACCCACCGTGTCGGTGAGTCGCTCGAACCAGACGGCCCGTCGGTCGTCGGCGAGTTCATGGTGCCGCACCAGCGTCGGATCGGCCACCACGCCCGCCGGGTGCACCGGCAGCGCACCGTCGACCGCGATCAACCGGTCGGGCACCACGTCACCCCGCAGCAGGGTCGCGGTGTTCAGTCCGCAGGCATACGGCAGATCGGGCAGGGCGGCGGCCAGCGCCACCCCCATCGCCAACCCCACCGAGGTCTCGAGGGCGCTCGAGACCACCACGGGCAGCCCGAGCCGCTCCGCCAACTCGAGGCAGCGGCGCACCCCACCCAGCGGTTGCACCTTGAGCACGGCGATGTCGGCCGCATCGAGGGCCACCACCCGCTCGGGATCGCCGGAGCGCCGGATGGACTCGTCCGCGGCGATCGGCACGTCGATGCCGGCGCGGGCCAGGCGCACTCGCAGCTCGGCGAGCTCCTCGACGGTGGCACACGGCTGCTCGACGTACTCGAGATTGACGTCGCGGAAGCGAGTGATGGCCTCGAGGGCGTCATCGACCGACCAGGCGCCGTTCGCGTCGATCCGCACCCGACCCGAGCTGCCCAGGGCCTCGCGCACGGCCCGCAGTCGATCATGGTCGGCGGCCAGGTCGGAGCGCGGGTCGGCGACCTTCACCTTGGCGGTGCGGCAGCCCTGCTCGACCACCAACTGCTGCGCCCGCTCGGGAGTGGTGACCGGCACCGTGCAGTTGACCTCGACCCGGGAGCGCACCGGGGTGGGAAAGCCCTGGGTGCAGGCCTCTTCGCAGGCGCGCCACCAGCCCACCAGCTCGTCCCCGGAATAGTCGAGAAAGGGGCTGAACTCGCCCCAGCCGGCCGGGCCACGCAGCAGCAGACCCTCGCGCCGATCGATGCCGCGGAACCGAAGGGTCAGGTCGATGCCGTAGCCGGCCACCTGCTCCACCCAGTCAGGCAGTCTCACCTCAGGCACCCCCACCTCACGCACCCATCTGTCAGGCACTCAGGGCCGCCTCGAGCATGCTGTCGGTACCCCCGAGGTAGTCCCGCCAGGTGTTCTGCACCGCCAGGTCGGGGCGGAACTCCCCCACCCCCTGCAACAGGAACTTGTCGGGCAGCCACACGTCGCCCCACAGCGAGGCGTCGTGCGAGAGGTCGTGCCAGTCATGACACAACTGCACCGTCAGTCCCGACCGGGGCAGCACCACGACCCTCCCCTGCCCGCGGAACTTGAGCTCGTCCCCGACCTCGTTGCCGACCAGCAGGGTGCGCTCGGGGGCGCGGGCCAGCACCTGACTCGCCGCGATCAACCCGCCGCCGATGGTGTTGGGGCCGATCACCACGCGAATGGGCACGCTCAGGGCGCGGGCGCGTTCGGCGATCGCCTTCACCACGGGAAGCACCTCGCGGTAGTCGCCGCCGGCCGCGTAGCGCACGTCGACCACGAACCTGGCCGGCGCGTCGTCCGCGATGCGCGCCACCACGTCGAGCACGGCAGCGGACGAGGGGTTCCCGCCCTCGGGGGTGCCCAGCAGACGCACGTAGCTGGCGTCGCCGATGCGGGTGTGCCACAGCGGTTCGGTGAGGTGGCGCTGCGAGACGGGCAGGCGCTCGGCGGGCAGGTCGTCGAGCGCGGTGACCCATCCGCGGGTGCCCAGCCCCGCGTCGCCGGGGAATCGGTCGCGGAAGTCGGCGAGTGGCCCGCCGGGCAGCGCCTCGAGGTCGGCCACCAGGTCGGTGACGGTGCGTACCCCGTCGACGGACTCGGTCTCGAGGCGCACCGGGCTGCGTGCGTCGGCCAACTGGCCCACCCGTTGCAGGGCCGCGGGCACCGTGAAGAACCACGCGGTGCGGTTGCGTCGCCACGAGCGGGTGCCGCCGCCGAGAAAACGGACGAACCCGGGCCACACGTCGGCAGGCTCACCGCCGGCGATGCGCAGCACCCGATGCCCGACGAGCGAGGCGTGCTCGGCGCGTGTCTTCACCACCACCAGGTCGTCGGCCATCCAACTGAAGCGCACGGGCAGCCGGTGGGCGCTGGTGGTCAGCAGGCCGGTCGCCGCATTGTCGAACTGAGCCAGCGCCTCCGAGGCCGTCAGCGTGAGCTCGTCGATGCTGCCCGCCGGTCGGGTGGTGAGCACGTCGAGGAAGGCGACCCACTGGGCCTGACTGGCCCCCAGCTCGAGCCGCCGCACGGCCCGACGCAGGTACTTCACGTCGCCGGCCAGCCCGGCGGGCAGTCCTCGCCGGCGGGGCTTGGGCAGCACGGTGCGGGCGAGGGATCCCTGGTCGATGCTGCCGGCGAGCGCGGCGACACCGGCCGCGGTGGCGGCGGAGGCGATCAGCACCTTGTGACGGGTCTTCATGACTGGCTGGTCTTCATGGGGCGCTCCGTGATGTCGGGGAAGGTCGACGCGGGGTTCTCCCACTTCACCACCCGGGTGGGCGGGCTTCAAGGGGGCGCGCTCAGCCGCAACCCGTCCGTGACCTCACCAGGTGGCGACGACGGCACCGGCGAGCAGCCCGATGCCCAGCAGCAGCTCGGCCTGACCGGTCTGCTTGAGCACCGGGATCAGCGCACGCCCCGACGCCCCGCGCAACACCGTCGCCACCGACGGCACGAGGGCGATCAGCGTGAGCAACCCGGTCAGCAGCCACCAGTCGGCCAGCCCGGCGGCCACCACCACTCCGGCGACGGTGGCCGCCGCCAGCAGCAGGTGGAACCAGCGGGTGCCGCGGTCGCCCAGCCGCGTGGCCAGGGTGCGCTTGCCCACCTGCCGGTCGCCGACGATGTCGCGCAGGTTGTTGGCCACCAGCAGGGCGCAGGCCACACAGCCGACGGCCACGGCCACCACCACGGCAGTAACCGTCAGGCCGCCCGTGAGCAGGTAGTGGGTGCCGCAGACGGCCACCAACCCGAAGAACAGGAAGACCATCACCTCGCCCAACCCGGCGTAGCCGTAGGGGTGCGAGCCGCCGGTGTAGAACCACGCCGCCGCGATGCACGCGACGCCCACCACCAGTAGCCACCAGTGCTGGGTGAGCAGCACCAGCACGAGACCCACCACGGCTGCGACGCCGAAGCACGCGAAGGCCGCCGCCTTCACCTGGCCCGGACGAGCGGCCTTCGACCCCACCAGACGCAGCGGCCCGACGCGCTCGTCGTCGGTGCCGCGCACCCCGTCGGAGTAGTCATTGGCGTAGTTCACCCCGACCTGCAGGGCCAGGGCGAGCACCAAGCAGAGCACCAGGATCGCCCACGAGTGCAGGCCGAATCCGCCGGTGCCGGCCCGCTCGGAGAGGTCGCCACCGGGACCGAACCCGTCGAGTCGCAGCAGGCCCGTGGCGCCACCGGCCAGCACGGGGGCCGTGGCAGCCGGAAGGGTGCGCGGACGGGCACCCTCCAGCCATTGCTCGAACGTGGCCATGCCTCACCTCTCGCTGGGTCTGTCGACGTCTCGGGCCGAAATCTGGGAACGGGCAGCTCAGCCGAACAGGTCGAGCAGTCGTTGCCGGTCGATCTTCCCAGAAACGGTGCGGGGCAGGCGCGCGACCACCGCCAGCCGTTTGGGCAGGGCCGCAGGCTGCAGCCCGGCCGCCCGCAGCCGGTCGCGCCAGTCCTCGAGGGCGCCAGCGGACGAGGGGCCCTCCTCGACCGGCCTGTTCTCAACCGCTGGCCCGTTCTCAACCGCTGGCCCGTTCTCAACCGCTGGCCTGTTCTCAACCACCAGGCAGATCATGGAGCCCCACTCGTCATCGGGCACGGCCACCAGCACTGCTCGCCCCATGGCCAGGGAGTCCGTGGCCCGGGAGTCCACTGCCTGTGCGTCGAGCACGGCCTGGGCCCGGGCCAGGTCGACGTTCACCCCGCCGGTGATGACCACGTCATCGACGCGGCCCAGCACCTCGAGTCGCCCGTCGTGCCAGCGACCCCGGTCACGGGTGACGACGCGAGCGTCGACGAGGGTCTCGTCCGTCAGTTCGGGGAGGCCCAGGTAGCCGGAGAAGATCATCGGACCGGCGATCGAGATGCGGCCGTCGCCCTCGGCGATGGCCACGTCGACGCCGGGCAGCGGCACCCCGTCGTAGACGCAGCCGCCGGCCGTCTCGCTCATGCCGTAGGTGGCGATCGCGTTGACCCCGGCGGCGCGCCCCCGCTCCAGCAGGTCGGCGGGAATGGCCGAACCGCCGACCAGCACCTCGGAGCAGGCACGCAGCCCCGCGAGCATGGCCGGGTCGTCGGCGAGCGCCCGGTGCAGGTGGGTGGCGACGATCGACGCCACGGCGGGACGGTTCGGTCGTCCGCGGAGCAGCTCAGCAAGCCCCTGCAGCGAGGCGGGGAGGGGCAGGAAGTCGGCACCGGCCACCCGGGAGCGCACCAGGGTCATCAGTCCGGCCACGTACTGCAGCGGCAGGGCGCCCACCCAGTCGCGGCGGCCGATCACGCGCTCGGTGGCCAGGGCCCCGGCGCGCAGCGCGGCACCCGACAGGCACACGCCCTTGGGCTGGCCGGTCGACCCCGAGGTGGCCACGATCACCCCGCCGTCGGCGCTCCCCTCGGGCAGGTCTGCGTCGCGCCAAGAGGTCTCCGGGCCCGGCTCCAGCGGCGCGAGCCAGCAGCGCTCGGCCAGGGCGTCGTCGATCAGGGCTGGCAGCTCGTCGGGCCGGCAGGTGCGGATGACGCCACTCACGCGCGTCAGCCTAGTGGGCGTGACCCCCCGAGGCGGTCGGCAGCCTATATGGTTAGCCCACGTAATCATTCCCCGCCAAGAACCGGGAACCCGGCTGTGACCCTTGCCACCTCGAACATCGCCCACGACCTGCGCGCGGCCTGCATGCGCATCACCCGCCGCGTGCGGCTGCAGGCGACCTCCATTCCCCCGCACTGGTTCACCGTGCTGGCCGCCCTCGACAACGGGGTGAAGACCGCCACCGAGCTAGCTGAGCGCGAGCAGGTCTCGGCCCCCAGCATGAGCCGCACGGTCAAGGAGCTCGAAGACCGCGGCATGGTCTCGCGCGCCGTCGACGAGGACGACCGCCGGGCCCGCATCCTGACGATCACCGAGGTGGGGCTGAAGGCGCTGCACGACGGCCGCCGCAGCCGCGACCACTGGATGGTCGAGCGGGTGCGCAGTTGCACCCCCGAGGAGCAGAAGATCCTCGCCGAGGCCACCACGATTCTCAACCGCCTGCTCGAGAACTAGGACGATGTCCACCACCTTCGCCAGCCTGTCCAACCGCAACTACAAGCGCTACTTCATCGGTCTCACCACCTCGAACATCGGCCAGTGGATGGCCCGTACCGCCCAGTCCTGGCTGGTGCTCATCACCCTCACGGGTGGCAACGCGGGCATGCTCGGCTGGATGACCACGCTCAGCTTCGCGCCGACGCTGCTGCTCGCCCCCATCGCCGGTTCGGTGGCCGACCGGGTCAGCAAGCGGACGATCATGAACTGCGCGGCCAGCCTGATGGCGATCGACGCCCTCGTGCTGTCGACCCTGGTGCTCACGGGCAACGTGCAGTTATGGCACGTCTTCCTGCTGGCCGGGCTCGACGGTGTCGCCGCGGCCTTCGACGGCCCCGCCCGCCAGGCGTTCGTCAGCGAGGTCGTGCCGCTGTCGTTGCTGCCGAACGCCATCTCACTCAACTCGGCCAGCTTCAACGGTGCCCGCCTGCTCGGCCCCGGCATCGCCGGCTTCCTGATCGCGATCGTCGACACCGGCCCCGTGCTGGCGCTGAACGTGCTCAGCTTCGTGGCCCTGATCGTCTCGCTGTCGAGCCTCAACCGGGCAGAACTGCACCCGGCCCGAGCCAAGGGCCGCGGCGGGCTCATCGAGGGCGTGCACTACGTGCGTGACCGTGACGACCTGAAGCTGTTGCTGTTCATCGCGTTCATGTTCGGCACGTTCGGCTTCAACGGCGCCATCTCGAATGCGGTGATGGCGACCGAGGCCTTCCACAAGGGCGCCGGCGAGTACGGCATGTTGGGTTCGTGGATGGGGGTGGGTGCCCTGGCTGCGGCGCTGGCGTCGGCGAGGCGGCCTCGTCCGCGGTTGAGGTACGTGCTCGAGGCGATGGCGGGCTTCGCGATCGTGATGTGCGTGTCGTCGATCGTGCCGACCTACTGGATGTTCGCGGTGCTGTTGATCGGGGTCGGCTACTGCTCGATCACGTGCATCATCACGGCCAACGCGCTGGTGCAGATGAGCACCGACCCGGCCATGCGTGGGCGGGTGATGAGCCTGTGGGGTGCGGTGATCCTGGGCGGTGTGCCGTTCGTCAGTCCCCTGATCGGGTGGATCGGCGACGTCTTCGGGCCGCGCTGGACCGTCGCGGTGCAGGGCATTCCGATCGGCATCACTTTCGTGCTGGTGACGCTGTGGGTGATGCGTTCCGACCGACTGTCGGTGGTGGTCGACCGCAACAAGCCGGCGCCGTGGCTGCGACTGGTGCGCGGTCAGGTCACCGAGGACGTGCAGATGGGCCGCTGAGCCCACCCCCGGCGGCAGGCCGACGCCCATGCCGAGGAGACCAGTGGAGAGAATGGACCCATGGCGATCTTGATCGACACCCCGCGGTGGCCGGCCCACGGCACCCTCTTCGGGCACCTGGTCAGTGACCGCTCGCTGACCGAGCTGCACCGCTTCGCCCGCAGCGTCGAGATTCCCCTGCGGGCCTTCGACCATGATCATTACGACGTGGCCGAGCGCCATCTCGAACGACTGGTGGCCGCGGGGGCGCTGCCCGTCACCTCCCGCGAGCTGGTGTCGCGCCTCACCGCGGGCGGGCTGCGGGTGCGCCGGCCCGAGAAGCTGCCGGCCGCGGCTTCCCTGATCGACCCTCTGCGAGCCCTGTGGGCCGACCTGGTGACAAACTTCCACAGGCGGGCTCGACCAACCGGCGCTGAGCGGGGGTTGGTCGAGCCCGCGTGTGGAAGTTTGTACGATGCCGGCCTCGGTGACGACCTGCTGGCCGCGTGGTCGGCGCCCACCCGCCACTACCACGACCCCCGCCACCTGTGGATGATGCTGGCGGCGCTCGACCAGCTCGGTGAGGCGACCCCGGCGCTGCGGCTGGCCACCCCCACTCTGCGGCTGGCCACGTGGTTCCACGACGCCGTCTACGACGGGGTGCCCGGGCGCGACGAGGAGGAGTCCGCCCGCTGGGCCGAACGCGCCCTGCCCGGCCTCGTCGACGACGCCACCGTGGCCGAAGTGGCAAGGCTCGTCCGGCTGACGACCACCCACCGACCCGACCCGGACGATGCCGCCGGCCAGGCTCTCAGCGACGCCGATCTGTCGACCCTGGCCGGGCCCGAGGCCCGCTACTGGATGTATGCCCGCGCCATTCGACTCGAGTACGCCCACGTCGACGACGCCGCCTTCCGCACCGGCCGGGCCACCGTGCTGCAGGGCTTCCTCGACACCCCGCGCCTGTTCCACACCGAGACCGGCCACCGACTGTGGGAGGGACAGGCCCGAGCGAACATCTCCCGCGAGCTCGACTTCCTGCTGCACGACTGACATCTCCCGCCCGCCCCCGACCCCACCCGAGCAACCCGACCACGACCCCAACCCCAGGAGCCCCGCATGCCCATGAACGTCTGCCGCGTCGTCGCCCACCGCGGCGATTCCGAGGCCGCTCGCGAGAACACTCTGGACGCCTTCCGCGCGGCCATCGAGGTCGGCGTCGAGGTGATCGAGCTCGACATTCGCACCACCGCCGACGGGGTCAGCATCGTGCTGCACGACGAGACCACCCTGCGGCTGTGGGGTCGACCCGGCGCCGTTGCCCAGCAGACGCTCGCGCAGGTCAAGGACCTGGGCGTCGGCGACCACCTGCGCATTCCCACCCTCGCCGAGACCATCGACCTGGTCGCCACCGCCGAACCCGCCCGGGGGTCCACCCGCCCGGTCGTGCTGGTCGACACCGTCGACGCGGACGATGCCGAGACCGCCTGGCACGAGCTCGCCCGGCACCCCCGGGTGGGGGACGGCACCGTCACCATCGAGTGGTGCGGCGATGCCGCAGCGATGGCTCGCATTCGGCAGCTCGACCCCGAGGCGACCGTCGCCCACAACCACCTGGGTGGTGACCTCGACCTCGAGCTGCTGCGGCGGCAACGTCCCGCCACCATCAACGTCGAGTGGATCCTGCTCACCCCCGAGCTGGTCGAGCAGGTGCACGGGTTGGGGCTTCGGCTGGCCACCTGGACCGTCGATTCCGCGGAACAGATGAGCTGGCTGCTCGACCTCGGCGTCGACCAGATCACCACCAATCGTCCGCGCACCCTGCGCCCCCTGGTGCCGGTGAACACCGGCGAGAACCTGATGGTCAACCAGCACTCCCCGCTCGCCCTGGCCTGGGCCGACGCCGAGACGCTGGCGGCGCGCACCGGATTGCCCCTCGAACGGGCCCGCTGGGTGCACGTCGCCCGCCAGGTCGCCGAGTGGACGATCCAGCACACCCGCACCGCCGCCCTGGGGCCGGTGACGGCCAAGAAGCACGCGGCTGACGTGGTGACCGCGGTCGACGTCGCCGTCGAGGAGCGGGTCCGCGCCCTGATCACCGCCGCCTTCCCCGACCATCTGGTGGTTGGCGAGGAACTCGGCGGCAGCAGCGAGCCGGGCCGTCCGACCTGGTACCTCGACCCGGTCGACGGCACCACCAACCTCGCCAATCACCTGCCGTGGACGTCGATGAGTCTCGCCCTGGCGATCGACGACGAGCCGGTGGTGGCGGTGGTGGCGCAGCCCTGGTCGGGCGAGATCTTCCTGGCCGTGCGCGGCCTCGGGGCCGTGCGCAACGGGGTTCCCCTGCAGCTGGGCGCGGTGCGTTCGCTCGAGGGACGAGCCCTGCTCACCGAACTGGCGGCCCACGAACCGTGGCCGGGCATGCAGGCGTTCATGGCCAGCCTGGCCGAGGCCCACGTCACCACCCGCATCATGGGTTCGGGCACGCTGACGATGACCCGCATCGCCGACGGTGGCGGCATCGCCGGCCTGGTGCACGAGTTCCACGCGATCGACCACCTCGCCGGGGTGCTGATCGCCGCCGAGGCCGGGGCCCGCGTGGTCAACTCCGACGGCCATGACTCCCTGTTCCCGAGCGGTGGCGGCATGCTGGTCGCCGCCCCGGGAGCGGCCGAGAAACTGTGGCCGCTGTGGGAGCGGGCGCTGGCGGGTTCCACCCCCGAGACGGCTGGCTGAGGGTTCCGCCACATCTGGCACCACGGCGCCGGGCGCGGTGAGACGATGACGCCATGAAGAAGCTGCTCAACGACGCCAGTGCCGCCGTCCACGATGCCCTGCGGGGAGTGGAGGCCGCCCACGCCGATCGCGTGCGCGTCGACCACGAGAATCGGGTGATCCTGCGGGCCGAGCCCACCCGGGCCGGCAAGGTGGCGCTGGTGTCGGGTGGTGGCTCCGGCCACGAGCCCCTGCACGGCGGTTTCGTCGGCGTCGGCATGCTCGATGCCGCCGTCTGCGGTGAGGTCTTCACCTCGCCCACGCCCGACCAGATCATGGCGGCCACGACGGCCGTCGATGCGGGCGCCGGGGTGCTGCACATCGTGAAGAACTACACCGGCGACGTGATGAACTTCGAGATGGCCGCCGAGCTGGCCGATGCCGAGTCGGGCGTGCGGGTCGCGGCCGTCGTGGTCGACGACGACGTGGCCGTGCAGGACTCCCTCTACACTGCGGGACGCCGCGGCGTGGGCCTCACCGTGCTGCTGGAGAAGATCGTCGGCGCCGCCGCCGAAGAGGGTCGCGACCTCGACGCGTTGGTCGCCCTCGCGAACACGGTGATCGCCAACGGCCGCTCGATGGGCATGGCCCTCACCAGCTGCACCGTTCCGGCCGCCGGCAAGCCCACCTTCGAGCTGGCCGACGACGAGATGGAGCTGGGCATCGGCATTCACGGCGAGCCCGGACGAGAGCGACTCCCGCTCGGGTCGGCGAAGGAGGTGGCCGCCCAGTTGGTGCAGCCGATCCTGGACGACCTCGCGGCCAGCGAGATCGGCGCCGAGGGCGACGCCATCGTGATGGTCAACGGCATGGGCGGCACCCCCCAGCTGGAGCTGTACGTGATGTACGCCGAGGTGGTCGAACTGCTGGCGTCGAAGGGGGTCACGGTCGTCCGCAACCTCGTCGGGAACTACATCACCTCGCTCGAGATGGCAGGCTGTTCCGTGACGGTGCTGCGGGCCGACGAGGAACTGCTCGGACTGTGGGATGCACCGGTGAACACACCCGGACTTCGATGGGGAGCCTGAATGACTGACACCGCCGCCATTGCCGCTTGGTTGGCCGACTTCGCCGGCCTGGTGAGCGAGAACGCCTCGCTGCTGACCGATCTCGATCGCCAGATCGGTGACGCCGACCACGGCTCCAACATGGAGCGCGGCATGACGGCGGTGGCCGCCCTCGACCCGGAGTCGTTCGCCGACCCCTCCGCCCTGCTGAAGGCCGCCGGCATGACCCTCGTCAGCACCGTGGGTGGGGCCTCCGGGCCGCTGTTCGGCACCTTCTTCCTGCGGTTCGCCACGGCTGTCGACGGCACCGATCTGACGCCCACCCAGATCGCCGAGGGCCTCGAGGCTGGGCTGGCCGGTGTGGTCGCGCGTGGCAAGGCCGCCGAGGGTGACAAGACCATGATCGACTCCCTGGCTCCGGCTGTTCGGGCTTGCCAGGAGGCCATCGGACGAGGCGCCTCTCTGGCGGAGGCTTTGCGTGAGGCTGCCGACGCCGCGGCGGCCGGACGCGACGCCACCGAGCAGCTGGTGGCCCACAAGGGGCGCGCCTCGTATCTGGGTGAGCGGTCGAAGGGTGTGCAGGATCCGGGTGCCACCAGCGTCGCGCTGCTCATCGAGAGCGCCGCCCGCACCCTGGCCTGAGAGCTGACGAGCTGTGAGGGAGCCAGTCTTGCGAGGGGGCCAGTCTTGTGAGGGGGCCAGTGTTGTGAGGGGCTGGGTGTTGTGAGGGGCTCGGCGTGATCGGTGTGGTCGTGGTCTCGCACAGTGCGGCGGTGGCGCAGGCCGCCGTCGGCCTGGCCCGCCAGATGGTGCCCGCCGAGTCGGAGCTCGCGATCGAGGTGGCCGCCGGCACCCCCGGCGGTCGCTTCGGCACCGACGCGACCGCCATCGCCGCCGCGCTCGAGTCGGCCGATTCCGGTGACGGGGTGTTGGTGTTGATGGACCTCGGTTCGGCCGTGATGTCGGCCGAGTTGGCCCTCGAGTTCGTCGATCCCGACCTCGCCGATCGGGTGCGGCTGTCGTCGGCGCCGTTGGTCGAGGGGCTGCTGGTGGCGGCGACGAGTGCGGCCGCCGGGGCGCCTTTGGACGAGGTCGCCGACGAGGCCGACGCCGCCCTGACGGCGAAGCGGGAACACTTGGGCGAATCGTCCACCACCGAGCAGTCGCTGTCTGACCCTGATCCTGGCCCGGCGCCCGACTCCGGCCAGCCCGAGCGGGTGGCGGAGGTCGAGATCACCAACACCCATGGCCTGCACGCCCGCCCCGTCGCCACCCTGGTGGCCGCGCTGCGCGCCCTCGACGCGGTGGTCGAGCTGTCGAACGCCACCACCGGACGAGGCCCCGCCCCCGCCACCAGCGTGACCAAGGTGGCGACCCTGGGGCTCTCCCGCGGGCACCGGTTGCGCGTCTCGGCCCGCGGCCCGGAGGCCGAGCGCGCCGTCGCCAGGGTGGTGGAACTGGCCGCCGACGAGTTCGGGGAACGGGCCACCCCGCCCCAGAGCGCCATCCCTGACACCACGAGTCCCGAACCGACCTCGGCACCTCGGGCCGGCAGCGGCCGCCAGATCGTCCTCGCCCCGGCCGCGGTGCCCACGGCCGAGCTCGACCTCTCCGGGTACGAACCAGGATCGGACGAGGCCGGCCGCGCCCGCGCGGCCCTCGACGCCCTGCGCGGCGATCTCTGCGCCCGCGCCGACTCCGCCCACGGCGACATCTTCGCCGCCCAACTGGCCCTGCTCGACGATCTCGCCCCAACGATCGCCGACCGGGTGGCCGCCGGAGCCACGGCGCTCATCGCCAGTCACGACACCCTCACCGAGGTGGCCGAGGAGTTCGACCAGCTCGCCGACCCCCACCTGCGCGACCGCGCCCAGGACGTGCGTTCGCTCCGGCTGCAACTGCTCGGGCTGCTGATCGGCGACACCGACCACGCGCATCGTCCGGCGCAGGCCCACGGCGAGCACGTGTTGGTGGTCACCGAACTCGACGCGCTGACCGCCTCGTCGCTCGACCCCGCCCAGACGCTGGCCGTGGTCACGCTCACGGGCGGCTCGACCGGGCACGGCGTGCTGGTCGCGACCTCGCGCGGCATTCCGGTCGTCACGGGGCAGTCGGGTCTGCAGGTCGCCGCCGGTGACCTGGTCGCCGTCGATCCGGTCGACCGCCGCGTCTGGGTGAACCCCTCGGCGACCGAGGCGGACGACCTGCGGGAGCGCGCCCGGGAGCGAGCCGAGGCGGAGAACCGGGCCCTCGAACGGGCCGGCGAACCGGCGACCACCACCGCTGGGGCGACCATCGCCGTCAAGGGCAACGTCTCGAACCTGACCGATGCCCGTCTGGCCGCCGCCAACGGAGCCGACGGCTCGGGGTTGGTGCGTACCGAACTGCTGTTCGGAGACCTCGACCACGCCCCGACGGCCCGCGAGCAGGCCGATGCGCTGATCGCGATCGGCCGGGCCCTCGAGGGGCGACCGATCACGGTGCGCACGTGGGACGCGGGCGCCGACAAGCCGCTGCGGTTCATCCCCCAGCCACCCGAGGCCAATCCCTTCCTGGGCGAACGCGGCATCCGCACGATGCGCCGACTGCCCGACCTGTTCGACGAGCAACTGCGGGCCGTGGTGCTGGCGCACCGCGAGACCCCCGTGCGGGTGATGCTGCCGATGGTCACCACCCCGGACGAGGTGCTCTGGGCGCGCCGCCGCCTCGACGCGGTGACCGCCGAACTGACCGCCGAACTGGGGGGCGAACTGGGCGGCGAACGGGTCGAGCTCGGCATGATGGTCGAGGTTCCCGCGGCCGCCATCCGCGCCGGCGACTTCGCCGACCTGGTCGACTTCGCCAGCATCGGCACCAACGACCTGCTGCAGTACGTCAGCGCCGTCGACCGCAGCAATGCCTCGCTGGAACGGCTCACCCGCGACGCGGCCGACGCCGTGTTCGACCTGGTCACGATGACCTGTCTGGGTCTGATGGGGCTTCCCGTCTGCGTCTGCGGCGATCTGGCGAGCGACCTCGACGCGGTTCCCCGCCTGATCGCCGCCGGCATCACGGAGCTCAGCGTTCGTCCGACGATGGTGGGCTTGGTCAAACAGACCGTGCGGGAGTGCTGAGCGGGCTAGTTTGTCGGCATGAGCGACGAGCAGCAGTTCGACCCGTTGGCGGCCATCGAGGACGCCCAGCGCGCCGAGGAGATCGACGGCGATGAAGACCTCCGGCTCCCCAACTTGTCGTCCAGGGCGGACCCCCTCGAGCGCGAGGCCCCGCACGAGTCGGAGGACCTCGAGGAACCCGTGCTGACCGCCAACGGTCAGGTGGTGCCCGTTCCGGAGCACGAGTCCGCCGATTCCGAGTGAGCGGGTGAGGCGCGCCACCGCGCCCGCTCACTAGGCTGCGACCATGGCGAACACCAAGGCAGTGATCATGGCGCGCGGGCTGGGCTCGCGCATGCGCAAGCAGGCCGAGGGGGTCGAGCTCGACGCGGCCCAGCAGGCCGCCGCCGATGCCGGCGTGAAGGCGATGATCTCGGTCGGTCGCCCCTTCCTCGACCATGTCATCTCGGCGCTCGCCGATGCCGGGTTCACCGACATCTGCCTGGTGATCGGGCCCGAGCACCAGATGATTCGCGACCACTACGACTCCGTCGAGAAGCGGCGCGTCAGCATCACCTACGCGGTGCAGGACGAGCCCCTCGGCACCGCCAACGCCTATCTGGCCGCCGCCGACTTCGCCGGCGACGACAGCGTGCTGCTGGTGAACTCCGACAACTATTACCCCGCCGAGGCCGTCGCGCAGCTGGCCGACCTGACCACCTCGGGGCTGCTCGGCTTCGACGCGGCCGCCCTCGTGGAGCACTCGAACATTCCGGCCGATCGGGTCGCCGCCTTCGCCCTGGTCAGCGCGGACGAGCACGGCCACCTCGCCAGCCTGCTCGAGAAGCCCACCCCCGAGCAGTTGGCCGCGGCCGGCGACCACCCGATGGTGTCGATGAACTGCTGGCTGCTGGGGCCGGCCGTGCTCGAGGCCGCCCGGCACATCGGGCTGTCGCCCCGGGGGGAGTACGAGATTGTCGACGCCGTGCGCGCCGCCATCGAGGGCGGCGAGACCGTCACCCTGGTGCCGGTGAGCGGTGGCGTGCTCGACATGTCGAACCGCGGCGACATCGCCTCGGTGGCGGCCACCCTCGGCGAGCGCGAGTGCCAGCTGTGAGCGCTCCCTCGTCCCAAGCACAGGTGACCGATCCGCAGCGGCGCGACGAGGTGCGCTGGTTCGTGCCCGGGCGCATCGAGGTGCTGGGAAAGCACACTGACTACGCCGGTGGTCGTTCGCTGCTGGCCGCCGTCGACCGGGGCGTGACGGTGCACGCCGTCGCCGCCCCCGCAGACGAGGGTTCCAGCGGGGACGAGTCGTCCCAGCCGGAGTTCATCGCCACCACCGACGCCAATCCAGGGGAGGTGCGACTCGTGCCCGGCCGGGAATCCGGCCTGCCGGGTGGCCACTGGGGCAACTATGCGCAGACGGTCATCGACCGGCTGACCGCCAACTTCGGGCCGTTGCGGCCGGCCCGCCTGACGATCACCTCGACGTTGCCGCTGGCCAGCGGGATGTCGTCGTCCTCGGCCCTGCTGACCGGGATCGCGCTGGCGCTCGTCGACCTGAACGGGCTCACCGAGCACCCCGCGTGGCAGGCCAACATCACCTCGCGCGTCGACCTGGCCGGCTACGCCGCGTGCATCGAGAACGGCATGTCTTTCGGGTCATTGGTGGGCCATCGCGGCGTGGGCACGTTCGGCGGTTCGGAGGACCACACGGGCATGCTCTGCGGGGTCGAGGGCCATCTGGCGCAGTTCTCGTTCTGCCCGATCCGCGAGGAGGGTCAGATCGCCTTCCCCGACGACCTCTCGTTCGTGGTGGCGGTGTCGGGGGTGGCTGCCGAGAAGACCGGCGCGGCCCGCGACCTGTTCAACCGCGCCTCACTGTCGACGCGCGAGATCGTCGCTCGTTGGAACGAGGCGACCGGACGATCCGACGCCGTCATCGCCGATGCGCTCGGCTCCGGCCATGAAGGGGCCACGCGAGTCGAGATCACCGAACGCCTGCGGGGACTGGTGGCCGATGACACCTACCTGACCAAGCGGCTGCACCAGTTCGTGACGGAGTCCGACGAGATCATACCGGCGGCTGCCGAGGCCCTGGCCGCCGGCGACCTCAGCCGGTTCGGCACCCTGGTCGACACGTCGCAGCGGCTGACCACCACCGACCTGGGCAACCAGGTGGACGAGACCATCGCTCTGGCCAGGCTCGCCCGCGAGCTGGGCGCCGTCGCCGCGTCGGCCTTCGGCGCGGGCTTCGGCGGTTCGGTGTGGGCCCTCGTGCCGACCGCGGATGCCGAGCGGTTCGCCGAGCAGTGGCTGTCGGTCTACCGCGGCGAGTTCCCGCTGGCCGGTGTCGACGCCAGCACGTTGGTGACGAGGCCGGGGGCGGCGGCTCGTCCGATCTGAGGGCTCGGACGACCCCCGGGGGCTCGCGGCCTCAGATGTCGATGTCCTCGTAGGACCGGGGGTCCTCGATCGGCTCGAGGTGCATGGTGATGCGCAGTTCGGGCATCACCTTGAGCAGTTCCTCGGTGACGTCCTCGACGGCGTCGTGGCCGGCCTGCACGCTCCAGGCCCCGGGCACGAGCATGTGCACGCTCATGAACTGCCGTCGTCCGGACTCGCGGGTGCGCAGCGCGTGGAAGATGATCTCGTCGGAGGTGAACCGGTCGAGCACGGTCTGGATGGCGGCGTTGTCCTCCTTGGTGAGCGAGATGTCCATCAGGCCGGCGGTCGACTCGGCGATCAGCTTCCAGCCGGTGACCAGGATGTTGATGCCGACGGCGAAGGCGACGATGGCGTCGAGGCGGGTCCACCCCGTGAGCACGACCAGCCCGACCCCGACCAGCACGCCCACCGAGGTCCACACGTCGGTCAGCAGGTGGTGGCCGTCGGCCCGCAGGGTGAGCGAGCGGTGCCGGCGGCCGGCGCGGATCAACACCCACGCGACCAGCCCGTTCACCACCGAGGCGAGCACCGAGACGGCCAGACCGATGCCGACGTTCTCGAGCGGCTGGGGACTGAAGAAGCGGGTGATCGCCGAGTACATGATCACCGCGGCGGCGACGAAGATCATGATGCCCTCGACGGCCGCGGAGAAGTACTCGGCCTTGGAGTGACCGAAGTGGTGGTTCTTGTCGGGCGGACGAATCGCCACCTTCAGCGCGACCAGCGCCACGATGGCGGCCACCAGGTTCACCACCGACTCGGCGGCGTCCGAGAGCAGACCCACCGAGCCGGTGAGCAGCCAGGCACCGGTCTTGAGCGCGATGGTGACGATCGCGGCGGCGATCGAGAGCCAGGCGAAGCGGCTCAGGTCTTCGGGAGCGCGGCGGTGGTGGATGGAATCGGTGGGGGCGGTGGGAACGGCGGTCACCCGGGCATTGTCTCAGGGGCGACCGGGTGGGATCGAACCCGGCCAGTTCCCGGGCCTGGGTGGGCGGGGTCTCCGTGGATCACCGATCCGAATTGGTGCGCCGGTGCGAGTTCTTGCCAACCGGTGGCAAGAACTCGCGGGGTAACACCGTTTCGGATCGGTGAGGGCACGCGCTCACCACGCGATCAGCCGTGAGCGAACTGGATTCACTTGCATGCTGCAACCATCAGGCGCATGATTGCTTGCGGCCTGCAAGCAATCGCAGCCCAGGAGCCCCGAGCGACCCCACCCAGCCACACACCACTCACCGAAGGGAGCACCCGTGCCCACCCCACCCCTGCCGGATCTGCCCCCGACTCCCCCGGGACGCACCCTCGGCGACCACCTGATCCGCGTGGTCAAGCTGATCAGCGCCAGCAAGGCCCTGATCCCGTGGCCCCACCCCGACGTCGACCCGTTCCACTTCCCGCTGCTGTTCCGGGTGTGGGCCGAACCCCAGCGCCTCAGCGACCTCGCCCAGGCACTCGGCGCCGACCTTTCCACCACCTCGCGCCAGGTCTCGCACCTGACCTCACTGGGACTGCTGCAGAAGGTTCCCGATCCCCGCGACGGACGAGCCCAGCTGATCGACATCACGCCCGCGGGCAAGGACCTCGTCCTCCTGCTGCGCGAGCAGCGCAGCGCCTACCTCGGGCAGGTGCTCGATGACTGGTCGCCCGCCGACCGCGAGACCTTCACCCGCCTGCTCGCCCGCTTCACCGACGACCTCGATGCCGCCGTCCGCCAACTCCGCGAGGAGCGGGCCAGCGGCCTGACACCCACCGACCCCTCCACAGATCCCGCCAGGGATCCCTCCATCAGGAGCACCGAATGACCTCCACCGCCACCGCCGAGGCGCCCAGCGCGCGACCCGGCTCGTCCGACCACCCGGCACTGACCCACCGCCAGATCGTCACCATCCTGATCGGTCTGATGACCGGCATGTTCCTGGCGGCGCTCGACCAGACCATCGTCGCGACCGCCATTCGCACCATCTCGGACGACCTCAACGGGCTCAGCCAGCAGGCGTGGGTGACCACCGCGTACCTGATCACCTCGACCATCGTCACGCCGCTGTACGGCAAGCTGTCCGACATCTACGGGCGCAAGCGGTTCTTCCTGGCCGCGATCTCGATCTTCATCATCGGATCGGCCCTGTGCTCCTTCGCCGGCTCGATGTGGCAGCTCGCAGCCTTCCGCGCCGTGCAGGGGCTGGGCGCCGGCGGCTTGTTCTCGCTGGCCTTCGCGATCCTGGGCGACATCGTCCCGCCGCGCGAACGGGCCCGCTACCAGGGCTTCTTCCTTGCCGTGTTCGGCACCTCGTCGGTGCTCGGGCCCGTGGTGGGCGGCTTCCTGGCCGGGCAGTCGTCCATTCTGGGCATCACCGGCTGGCGCTGGGTGTTCCTGGTGAACGTGCCGCTGGGGCTGATCGCCCTCGCCGTCGTCGGACGCACCCTGCACCTGCGCCACCAGCGCCTCGACCACCGCATCGACTGGTGGGGTGCCGTGGCGCTGGCCGTCGGCGCCGTGCCGCTGCTGCTCGTCGCCGAGCAGGGTCGGGAGTGGGGCTGGGGATCGTTCCACTCGCTGGTCTGCTACGTGATCGGCGCCCTCGGCATCGGGGCGTTCGTGGCCATCGAGGCGCGCATGGGCGATGAGGCGCTGCTGCCCCTGCACCTGTTCCGCAACCGCACCATCGGTGTCTCCTCCGTGATCTCGGTCGTGATCGGCATCGGCATGTTCGGCGGCATCGCCATGCTGCCGCTGTACCTGCAGATCGTGCGCGGTGCCTCGCCCACGAAGGCCGGGCTGCTGATGCTGCCGCTGACGCTGGGCATCATGACCGGCTCGATCCTGTCGGGGCAGCTGATCGCCCGCTACGGCCGCTACCGCCCGTTCATCAGAGTGGGTGGGCTGCTGCTCACCGTGGCACTGGTGATGTTCGGCTTCCTGCGTTACGACACCCCCATGTGGCAGCTGATGGTGCCGATGGTGATCTTCGGCCTCGGGCTGGGCTTCATGATGCAGCCGCTGATGCTGGCCGTGCAGAACTCGGCCCAGCGCAAGGACATGGGTGTGGCCACCTCGAGCGCCACCTTCACCCGCCAGATCGGCGGCACCCTGGGCACCGCGGTGTTCCTGTCGATCCTGTTCTCGGTGGTGCCGCAGCGACTGACCGACGCCTTCACCCGGCTGGTGCCCGGCGCCGACTTCCAGGCCGCCGTGCACGACCCGCAGGTGATGCAGAACCCGGTGAACCAGGCCTTCGTGAAGGCGCTGCAGGCGGGCGACCGCGGTGCGCTGAACCCGCTGAACGACAGCTCGTTCATCCAGCAGCTCGACCCGCGGCTGGCGCGCCCGTTCCTGGAGGGGTTCTCGAACTCGATGAACCTGGTCTTCTTCGTCGGCGCGGCGGTCATGTTCGTGGGCTGGTTGGTGACCTTCCTGCTGCCCCACGTCGAGCTCAAGGGTGGCGAGCGGCCGATCGCCGAGTGACGTGACGCAAAGGTGACTGCTCGTCGCCGGGTGGGCCGGGTTTTCGGCCCTCACCGGCGACGAGCAGTCACGTTTGCGTCACCTACGCTGGGAGCATGCCTCGCTTCCAGTGGAGTGGCCTGCCCACCATGCCGTGGTCGCGGCGCGCCGACGCGGTCGAGGGCCTCGTGCTCTCGGGCGGCGGCTCCAAGGCCAGCTTCCAACTCGGCGCCCTGCGCTACCTCTACGAGGTGGTCGGCATCCGCCCCAGCGTGGTCGTCGGCACCTCGTCGGGGTCGATCCTGTCGGCGATGATCGGGCAGTACCTCGACCCGGACGACCAGGCCGCCGGGGTGCGCCGACTCGAAGATCTGTGGTTCGGCATGCGTCGCCAGTCGGAGATGTTCGCCGAGCGCCCCTGGTTCACCACGCTGCAGGCCCGCGGCCAGGAGTGGATGGCGCTGATGTCGACACAGTCCCGGCCGAGCCCGCGGGTGTCTGCCGCCCGCCGGGGAGTGCTGCGACAGCGCCCCACTGACGACGACCCGCCCCTGGCCGAGGAGGAGCAACTCAGCGGTCAGGCCGAGACGTTGCGGATCGCCATGGCCGAGCACACCCCCGAGTCGACCGGCTGGTCGCCAGGGTTGGCGATGCAACTGATGTCGAGCCTGCCCCGACTGCGCGGCGCCCCCGGCGACCTCGGCGCCATCCTGCGCGGTGCCGAGGCCAGCCGCTCGATGTATCGTCCGGGACCCCTGCTCGAACGCCTGCTGGACGAGGGCACCTACCGCTCCGACAAGGTGGCCTCGTCGGGGGTGACGGTGCGGATCGCCATGGTGTGCCTCGAGAGCGGCGACCTGCGGTTCATGCGGGAGGACGGGGTGCTGGTCGACCGGGACGACCGCGTCGTCGGCCACGCCCACCACGACTTCTCGCGCGGCGTGCTGGCCTCGTGCTCCATTCCCGCGGTGTTCGCGCCGGTGGAACTCGAGGGCGAGTACTACGTCGACGGCGGGGTGCGCGAGAACGTGCCGGTCGAGATGGCCGTGAAGCTCGGCGTCGACCGTTGCTGGGTGGTCAGCTCGGCTCCCTCCGACAACCCCGACGACACCAGCTTCGCCACGAAGTCCATCGCGCAGGTGGTGGCGCGGGCGACCGAACTGATGTCGGACGAGACCGAGCGCGACGAGATCGCCTACGCCCGCAGCGCCGGAGCCCGCGTGATCGAACCCGAACTGCCGGTGCACACCGCGCTGCAGGTCGACCCCGGACTGATCCGCATCAACCGCGACTACGGCTGGCTGCGCGCCGCCGAGGAACACCTCGACCTGCCCTCGGCCGACCGGGCGCGACACCGCCGGCTGATCGAGTTGCGGGTGGCCGCCCACCGGCTCGAGGCGGAACGGTTCATCGTCCGCGAGGGTGGCACGTCGACCGGATCGGGCGGGGCCGCGACCGAGGACGACCTACGGGCGCTCACCTCGATGAAACTCGAGATCGCCGAACTGGTGGGGCGGGCCAGGGCCGAGGCACTGCCCGAGGGGGCGGGTTCGTGGTCGTCGGGCTGGGAGGAGCACCCCGTGCAGCCCACGCGTCGGCCGCCGTGGGTGAGCCCGGCCGTCCGGGTTCGCTGAGGCACTGCTCACCCCCGCTACCATTGACGCGCCCCTATAGCTCAGTCGGTAGAGCAGTGGACTTTTAATCCATGGGTCCCCGGTTCGAGCCCGGGTGGGGGCACTGTTTAGCCTAGTCAGCGACACATCAGACTAGGGAGCACTCCGGTAGTCTAGGGGAGGTCGGTCTACCTTAGGGCTACCTAGATAGAGAGGTCTCACGATGGCTCAGCGACGAGGCAGGGGCGAGGGCTCCATCACGCAGCTCTGCTCGCCCAGATACGGGTGCCCGCCGGACAAGTCCGCCCATCGGTGCGGTGCTCCGTGGCGATGGACGATGAGCACCACCATCGGCGGCGTGCGGGAGCGGACGACCAGACAGGCGCCGACCAAGCGCGAGCTGCTGCTGATCCGCGCCGAGGTGCTCGAGCAGATGGGCGCCGGGGTCGAGCCGTCCACCATCACCGTGAGCGAGTGGCTCGACCGCTGGATGCAGACGGCCGAGCTCAAGGCAACCACGCGATCGGGGTATGAGTCGCACATCACCCACTCGATCAAGCCTCACGTCGGCAGAATCAGGCTGCAGAAGCTGACCTCCACCGACGTGCGCGAGATGATCCTGGCGCTGCGCACCGAGCCGTCACCGAAGACCCGCGGCACCGACCACCCCGCGCCGCTGTCGGCGGCGTCGATCCGGCAGGCGCACGCGATCCTCCGACGGGCGCTGACCGTGGCCGAGCGCGACCGACTCATCACCCACAACCCCGCGCGACACATCGAGCTGCCGAAGAACCGGGCCGAGCCGCATGCGATCCTCACCCGCGAGCAAGCCATGGCGGTCATCGACTGCACCGCTGACCTCGACGAGCGGGTGCGGATCATGCTGGCGCTCATGGTCGGACTGAGACAGGGCGAGGCGCTCGGGCTCCGATGGGGCGACCTCGACCTGGAGGCCGGGACGCTGACCGTCCGGGAGGCGGCGTCGCGGGTGCGCGGCGAGTGGGTGATGGACGAGCCCAAGTCCCGCAGGTCGAAGCGCACCATCCCGCTCCCCGCCGCGCTGCTCGACACGCTCAGGCTGCTCCGCATGGGGCAGTCGGAGCAGACCTACGTCGTGGGCGGTGGCGAGACTCCCGTGATGCCGCGCGCCGATCACAGCGCGTGGAAAGCCGCCTGCCGTCGCGCTGGCGTGCCCGAGGTGCCGCTGCATGGGGCGCGCGGGACGCTGGAGACGATGCTGATCCACGCCGGGGTGACGATCACCGACTCGGCCGCGATGCTCGGGCACGACCCGCTCACAGCCCAGCGGCACTACGCCCACGCCACGGAGCAGTCGCGGCGGGCGCTGGCCGACCGGATCGGCGGGCTGTACGGCGCGCCCGCGATCGAGACGGAGACGGTCAAGGGCGACTAGACGCCTCGGCGCGCCGCTCTCCCCCGGTCGCGGCGGTCGAGAATCCGCCGGCACTCCACCGGGTGCGTGGCTGCCACCTGCGGGTCGGCGGCGAGCTTGAGCGCGACCTGATGCAGGCGTGGGACTGACCAGCCGAGCACCTCTGCGGCGTCGGCCTGCTGGCGGCGCGACCCGAGGGCGGCGCTGAGGATCAGGTCAGTTTCCATGCAACCGACTCGCCGGCGCTGTTGGCATAACGAACCTCGGCCGCCTTGGTGTCAGCGTTCACCTCGAACACGATCCAGCCGCGAGCGCACTGTCCCGCCGGGACGGACTTGTCCTGGTCATTCGGATAGGCCGGGATCGGGTCACCGTTGTAGGTGGTGTGAGCCCAGTCGTAGGTGCCAGAGTTCGTATCGACCAGATTCCACGGGAACCACGTGAGTCCGATGGGTTCCGATGCGGACGCCTTCGAGCAGGCCTTGACGTCGACGGCCCACCCGATGCCCTCCTGCCGGGTGACCCGCTTGGAGCCGTAGACGGTGATGTCGACCACTCCGAGCTTCGCCGTTGAGCCGAGTTTCAGCACGCCACTGGTTGGCTGCGGGTCAGGGGAGGCGGTGACCGTCGATGTCACCGTCGTGGTTGCCGTGACGGTAGTGGCAGGCGGCGTGACAGTCACAGTCGAAGGTGCTGCAGCCTCCGCCCCCGAGCATCCAGACAGCGCGACCACGGCGAGCGCGGCAGTCGCGATGATCTTCCTCATGATTCCCCCTCAGTGATGTGTGGCTCGTCGGTGAGCCTCCGCCGGAGGTACGCCCTCTCGGCTGGATGCAGATGGTCCAAGCGTGCCTGCAGGGTACGACAGTCCACCCACAGCTCGTCGGCGGCCTCATCGAGACTGTGTGCCCACGCAAGCGCCTCCCCCACTGTCTCAATGTCAGGCAGTAGCCACCGCGCCGCCTCCCGCCAGACGGAAGCCTCGACGTCGGAGGGCTGGCACGAGGTGTGCCCGCGGTCGATGTGCACGAGCTCATGGGCCAGAGTGGTGCGACGCTCCCGCTGGGTGAGCCGGTCGTGGAGCCAAATGGTCAGGCCGTCAGTGACGCCCAGGTACGGCCGCGGCAGGTGGACGAAGTCAACGGTGAGGTGCGGCCGGCTGCTGAGCGCCTGCCATGGGTGCGGGACGGACATGTCCCGATCGTGCCGCGGGGCTCTGACAAAGAGTCACATGTGCCCGTCGAGCGCCTTCGGCACGGACTCCGACTGGGTGTAGGCCGAGTAGAGGCACACCACGATCAGGATGAACAGCAACCCCATGTGCAGGCCCACACCGACCAGGAGCGCGGTGGACGCCAATGCCGCCCAGCCCGACGTGATCGAACCGAGGAGGGCGAGCGCCATGATCAGCGCAGAGTCCAGGACTCCCACCAGTGCTGCGGCCACGGACTCATCGATGAGCGCCCGTACTGGCCACTCCCTGGCCCCTGTAGTCGAGTCGCGCATAGCTCTCTCGTTCATCCTCGAGCGCCACTGGCCCAGCAGGGAGAACGCGCCGAGGAGCGCGGCCGCCAGCAGGGCTGCCGCCGCGATCGCGACGCCGGCCCACTCGACGGGCAGCCCCGACTTCTGGTGCAGGATCGAGCGAGCCGACCATGCGGTCAGACCGGCCGCCAGCAACGGCAACAACACGAGCACCGTCCGGGCCGCATGGTCACCGGGGTAACTGTCCTGCTCACCGGCATCCACGCTCCGGACGCTCAGGGTCTTCCAGTGACCACGCACCAGACGGGTGAAATCGAACCGCGTCGTCACATCTGCCTCCCGAGCTAGTGAAGTCCCTCCAGGGTGTCATCCAGCACCGACATTCTTTCACGCACCGCCTCGAGCCACGCGGCCCCGGTCGGTCGCTCTCGGCCCTTGATCCGGTAGGTGAACTTGTCGAGCACGTCCCCCATCCGCACCTTGGCCATCGTGTCGTCATCGCCGATCCGCACGTATCCGTCGTTCATGTCCAGATCGTTGAGGGCATCGTCGTCGTACCCGAGGATCTTCACCAGCCCCCTGGTGCCCAGGCTCTGGCGCTGCTTGCCCGCAAGCCGGGCCCACACGCGCAACCGGTCGCGCTCCGCTCTGTCGAGCCCGCGCGCGACCAAGTGCCGGTCGACAGCCTTCCTCTTGCCCTGGTCGTCGTGCGTGATCCGTTGCAGGTGCACTTCGGTCTCGTCGGAGTCGAGCAGCTTCTGGAAGAACTGGGGGTCGGTGGCCTGATGGGCGCTCAGCCCCCACCAGGCGGGTGGGAGCCCCTCCGCGGGTTCGGCCGCCCATCCGACCTGCCGACTGGCCAGCGCCAGGAGGCACTCAACCGCGCCCACCGGAGCGTTGCGCCCCACGGCCTCGACTGCCAGCAGCCCGTCGCTCGCATCCTTGGGCACCACGAGGTGCGCCCGGAAGTCGTGAGAGGGGGCCTCCCGCTCCATCGGCCTGTCGCGCTTGGGCCCGATCGACGCCTCGAAGGCACCGACGTATCCCATGCGGAGTTCGAGGGTCAGGGAGTGTCGGTCGACCGAGGTGCTCACCAGCCGGCCAACGCGGGCCTCCCGGTCCGCGCCGGGCGCCATCGGGGACTCGGGCAGCTCGGTCAGGTCGGCCACGTCACGGCGCGAGTACCACAGGCTCAGAGGCGCCGGCCGGTCCCCCTCAGTGTCGGGCTGCTGCGCCTTCTCGATGAGGTCGAGGCCCTCCTTCACGTGGGCCAGGTAGGCCCAGCCGTCGCCGCTCCACGGCTTCGGGGTGCGACCCTTGCCCTCCCTCAGGCTGACGCTGTACAGCCGAAACCCGTACTTCATGCTTCTCCCCCATCCTGCGAATCCTCACCGGCACCGTCGTCCTCCGCGTCGCGCTCCCGAGCGCCGGTGGCGGCCGCCAGCTGGTCCAAGTTCACCTGCTGCCGACGCTGCTCGCGCAGCTGCTCGATGGTGGGCGGGGTCACCGCCGGGGGTGTCTTCTCAGCCTCAGGCATCCGGCCATCGGTCTGCTCCTTCCTTCGTCGTTGTTCGTACTCGCTCAGACTGCGGACGGGCTCACGCCCGACGGATCTTCTGTACCAGTCGCGATCCGACTCCCCGTAGGTCCACTTGACACTCATGCGCCCCGAGGGGATCCTCTCCGTCCCGCTTCGTTCGCGGCGACTGACGAGGCGATCGGCAATCACCTGCAGCAACTGCTCGTCCGAATAGAAGGTGAGGATCCCGCTCGGAGGGTCCTCGTCGGTGTCGGTGACGAGCCATGCCTGCATCTCCGCGGTTATGGCGTCTACGTCAGCCATGGAACTCTTGAACTCCTTGCTGCTCGCTCGCTCCTGGCGCTCGCCAATCCGGGGGAACCGGTGATCGAGGATCTGCTGCAAGAGATCAGCTGCATCGTCACGCGAGGCGGCGCGCAGCTCGTCGGGCGTGATGTCGAGTTCGAGCGCCAACCTCATGATCGTCTCCGCCGGAGCTGATACGGCGATGCGCTGACCGCCGACCGACTGGTAGCCCTTGATGATCTGCCGAACCCTGCCCTCGCTCATGTCGACCTTGCTCGCGAGCGCTCGCTGGCTGGTGCGCGACTCGTCGAGCCTGGCCTTGATGAGTCGCCCCTCGGGCGTTGCCATGTCTTCCATGTCCACCAGCATGCATGCGAACTTGTGCGAACGCTACCCACCCGTGGGGGCCGAATCTTCGCAATGACACGCTTGTGGTTCGGCAACACTCCTAGTCAGCCGCGAAGTGCCTACGTAGTATCGCGAAGTACTTGCGCTTCGCGATACTTCGCAGTACGGTTCTGTTCAAACCACCGCGGGGACACCGGATGAGCCCCCTCAATCACGAACCCGAAGCCCTCCGCTACGCGCTCGACAAGTCCGGCCTTACTCAGAAGCAGTTGGCAGAAGCTGTTGGCTGCTCGCAGTCGTTGGTGTCGGAGATGCTGGCGGGGACGAGGAACGCCAAGCCTGGACAAGGCCATTGCCCCCTGCCTCTCTGGCGCGACCGATCCGGAGGTCATCGACACCGTGAAGGCGCTGCTGCATCCAGTGGTGCGGCTGGCGGTGGAGTCCGGGTCGGGCGCGGTTGAGTCGGAGACGGCTGGCCCGTTCACGACGCGGTATCGCGAGGTTGGGCCCCTGTTCGCCGAGTCGACGCGCTCAAGCCTCCGCGCCCTATGTGGCGTCGAGGTGGCGGGCGTGGCTCGTGGGCAGTTCCCGCCCGAGGGTGGCTACGACACCCTGTTCCGGCGCCCGCTGGAGTTCCGGTGATCGCCTCGCATCCCGTCGGCCACATGGTGGCGTCGACGGGCGTCACGGGCGCTCACGGCAACGCGACGACGACCTACGCCCCCGCCGTGGAGCGGATGGTCTACGGGATTGCGCCCACGTCGTCGACGGAGCCGAAGACGGTCGGCAAGGATCGCGTGGTGGTGCAGCTTGAGGTGTTCTCGCCGTGGGCTGCGGCACCGGCTGACCGGCTGGTGATCGGCACTCGTATCTACGATGTGGTCGGCGAGTCGGAGGACTTGAATCGCGGCCCGTTCGGCTACCAGCCGGGCTACGTCATCAACCTGGTGCGCGCCGATGGCTGAGCGTCGGATGTTGCAGTTGGCACCGGATGCGGCTTGGACGGCGCTGCGCAAGTCGCCGGCTGTTGATGCTGCGGTGCTCAACATGGCGGTGCGGGTTCGTGACGCGGCGAACGCGTGGGCTGAGTCCCAGCCTCGCAGCGGCAAGAACAAGGTGCAGCGCCCTCATTTCGAGGTGTTTGAGGAGCCCGGCAAGCGTCGAGCCCGTTACACGGTGCGCCCGGCGACGGGTTACGCGACGTGGCTGGTGATGCAGAAGCCGGCTGAATTCATGGCATGTCTGGATGCGGCGAGGGGGTGAACATGAGCGACAACCTGTGGATCGAGACTCCCGCCGGGAAGATCGTCGAGCTGAGTCGTGCGTCTGCCTTGGAGCAGATCGCCAACGGCCACGCTTCGCCCGCGTCTGAGGATGCGGTGAAGAAGGCTGTGGCCGAGCAGGCCAAGGCTGAGGCTGAGTCGAAGAAGGAGGCGGGCAAGTGACCGTCGACGTCGAGGCTCTTCTGGTTGCCGCCCTGTCGCCCGTTCTGGGCGTTCCGGTGGCGACGATGACCCCGAACCCGCGTCCCGTTGCGTTCGTGCGTGTGGTGGCCGCTGGCGGCCCTGCGCGGGCGCAGCGGGTGCTGGACTGGGCCGATGTGATGTGGGAGGCGTGGTCGTCGGCCGATGACACCGGCGAGGCTGCGTCTGCCCTGGCTGGCCGAGTGCGTGACGAGATCGACGATCTGGTCGGCGCAACCCACAATGGCGCGTTCGTCGTCGACGCGTCCGCGACCCGTCCGAGGTCGTTCCGTGACGACATCTCTGGCACCCCGCGCTATGTGGGGCAGGCACGGCTGCTCATCCACGCCAACAACTGACACTGAGCACCCTCCCTCAAAGGTGGCGGCAACCCCTTCCGAGAGGAAACCAGCATGGCTGGACAGAAGATCGCCGAGGTTCGACTCGGCGCACCGAAGGTCGGCGGGTACGGCTTCTCGGCCCCCATCGGCTCCACCCGCCCCACGGCCGCCGGCACCACCCTGGACGCCGCGTACATCGACCTCGGATTCATTTCCGAGGAAGGCGTCGAGGTCACCACCGAGAACGGCACCACGAAGATCAAGGACTGGAACCTCGACACCATCGCGGTGGTGCAGGAGTCCAACGAGTGCACGATCGGTGTCACGTTCGTGCAGGTGTCCCCGGCTCTTGCGAAGGAGCTGTTCGGCACCGCCAATGTGGTCATCACCGGCACTGCGCCCGCAGACAAGGTGACGAAGATCGGCTACACCGGCGAGATCCTGCCGCACAAGATGTACGCCTTCCCGATGAAGGACGGCAACGGCGACATGCTCATCGACATCGGCGACGGTCAGGTGACCTCGGTGTCGGGCCTGAAGTTCGTCAAGAACCAGGTCGTGAGCTTCACCGTGACCATCGAGTGCTTCAAGGACGCCGCGGGCAAGTTCTTCAACTGGCACCTGGTCTGACCCACCACCCCCTCAATCCCCCGATGGGGTGGAGTTCCGCCGCCACGCCACCCCATCGGGTCACTCATTCGCGGCGGCAATCGAAGGCGGCAAACCATGACTGAACCGAATCGCTGGATCACCGTCGAGGACGGCGACCAGATCTACGAGATCAACGCGCTCGACATCGAGGACCCCGACGAGAACATGGTGCGGACGCTGACCGCGCTCGAAGAGGGCTACCTCCCGGCGCTGTTCGACCTGACGCGGCTGCTCGGCATCGACACCACCGGGTGGCGCATGTCGCGCGTAGCCGAGTGCTGGCAGGCGATCAAGAAGGCGGTGGAGCTGGACGCGGGGGAATCCTCTGGCTCCGGCAAGTCGTCGGAGCCCACCGCGAAGAAGTCGAGGTCGCGCTCATCCAGCAGGGGCTGAGGCTCCGCGATTTCGAGACCGGACGACTGCCGTGGCGCGACATGTTCGTCGTGCTGCGGCACCAGCCGCCGGGCTCCCCGCTGGCGGTGGCCATCGACCCGAAGAACGGCCCGTGGTCGCTGGGTGATCTGCTGCTCGCCACCCTCGTCAACCAGGTGCAGAACCTCATGTGGGGGCTAGGCGGCGGCAAGGGCCAGAAGCCGAAACCGATTGGCCCGTTCGGCGAGACGCAGACCGAGAACTACAAGGGCACGCCGCTGACGATCAACGAGGCGGAGGCGCTGCGTGACCAGTACCGACCGAGAGGGGATGCCGCATGAGTGAGTTGGCTCAGGGTTTCATCTCCCTGTCGGTGGCGCTGGACGAGCCGGGTGCTGATCTGGCGAAGTTCTTCGGCGACACGCAGAAGCAGGCCAAGAAGACCGGCGACGCGATCGGTTCCGCGCTGACTGCGGGCGTCAAGGATGGCGCCGAGAAGGCGCGTGCCGAGATGGCGCGGTTGCAGGTGGCTCAGAAGACGGCGACGCAGGCCGCCGAGGACGCCCGTGGTCGTCAGGCTGCCGCGGCCCGCAAGGTTGAGATTGCCGAGGCGAAGCTCAACGAGATGCGGGCGGCCGGCAAGTCTTCGGCATCCCAGCTTCTCGCGGCTGAGGATCGGCTTGAGTCAGCGAAGTCGGGGGTGGCGAAGGCTGCCCTGGCTGTGGTGGCTGCGGAGCGCAAGCAGCAGGATGCCACCGACGCGGCGCGGAAGGCCGCGAAGGCGCAGACCGACGCCACTCTCGCGCAGGCGAAGGCGCTCAACAGTCTGGCTGACGAGGCGCTGGGCACCGAGCGCAAGGTGGACCGTTCGTTCAGCGGGATGCTCAAGTCGGTGCGGTCGCTCAAGATTCCGGGTCGCCCGTTCAAGGGTGTCTCGGATGAGGCGTCGACCGAGGGCAAGAAGGCCGGTCGGACGCTGGTGCAGGCGGTGGACCGCGAGTCCCGCAAGCAGGCGAGGTCGTCCAAGCTCGGCAGTGGCCTGCTCGCTGGGATCGCTGGCGGTGCCGGCGGTCTCGCTGCGACGGCTGGGGCTTCGGCTGGCTCGTCGGTGGTGTCGCTGTTCGGGGAGTCGACGAATGCGGCCGCCGACCTCGAGCAGTCCATCGGCGCCGTCGACACGATCTTCAAGCAGTCGTCGAAGCAGATGCACGCGTGGGGACAGAACGCCGTGCAGTCAGTGGGCCTCTCGGAGAACGCCTACAACGAACTAGCGACCGTGCTCGGGGCGCAGCTCAAGAACGGCGGCACCTCCCTCGACCAGCTCGGGGCGAAGACGAACGACCTGATCGGTGTGGGTGCTGACCTCTCTTCGATGTTCGGCGGCTCCACCAAGGATGCCGTCGAGGCGATCTCGTCGGCACTCAAGGGTGAGCGTGACCCCATCGAGCGCTACGGCGTGAGCCTCAAGCAGGCCGCGATCGATGCGAAGGCCGCCGATCTCGGATTCAAGAAGATCGACGGCACGTTCAGCAACCAGGCGCAGCAGGCGGCGACTCTCGCGCTCATCATGGAGCAGACGAAGGACGCCACCGGCAACTTCGCCAAGGAAGCCGACACCGCGGCCCAGAAGCAGCAGAAGTTGGCGGCCGCCCAGGAGAATCTGAAGGCGTCCGCCGGCGAACTGTTGCAGCCGTTGAAGATGCTCGCCATCGACCGGGGCATGAAGCTCGTCGAGTGGGCCGACAAGATGGCCCCGAAGGCGAAGGAGGTCGCCGACGGCATCGGCGGCGTCGTCTCGATCCTGACCAAGGGCGACTTCCAGGGCGCGGGGAAGACGTTCGGTCTCGAAGAGGATTCGAAGCCGGTCGAGATTCTGTTCCGCATCCGGGACGCCTTCACCGAGGTCAAGGGCGGCATCGTCGCGTTTCGTGAGTCGTGGAAGGCATTCGACGGCGATGTCACGTCGTCGGGGTTCCCGGGCTTCATGGAGCGACTGGCGTTCGTCGCCCGCACCGCCCTCGAAGACGTCCTCATCCCGAAGCTGCGCGAGTTGGCGGCTTGGTTCACCTCGGAGATTCTGCCTCGGCTGCGGACGTTGGCAACGGAAGGCAAGCAGAACTTCGACAAGCTCTCTCGTGTTGCGACCGAGTTCGCCGCGGCGTTCATGGAGAAGATTCACCCGTTCATCCCGACGATCAAGGACGCCATGTCCCAGATCGGTGGCATCATCACGGGCGCCCTCGACCTGATCCGCGCTGTCGTGAATCGCGTGACGACGATCATCACCTGGGTGTGGGATCGCTGGGGCGACCGCATCAGCACTCTGGCCGCCACGTATTTCGGTGGCCTCGCGCAGGTGATCGGCGGCGCCCTCAAGATCGTGCGCGGCGTGATCCAGACGATCACCGGCCTGATCTCCGGCGACTGGGGTAAGGCGTGGGATGGCGTCAAGTCCATCGCACGGGGCGCTCTCGATGTGGTGCTCGGGTTCATCAAGACCTCGGGCATCGCGTCGGCTTTCAGCGCCGTGGTGGAGTCCATCAAGGTGGTGTGGGGTCGGCTCAGCGAGACGATCGCCCGCCCCGTGAACGCCGTGATCGACATCATCAACAAGGGCATCCTCGAGCCTTTCAACAAGGTGGCCGAGCTGTTCGGCTCGGACAAGCGGGCCACGCTCATCGCACAGGTGCAGTGGGGCACGCCGGCGGGCGGCGGGGCGAAGGGTAGGACGGCGTTCGCGTCGGGCGGCATCCTTCCCGGCTACACCCCCGGCCGGGACGTGCACGAGTTCTACAGCCCGACGGCTGGGCGCTTGTCGCTGTCCGGTGGCGAGCCGATCATGCGGCCCGAGTTCGGGCGACTGGTGGGCGGCGAGAGCGCCATCAACATGCTGAACATGGCGGCCCGTCGCGGACGCCGCGCACTGATGGCTGCGTTCGACATGCTCGGGCACGGCGCGTTCAAGACTGGCGGCATCGTCAACTTCCGGGGCGGACGCTTCACCGCGGAGTTCGCCAAGCGCCTGCGCATGGCGGAGGGCCTCGCTGGTGCGGTCATGCAGGTCACGCAGGGCGGTTGGCGTCCGGCCACCTCCTACTCGGGCACCTCGCACCGTGGCGACGCGATCGACATCAGCGGCGCCGGGTTCCAGCGGTTCATTGGCCCCCTGCGGCAGGTGGGCATCCCCACGTGGGATCGCACCGGCAAGGGCAATTGGATCGCCCACGCTCACGGCGTGCCGCTGCCCGGCTCGGGCACGGCGTTGGGGTCGGCGATCTGGCAGGCGCAGGACTATCTGCGCGGCGGTGACGGTCTCGGCGGCCGTGACAGCGGGCCTCGCGGTGGTGGCATCTCGGGTGCGCTGTCGGGGCTGTGGCAGGGCGTCAAGGACGTCGCGGGGAAGCTGGTCCACGACTTCAAGGGCTTGTTCCAGAGCGGCCTCGATCGGCTCGGCGAGCTGGGCTCGTCACCGTTCGCGCAGATGTTGGGCGGCATGGCCCGCACGGTCGCCTCGACGATCACGGATGGCGCGAAGGATCTCGTCGGCCTGCAGTCTGGTGGCACTGTCGGCCGGTCGACGGTGGCGGCGCTGTCCGAGGATGGCATGCCCGAGCTGGTGGTCGGCCCGCAGATGCGTCGCCTCATGGAGGGCTCGCGGGTCTACTCGTGGGCCGAGACGCAGAAGCTCATGGGCGGCGGCTCGGACGAGCCTCGCCGCATCGTCGGCACGCTCACGATTCCTGGCCTCGGCGAGGGGCTGCTCGATGGCTATCTGCAGGACGCCCAGGCGGGCGCGGCTAGGCGGGGGTGGAGTCGATGACGGTCTCGAAGATCACGGCGGTCTACACCGGGTCGGTGCGACAGGCGCAGCCGACGCAGACCTTCTACCGCGCCGCCGGGTATCTGCCGCTGAATGCGACGGCAGGCAGCCAGCAGCGTGCGGTGATCTGGTTCGCGAACCCGTTCCCGGCGAGTGGCGCGAACGTCGCCTCGGCGAAGCTGGTGCTGCGGACCCGCGCACTGGCGGCGTCGGCGACCATCTCCGCGCGTCTGGCCGCCAAGTGGAACGGTCAGTTCGCCAAGGGCCTCAACTGGTCGAATCAGCCTGCTCAGGTCGGGGCGACGGCCTCCCTCGCGAAGACCGGGGCACAGCCCGCCAACGCCGTCTGGGAGTTGGACGTCACCGCGCAGATGCAGCTCGTCGCTTCCGGGCAGGGCTTCTACGGGTTCGTCGTCTACACGTCGAGCACGTCGACGGTGCCGGTGCAAGAGCCCATGATGGGTGCCGCCGTGGCCCCACAGCTCGTGGTCGACTGGTCGGTGGCTCCGCTGGCTCCCACGTCGCTGTCCCCGGCTGGTGGTCGGGTGGTGTCGGTGGCGAAGCCGACGCTCCGTTTCGATTTTTTCGATTCGGTGGGTGCGACCTCCATCGGTGCTGTCCAGGTGCAGACCAACTCGACCAGTTCGTTCACCGCGCCCGCGTTCGACTCGGGCACGGTGGCGACGACTGTCGAGCAGCTGGACCTGTCCAGCGCCGCGTTCGTGGCCCCGGCGTCGGGTGCGACGACGTGGTGGCGGGTGCGGGTGCAGGACTCGGGTGGCTTGTGGTCGCCGTGGTCCGCGCCGGTGTCGTGGGTGTATCGCCCGCTGCCGACGGTGACGATCACCGCCCCCGCGTCGGGCACGGTCACTGATCCGACTCCGCCGATCGCGTGGTCGACCTCGGGTGGCACGCAGTCGGCGTTCCGGGTGCTCATCAACCGCCAGCTGCCGGGTGGTGGCTGGGCGACGGTCGATGAGTCGGGCTGGCAGGTATCGGCGGCCACCTCATGGACTCCGAGCAAGCCGATGGGCATCACCGGCACTCACCGTGTGTGGGTGCTGGTGCGCGACACGTATGCGCGTGAGGCGACCCCGGGCGGGCCGGTGCAGGCTGAGGTGCTGCGTGACGTGACGTTCGCGCCGGGTGCCACCGCTGGCGTCACCGGCCTGTCGGTGTCGATGCTGGCGGCGGGTGCGCGGCTGGCGTGGTCGCGGTCGCAGGCCCCGGACGAGTGGATCATCTACCGCGATGGCGTGTCGGTGGCCCGCGTCCCCGGGGTGTCGCTGTCGACGGGCGGCACCGGATATGCGTGGACTGATCTGCTGGCCCCCGGTGGTGCCCACACGTGGCGCGTCTATGCCGTCGTCAACAAGATCGCAGCCCCCGCGTCGTCGGCGTCAGGCACCTTCCTCCGCAAGGGCGTCTGGCTGCTCGACCCGGACGACCTCACCGCGTCGGTGGTGGTGGCCGGCGTCGGCGTCGATCAGGACATGCCGGAGGTGGGCGCCACGTTCGAGCCGGTCGGCGCTCGCACTGCGGTGCGGATCGTGTCGGCCCAGCGCGGATGGGAGGGCTCCATGTCGGGGCGGCTCATGAACCTCGACAACGGCACCACGGCCTCGACGTGGCGGGATCGACTGCTGGAGTGGAAGCCGCAGGTCGGCAAGACGCTGTGGATGCTCGCCTGGGATCAGGCGTTCCGTGTCGTCATCAGCGAGGTGTACGTCGGCGGCAACGAGCTGCGCGGCGGTGAGGACATCTGGGATGTCCGGTTCTCCTACCGCCAGGTCGATGATTTCGCCTTCGACCCGATGGACGGCTGACGTGATCAAGACGGGCCTCTCCGCGGCGGATCAGCGCCTGTTTCACGCCTCCCTACTGCGGGATCATGCGATCGACGTGCGGGTGTCGCTGCTCGACCTCGACCACAATCTCGTCGGGCAGGTGCGCGGCGGGGTGCTGTCCGGTCAGGTCGATGTGGACACCACGCAGCCGGTCGACCGGTCGGCGCAAGTGGAGATCGTCGACCCCGCCAACGACCTCGGATTGGCCTCGACCGACGCCTACTCGGCTGGGCTGACGCTCAACCGCATGCTGCGGATCGAGTACGGCGTGTGGTCGGCGCTGCTGCCCCGGTGGGTGTGGGTGCCGATCTTCACCGGCCCACTCACCTCGGGCCAGCGCTCGGGGGTAACCACCAATCTCACCGCGCACGGCAAGGAGTCGCTGTCGTTGGGCCCGTCGGCCCGCAACATCATCCATCGCAAGGGCAGCCGCAAAACGACGGTGATCGACGACCTGCTGCGCCAGTCCGGCGAGGGTTTCCGCGAGATTCCGCGCCGCCTCGACAAGACGACCCGGGACAGCGTGATCACCCCCGTCGATGTGATTTGGGATCGGGTGACGATGTGGGCGCGCAGCTTCGGCGATCAGCGGATCTGGTACGACGGCCGCGGCTACGCAGTACTGAGACCCATCGGCGGCAACCCCGTGTGGGAGTTCGCGCCAGTGTCGGGTGGGCTGCTGGAGCGCCCCCAGTACGCGGCCGACATGTCGCAGATGCGGAACATGGTCATCGTCACCGGGGCGACCCCGAAGGGCGCGAAAACCCCCGTCGTGGGCAAGGCGATGCAGCAGGTCAACCACCCGTTTTCGGCGGCGTCGCTGGCGCGCGGCGGGCAGGACCGGTGGGTGCCTGAGTACATCGAGGACGACTCGGTGACGACGGTCGCCGCCGCGAACGCGCTCGCGAAGGCCAAGCTCTCGGAGTTCCTGAGCTCGGGCATGGATGTGGAGTTCGCCGCCCTGCCGATTCCGCACCTGGAGCCGTGGGATGTGGTGCGCGTCCGCGACGGCCAGCAGTCGTCGCCGATGAGCCTGCAGAAGTTTTCGATCCCCCTCACTGCCGATGGGCGGATGACGGTGGGGCGGCACGGGGTGTCGCGGCGAGTGACGAGGAGGGCGGCCAGATGAGTGATCGCCTGTCGGGTCGGGTGCTGTCGGTGGAGTCGGCGCCGCAGGGTGCGGTGGCTGTCTCGTGGACGGCCACGTCGCTGCTGGTGTGGGACGCCTCCGACTTTGTGCGCGAGGGCGGCCAGTTCACCGTCGACGGGTCGGCGACGGTCTACGACTACGTGTCGGTGACCGAGGGCGAGTCCGACGACGACCCCGATGTGGTGACCACCGTCCAGTCGAGCCCGGGCGGTTTCGCCGGCGAGTTCCCCGTGTCGATCTACCCGGCTGCGGTCGATGTGGTGGCCCAGGTCGAGTTGCCGCAGACTGCCGACGCGATCCCCGCCGTGGTGCCTCACGCGCTGCGCCCGCTGCTCGCCGACGGTGTGCGCGATCTCGCCGACTGTGAGGCCGTCGAGCTGATCCCGGTGGGCGCGTCGTGGCAGGTCGCTGATGTGGTGGGACGTGAGGCTCGCATCGGTGCCGTGGCGTTGTCGTCGGACGTGTGGGATCAGGTCTCGGCGTCGGGTAGTCACATCTGGCATCGCGACCATGCGCCGGATGTCGATGGCGTAGCCGAGGGTGATCTGTGGTTTGAGCATGATCCGGTGACTTCGGCGACGGTGCACATGTATCAGTGGCAGTCGGGGGCATGGGTGGTGTCGGCGATCGGCGGCACTGTCCTCACCGACGTGGACGCTGGATCGATCACCACCGGAGTCATGCAGGGCATCGACATCTACAGCCCCAACAACGGCACGGCGCCCGGCGACTACCCGAAAACCCACATGGGCGGAGGGCTGATGGAAGTGGTGCGCCTCGACGATCAGGGCGCACCGTATCGGGCGCTCGCGTTCGGCGGTCCGGACCCCGACCAGATCAGCATCCGCGACAACCTCGGCAACTCACTGGCAGCGCTCAACTCCGACGGCAGCATCACTGGTGCCATCGTCAACGCCGACGCCGCCACCATCGGCGGCTACGACGTGGGTGCCGAGCTGGCCGAGATTCCCCGCAATCTGGTCGATGGGGCGCGACAGTCGTTGGGCTCCACGTCGGCGCTCAACAACGTCCGCATCGGCTCGTCGGAGTGCGGCACCGTCGAGATGCCGCTGGTGGCGCAACAGGGCCACGTGTACCGCATCGGCTACGCCGGGCACGTCAACGTGGTCACGACCGCCGCGAGCTTGGAGTGGCGCGTCCGGGCCACCACCGCCGCAGACGGGGCAACCCCGACCGCACCACTGGTGTCGTCCACGCAGTACGGCCAACGCAACTTCCAGAACCAGCCGGTGGGCAACAACGGCACCGACTGGTCATTCCTGTGGACGGCCCCTGACAGCAACAACTACCGCTTCCTGTGGACGCTGCGCTGCACCGGCTCCAACTATGCGCTGGTGAGCGCGGGCGACACATGGCGCAGCGAGTTCTACATCGAGGACTTGGGCCTCTACAACCGGCAGGGCGACGGACGCGCCAGCCTCGGCGGCGGCACCCCGTACTCGGGCTCGACGGGCACCACGCCCGAGTCGAACACGGCGACCCCACAGCAGATCACCGGAAGCTTCGCTGTCCCGTCGAGTCACATGAAGTCGTGGCGGGCGGGGACGGAAGTCACTGACTACCTGCAGCAGGGCAACTACGGCGGGGCTCAGCGGTACTCGACCATCTGCTTCCCCTCGGCCATGCGCAACCAGCTCAGCGGTGCCACGATCCAGTCGATCACCGTCACCCTCAACTCTGCCTCGTGGTGGTACGGGGCGGGCGGCAAGTACCGCATCGGCCGATTCCTGGGAACCGCCTACACCCCGACCCTGCAAACGTCCGGCGGCACCCCCGTGGACACCGGCACCGTCGGCACCGGGCAGCACACGTTCACGCTCAACTCGGGCATGTACGCGGGCATCGCGGCGGGGACGGTAACCGGCATCACCCTCGGAGAGGGCGCAGGCGCCACCCTCGCCTACTACGGCAAGTCGGTGCGCTCCGCCACGTTCTCCATCAAGGCCACGAGGTGATCCCATGACGATCGACTACACGACCCTGACCGACAGCGAGGTGTGGGAGCTGGCCCGCGACTCCGCCGCCGAGTGGCAGCGCCGCCAAGTCCTCGCCACCGCCGCACAGGTGATCCGCGAGCAGCAGAAGGCGTGGGCGGCAGCAGCGGGGCGAACCGACGGCGACCCGTGGGTGAAGCCCGTGGGCGCCGTGGACGTGTACCCCGTCGGCGCGATCGTCACCCGCGACGGCAAGGAGTGGGAGTCGCTGATCGACAACAACGCGACCATGCCCGGCGACCCCGACGACCCGCAGTCGTACCGGTGGTGGCGCGACCTCACCCCACCGCCCGACCCTGAGCCAGGGGAGGCGCCCGCCTGGGACGGCAACGGCCACGCCTACACCGTCGACTACCTCGTGACCTACGAGGGCCGCACCTACCGATGCAGGCAGGCGCACACGTCGCAGCCCGGATGGACGCCCGCCTCCGTCCCCGCCCTGTGGGAGGTGCAGTGATGCCTCACCGTATCCTCGCCCGCGTCGGACTGCGCTCCAAAGGGCTGATCCTCATCGGCATCCTGTGGCTGTTGTTCGGGCTGTCGGTGGCGGTGGGTGCGTCGTCGCCGCGCTCGGACAGCCTGTGGCACCTGGTCATCGACTACCGCCTCCGCGCCGCCGGATGGGTCGCCACCGGCGCCCTCGCCCTCGCCTCCTCCCGCTGGCATCGCCTGTCCAATCTGGCGCTGGCGCTGGCGACGGTGATGCCGATGATCCGGCTCACCAGCTACATCGGGGCGTGGATCGTGGCGCTGATCCCCGGCCCGCCCCCCGGCAACCCCACCGGCTGGCTGTCCAGCCTGTATTTCGTGGCCGTGCTGGCGCTGGTGCTGTACGTCGCCCAGCATCCCGCCGACGAGCCCCGCAACAGGGAGGCTCTGGCGTGGCTGGAGTCGTGGGCGGCGAGACAGTCCGACGACAAGGGGGCAGGCCGGTGAGCCCCGCACTGCTCGGATTCCTCGGCATCGTCATCGGCGGCGCGATCACCGGCGGCTTCGCCTACCTCACGCAGCGGATGGCGGCCCGCTCCAACCGCGACGCCCAGCGCGACAGCACGCAGCTCGAATGGGTGCGGCTGATGGCCGAGCAGATCGAGGCGCTGCAGACGGGACGCCGCACCGACCAGACGCGCATCGAGACGCTGGAGCGTGACGTCGCCCTGCAGCGTCGCCAGTCGGGGTCGCTCGCGGCGCTCGTCAACCGCCTCGGCTGGTGGCTCGCCGGCGGCATGCGCGGTCCGACCCCGATGCCCTCGCCCGACCTGCACGACCTCATCGACCCCGCACCGTGGCAGTCCCTGCCGCCGACGTTCCTCGCCCCAGGAGGGGATGACTGATGCCCGAAACCATCTTCGCCGTCGAGCAGCCCGACGGCACCACCTTCCGCGGCTGCTCCTGCCTCGTCGAGTGGTGGCCGATTGTGCAGCGGCTCGCCGTCGCCCGCGGCCTCGTCCAGCAGCAGCTCGACGTGTCCCAGGGCGGCTACAACCGTGGCGGCGTCGCAGCGTCGGCCGGCACCCACGACGGCGGCGGAGTCCTCGACCTGCGCCAGTACTCCGACGGCGTGATCCGACTCCTGCGCGAACTGGGGGCGGCCGCTTGGCATCGCACCCCCGCGCAAGGCTTCATCCACCACACCCACCTTGTCCTCGTCGGCTGCCCTCACGTGTCATCGGGCGCTGCCGCGCAGGTCGTCCAGTACCGGCAGGGCCTCAATGGTCTCGCCGGACGCGGTCCCGACGACGGGCCGCAAGTCACCATCCGCACCTACTCCGAGGGTGTCGCAGTCGCGGCAGCCGAGCTGGCGGTGCTCGCCATCACCGATCTGGAGGATCACATCATGTCCATGTCCGACGCTGACCGAGCCAAGCTCATCGACGACATCGCCGCCGCGACCGCCAAGCGGGTGATGAACTACCCGATCGGCCGGGAAACCGTCGTCGACGGCAAGGGCAAGACCGTGCCGCTGACGTTCGTGCGGTGGCTCCAGACCGTGCTCTACGGCATCAAGCCCGGCACCGGAGCCAGCACCATTGGCCGCATCGCGAAGAAGCTGGGGGTCGAGGCATGAGCGCCGCACTCCGCTCGCAGGTGTACGCCGTCGCCGCCGCCGTGCTGGTCATCCTCGGCGCCTACGGCATCGTGTCCGACGCCCGCTCCCAGCAGTGGCTCGGACTGATCGACTCGGTGCTGGTGCTGGTGTCGTCGGTGGTGCCGCTGGTCGCCCGCCGCCACGTCCCCGACGCGCCCGACTACACCCCCGAGCGCGGGGCTGACGAAGGATGAGCGAGACCGTCCTCACGCCGCCCGCCTCGGAGACGTTCGGGTTCGTCACCGGCAAGGTCGTCCGCTCCCGCGGCGACCGCACCGGCGACGTCGACACCAAGCCCGACTTCATCGCAGCCACCGGCACCGTCGAGTTCACCCCGCTCGAGCTCGAATCACGTCGAGGCGACGCCGTGGTCATCCGCGACGCCATCGTCTGCACCGTCGACGCCACCACCGGCATCCTGACCGACGAAGCAGGCCGCGCCGAGGTGTGGCTGTGGGTCGGCGCGTGGCGCGTCCGGTTCCGCCCCGACAAGGGCACCCTCGCGCCGTTCGACATCAACGTGCAGGCCAGCCACACCGAGGCCGCACCTCTCGACCTGGCGACCGCCGCCCCCTACAGCCCCGGCCCCGGCGTCATGCTCGCGTCGGTGCCGATCCCTTCGGGTGGTGTCGCCGGGCAGGTGCTCCCCATCGACGGCGCTGGTGGGCTGACGCTGACCAACCCCAACCGGCTGGAACCCGTCACCGCCGACACCGCCGCGCCCGCTGCAGCCACCCTCGTCGGGCTGCTGCGCGGCTACTGGAACGTCACCCCGGCCACGTCGCTGACCATCGCCGGCGAAACCGTCCCCGCCACCGGCTGGCTCATCATCGGCTGGAACGGCACCGCGTGGGTGCCCGTAGGGTCGGGCAGCGCCGAACTGCCGCCCCCGCCGCCCACCGCGGCCGGGACACTCACCGCGTCGCCGACCTCGACCACGGCGCTGCTCACCGTCGCCGGACACCTCAACGTCACCGAGTTCGCCTACTCCAAGGACGGCGGCACCACGTGGAGCGCGTGGCAGTCGGCGGCCAGCTACACCTTCACCGGCCTCACCGCCTCCACCTCCTACACGTTCCGGCACAAGGCGCGCGGCGCTGACATGGTGGAGAAGCTCGGCGCCACCGTTACCGTGTCCACGCAGGCGGCGGGCGGATGGGTCGTCAAGTACGGCGACGACTTCACCGCCGCCGACGGAACGGCCGTCGTGGGCCGCGCCCTCCCGCAGGGCACCGGCACGTGGGCGCTGGCCGCCTCGCAGCGAATCAACACGACCACCATCCAGGGCAACAAGGCGACCACCTCGGCGACCACCTCCGGGCAGGACTCCTACGTCCAGATGTGGTCGACGTTCGCCTCGGCCAAGCGCAAGCTGCGGGTCACCGCCACCGTCACCCCGTCGTCGGACAACAAGCTGCCCAGCATCGGCATCTCGACCACCGGATCGGCAGTCAAGCTCGAGTTCGTCGGCACCAGCCTGCAGATGGGCTCCGACTCCCCGTCGCCCACTTCGCAGATCAACGTCTATGACATGGCGTCGACGCTGCTGACCGGCAACCGGGTCGTCGCCACCGGCGTCACCACCTCCGCCGCCCACACGCTCATCCTCGAGTTCGACTCGAACGCGCTCACTGGCAGTGTGTGGCTCGACGGCACCCAGCGGGCCACCATCGGCCCCAAGGACGGGTCGCAGGTCGGCATCAACGTCGTCGGCTCGTGGTGGTACATGTACGGCACGAGCCTCACCAACCTCGGCGGCGTCGACTCATTCGTCCTCGAGGAGTGGGTGTGAGCGTACTCCTGGGGATGCTGGCATCCACCCGATCCTCAGGCGGCGGCACCAGCAGCATCCCCGCCGCCCCCGACGAGACCATCGCCGCGATGCGCCCCACCCACCCCAGCCTCGGCGAGGTGCTGGTGGGCCCGGGGCGACCCATCGAGACGATCGAGGCGGCCGTCACCGAATGCCTCGCCCGGCAAGCTGCGGCCCGCACCCTGTACGGCATCAGCAGCAACTCGGCGCCGCCGTGGCTGGGAGTCAACGTCATCATCGACCCCGGCGACTACTGGCCCACCAGCAACCTCGGCTTCCCGCACTGGTGCGCCATCTACGCCGCCGACACCACCAAGCACTCGACGATCATCCACACTGGCCTCGAAACCATCACCGGCTACTGGGAGGGCGTGGACGTCATCAACGAGCCGCCGCCCTACGACGAGAAATACCCGATGCACCTCGCCAACGGCGGCACCACGATCATCGTCCGCTGCACCCTCAACAACAATTACCCGGCATCGGGTGGCGGTGACACGTGGCTCGGCATGGACGGCGGTCGAGCAGGCTGCACCACCGTCTTCTACGACGTCGACGGCACACCCGGCGGGTCGAACCTGCACGGCTGGGGCGAAGGCCAGACGGGGCCGTCGACGGTGTGCTACGTCAACAGCCGCAGCGCCGGCGGCCCGTTCAATGCCGCCAACTTCGCGGGCGGCCCCACCGGGTTCGACAACCCCGGCGACATGTGGGTCGTCGGCGGATCAGCGAAGGGCCTCACCATGGACGGTATCAACCTGCACCTCGACCCGGCGTTCACCCTCGTCGGCGGCGGCACTGTCCAGCGCTCTCACTCCGGCGTCACCGACTCCCGCACCGACTGGCCCATCCCCGTCGGTGGCCTGTCCGCGCGAGATCGGGCGCTCTGGGGCATGTGATGACCAGCCCGCCCGGGCCGCAGTGGCGTCCGCAGCGGCTGTGCCCGCCCGGCACCTGCACCACCTGCGACCACATCCGCACACTGACACCTACTGGCAAAATGTGGCAGTAGACGACAACGCCCCCCGCTCACTCGGAGCGGGGGGCGTTGTTTGCGTGCCAGGGGTCGAGCAGCGCGCCCATGCGGTCGGCCACCGCGTCGAGGCCGCCGCGATAGTCTCGTGCGTGGCATCGCTCGATAGGTATACCCCTGGGCTACCTGAACGGTGTTCAAATAGGCTCCCACTAGGCCACCAAGTGCGGATGCCATTTTCCTTTTAATCCATGGGTCGCGGGTTCGAGCCCCGCTGGGGGCACCCCTCGCGCCTGGGACCCGGACGGTCGTCGTCAGCGGCGCAGCAGCGACGAGAGCAGGCCGCGCGCAGGCGGCTGCTCGTGACCGGGGCAACGCTTGTCGTTCGGCACGCCGCGCATGACCTGGTCGACGTGCTGGCCGCAGCCTGCCCACGTGGTCTTGCCGCAGGTCTGGCAGGTGACTGCTCGACACATGATGATCTCCTTCAGGTGGTGGGGTGGTGGGGTGGCCCGAACCGTTCAGGCCAAGGCGAGGAAGAGCTTCTCGAGCTCATCGGTGGTGAGGCCGTCGCGACCCTCGGCTCCGTCGGGATCGCTGAGGCACTCCTCCATGGCGGTCGCGACGACGACGAAGCCCGCCCGGTTGAGGGCGTGCGTGACGGCCGAGAGCTGGGTCATCACGTCGCGGCACGGAGCGCCCTGCTCCACGGCGGCGATCACGGCGTCCAGCTGCCCGCGCGCCCGCTTGAGTCGGTTGGCGATCTTGCGCTGGGCCTCCTGCTTGGTGGTGCTCATGTCAACTCCTCCCCGCACCGGTGGTCGCGGACGCCGGGGGCGCGAGCACCTCGTCCGCCCTCGCCCCGAGCACGGCGCGCAGGGTGAGGCTGCCGCCGGACAGCGAGGCGGAGTCGAACCCGTGCTGGACGAGCACGCGGTGGGCGATTGCGGAGCGCACGCCGGAGGCGCACATCACTCGCACCGGACGACCGGCGGCGGCCTCGCGCACGTCGTCCAACCGCTCGCGCAGTTCGGTGTGCGGCACGTGCAGGGCGCCCTCCACCATGCCGCCGGCGACCTCGGCCTCCGTACGGACGTCGAGGACGAGCGCCTCGTCGCGCACCCGATCGAGGTCGTGGGCGTCCCACAGTTCGAGGGTTCCGTCGAGCACGTTCGAGCCCAGCATGCCCAGCAGGTTGACCGGGTCCTTGGCCTGGCCGTAGGGCGGCGAGTAGGCGAGGTCGAGGTCGATCAGGTCGCCCACGCGCAGGCCACCGCGCATGGCCGTGGCGAGCACGTCGATGCGCTTGTCGACCCCGTCGCTGCCGACGCCCTGTGCCCCCAGGAGCCGGCCGTCGGCCGGGTCGAGATGAACGGTGAGATGCACCTGGGCGGCCCCGGGGTAGTAGCCCGCGTGCTGGTTCGGGTGCAGGTGCACCGTGCGGAACGGCACCCCGGCACGCTCGAGGATGGCGCGGTTCGCCCCGGTCATGGCCGCGGTCAGGCGTCCCACCCGGACGATGGCCGTGCCCAGCGGTTGCGGGATCGGACGCGCCAGTTCGGGGCGCATGATGTGGTCGGCCACCAACCGGCCGGCACGGTTAGCGGGCCCAGCCAGCGCGACCGGACGCCGCAGCCCCGTGACCGGGCAGCTGGAGATGGTGGCGTCACCCACGGCCCAGACGTCCGGCAATGAGGTACGGCCGTGCTCGTCGGTGACCATGGCACCTTGCTCGCAGGCCACACCGGCGCTCTCGAAGACCGCGGTGTCGGGGCGCACCCCGGCCGACAGCACGATCAGGTCGGCAGGAAGCCGCGTGCCGTCGGAGAGCACGACGACCTCGGACGACTCCCCCGCCGCCGCATCGGCCGTCAGGATCTCCTCGGCGCCCACACCTGTGCGCACGTCGATGCCCAGCCGCACCAGTTCCTCGTGCACCCACCAGGCCTGGTCGTAATCCAGCGGTGGCAGCACGTGGTCGGCGATCTCGACCAGACTCGTCCGCAGGCCGCGTTCGGCCAGCACCTCCGCCGCCTCGACGCCGATGAAGCCAGCCCCCAGCACGACCGCGCTGCGCGCGCCCTCATCGACCATGGCCCGCAGCGCAACCGCGTCCCCGACCGAGCGCAGGGTACGCACGCGGGCGGACGAGGCGAGCCCCCTGATAGGGGGCTGCACGGCCTTGGCCCCGGGAGCGAGCACCAGGGCGTCGTAACCGAGCACCTCGATCCCGTTCGGGGTGGCCACGGTCACCTCGTGGCGCTCGGCGTCGACGGCGACCACGTCGTGACGAGGGCGGACGTCCAGGTCGAGGGCCGCGCGCAGGCGGTCGGGGGTCTGCACCAGCAGCGCATCCTCCTGCTCGATCTCTCCACCCACGAAGTAGGGCAGCCCGCAGTTGGCGAACGAGACGTGCTCGCCCCGCTCGAGGACGATGATCTCGGCCCGCTCGTCGAGCCTTCGGGCACGCGCAGCGCAGCTCATGCCCCCGGCGACGCCACCCACCACCACCAGCCGTCGAGTGGGGTGGTCGGGTCGTGAGTGGTCGGGGTGTCGATCGCCGGAGGGGGCGTCGGTCGGGTGCGAACTCATGCAGGAGACAATACCCCTCGGGGTATTTGAATCCAAATCCGCCCTCTCGCCCTTCCCCAGGCCAGGCTCCGCGACGAGGTTTGCCTCACCCACTCGTTGGATACAAGATGGACACCGCCGACTTGAGGGAGAACCATGAGCGAGAGCGCCGCCGAACGGGCCTACCGTGCCATCCGCGACGGCATCCTCGACGGCACCCACGAGCCCGGCTCCATGCTCGGCGAGGAGTCGCTGGCCCAGGCGATCGGCGTCAGCCGCACCCCCGTTCGAACGGCGCTGAGCCGCCTGCAGCAGGAGGGCTGGATCACCGTTTACCCCAAGCGGGGCGCCCAGGTGGTCGGCCTGGACGACCGGGCCGTCGCCGACCTCGCCGCCGCCCGGCTGCTGCTGGAGACCAACGGGGTGCGACAGGCTTCGTCCACTGCCCGGACGAGTCTCGCCGATCGCCTCTTCCCGCTGGTCACCGGCCAGCGGGACGCCTTCGCCCACCACGACCTGCGCGAGTTCGTCGAGCTGACGATCGCGTTCCACCGGGGGTTCGTCGAGGTGGGCGGGAACTCTGTGCTGCTCGAGTTGTACGACCGGCTGGCCGATCGACACCGGTTCCTGCTGTTCGCCTCCAGCGGGCGCCTGTTGAGCCATTGCTCCGACGTGATCCGCGAGCACGAACGACTCGTCGAGAGTCTTCGGTCTGACGACCTCGACACCTTCGTCGACGTGCTCACCGGCCACATGAGCGAGCTCCCACCCGCCCCGGACGACGCCTTCACCCGCCTCGCCCTCCGCCAGGAACACCCGTGACCTCCACACCCGACCACTCCGCGCTGCAACGCCGTACCCTGACCGTGCTGATCATCACCCAGGTGCTCGGCACCGTCGGGGTGGGCATCGCGCCGTCGATCGGGATCCTGCTGGCCGAGGACGTCACCGGCAACGAGGCCCTGGCCGGGCTGGCCCGCACCTCGAGCACGCTGGGCGCCGCACTGTTCGGCCTGCCGCTCGGCACCCTGGCGGCCCGCCACGGACGCCGCTTCGCCCTCAGCCTCGGCTGGCTGACCGCCGCCCTCGGCAGCGCGTTGCTGGTGGCGGCCGCGCAAAACTCCCTGGTGGTGGCGCTCTTCGCCGGGCTGCTGCTGATCGGGGCCGGGTCGGCCGCCAGCCTGCAGTCGCGCTTCGCCGCCACCGACCTCGCCGAGCCCCACCATCGAGCGCGTGCCCTGGCATTCGTGGTGTGGGTGGGCACCGTCGGCTCGGTGCTCGGGCCCAACCTCGGCGTGCCCGGCAGCGTGGTCGGATCGTGGCTCGGGCTCAATGTCTACGCCGGCGCCTTCGGGATCGCGACGGTGTGCATGGCGGGGGCGGCCGTGGTCGTGGTGGCGCTGTTGCGGCCCGATCCCCTGTTGGTGCTGCGGCGGGAGTCGTCGTCGTCGGACGGGGTGAGCGTGCGCCCGGGACGACGACCTGGCCGGTTCGCAGCCATCGGTTTCGCGGCGATCGGCGTGGAACTGCGGACGAACCCCCGCGCCCGCTACGCCGTGACCGCGATTCTGACCGCGCAGGTGGTGATGGTCGCGGTGATGACGATGACGCCGGTGCACATCGCGCACCACGGTGGATCGATCACGCTGGTCGGGATCACCATCAGCCTGCACGTGCTGGGCATGTTTGCGCTGTCGCCGCTGGTGGGGTGGTTCGCCGACCGGTTCGGGCACCGGGTGAGCATCGGGCTGGGCCTGCTGGTGCTGCTGGCGTCGCTGGTCACCGGAGCCCTGTGGCCCGACTCGATGCGGGCCGTGGTGGTGTGCCTGTTCCTGCTCGGGCTGGGCTGGTCGTTCGTGAGCGTGGCCGGGTCGGCGCTGTTCGCCACCGTGATCGCCGATGATCACCGCGCGGCCGCCCAGGGTGGGGTCGACGCCCTCGCCAACCTGTGCGGTGCGGTGGCGGCGCTCGGTTCGGGTCCGCTGCTGGTCGCCACCAACTTCTCGGTGTTGTCGCTGGTGGCTGTGGTGGCGCTGGTTCCGCTGGCCGTGGTCACGCTGCGCGGCTGAAGTCTGGGCGGCTGAAGTCTGGTGCGGCGGCGAACCAGAACTCGGTTCCAGTTGGCCGATCGGGCCCCGTGCAGGCCTGCCAGAGCAACGGGAACCGACTTTTGGCACTCGCGTGGACGAGCCCCACCGCCCCGATGGCGCTGCCTAGGCTGATCGGGTGACCAGCGCTGCTCCCACCCCTGAACCCCTGGACCCCGAAGCCCACCGGAGCGATCGCCTGAATGATCGCCTGCGCTTCGGCGCCGCCTACTACCCCGAGTACCAGCCACGACTCGATCTCGACCGCGACCTCGATCTGATGAAGGCTGCTGGCTTCACCGTGATTCGGGTCGGCGAGTCGGTGTGGTCGACCTGGGAGCCTCGCGACGGTGAGTTCGACCTCGACTGGTTGCAGCCGACGCTCGACGGGGCGAAGGCGCGCGGCATCGACGTCGTGCTCGGCACCCCCACCTACGCGGTGCCGATGTGGCTGGTCAGCAAGCACCCCGAGATCGCCGGCGAGGGCGCGACCGGCGTGCGGCACCCCTGGGGAGCCCGGCAGGAGGTGGACGTCACCCACCCCGACTTCCTCACCCACGCCGAGCGCGTGATCCGCCAGGTCGTCAGCCGCTACGCCGACCATCAGGCCGTCATCGGTTACCAGGTCGACAACGAGCCGGGCGCGATGCTGTTGCACAACGAGGGCACCTTCCGGCAGTTCCTGGCCTGGCTCGAGCGGAGGTACGGCACGCCGGAGCGGCTCTCGGACGAGTGGGGTCTCGTCTACTGGTCGCACCGCATCACCGACTTCGCCGACCTGTGGCGCCCCGACGGCAATGCCCAGCCGCAGTACGACCTGGCCTGGCGCCGCTTCCAGGACGAGGTGATCACCGACTACATCGGCTGGCAGGCCGACATCGTCCGGGAGTATGCGCGGCCCGGCCAGGTGGTCACCACCTGCATCTCGTTCGACCGGCCAGCGATGGACGAGGTCGAGTTGGCCGCTGGTCTCGACCTGACCGCGACCAATCCCTACTACGCCATGCAGGACCATCTCGATGCCTCGCTGGAACTCGAGCGCCCCCAGCCGTGGATCCGCACGGGCGTGCACGGGTTGTTCGAGCTCGCCGACCGCAGCTTCGGGGTGCGCCAGGAGCGGTTCTGGGTGACCGAGACCAATGCCCAGTCGATCGGCGGCTCGTCCCACCATTTGCCGCCCTACCCCGGGCAGCTGCTGCAGGCGGGCACCGCGCTGGTCTCGCGCGGGGCGGCGATGATCGAGTACTGGCACTGGCACACACTGCATTTCGGCACCGAGACCTCTTGGATGGGCGTGCTCCCGCACAGTCAGGTGCCCGGGCGCATCTATTCCGAGGTGTCGGAACTGGGATCGCTGCTGGGCACCCTCGGCGCGACGTTGCGCGGCTACGAGCCCGACGCCGATGTGGCCCTGCTGTGGTCGAACGACGCCAAGCACGGGCTCGACTTCCAGCCTCCGTGGATCGGCCGCGAGGGTGCCCGGGGGTACGCCCCGCGCAATCCCGATGCCTACACCGACGCCGTCAATGCCTTCCACCGGGGCGTGCTCGAGGCGGGTGGCCAGGCCCGCATCGTGCACGTCGAGCAGGTGATGGGGTGGTCGGCGTCCGAGCTGGTCAAGCGCTTCCCGATGCTGGTGGCCGCGGGTCTCTACGTGGCCGACGACGCGCTGCTGGGGTTGCTCGCCGACTACGCGCGCGCCGGCGGGCACCTGGTGCTCGGGCCGCGCACGGGGTATGCCGACGACGAGGCGCGGGCGCGACTGACCGTGGCCCCGGGTGTGCTCGCGGACGTGGCCGGGGTGCACTACGAAGAGTTCTCGACGCTGGCCCAGCCGGTTCCCGTCGCCGGTGTCGACGGGTTCGAGACACCCGGCGACGCCCGCGCCCTGGCTTGGGCGGACGGCCTGATCGTCGACCACGCCGAGGTGCTGGCGACCTACCGGCACCCCTTCCTCGAGCGCTTCCCCGCCGTCACCCGCGCGATCGCCGGCGAGGGTCGGGTGACCCACGTCGGCACCCTGCCGGACCCGGCCCTGGCGAGGGCCCTGTTCGCCCAGACCATCACGCCCCGCTTCGCCGAGTGGACGCGCCCGTCGTCGGTCACGCTGATGTCCGGAGCGGTCGAGGGCGGACGACGGGTCGTCTTCGCGCACAACTGGGCGCCGGTGGCGGCCACGTGTCTGGTTCCGGTGGCCTCCCATGACCTGCGCGCCGATGCCGACGTGCCCGGCGGCACGACGCTCGACCTGGGGCCGTGGGGGTTGACGGTGCTGGCCGTCGAGGGCTGAGGGGAGGTCAGGTCGCCTTCGTGGTCTTCTTCGCCGGCGCCTTGCGGGTGGCGCGCTTCTGCCTGAGCCTCACCTGCCGCCGACTGCCCTCGGTGCGCGTCTCGAGGTAGGGCTGCTCGTCCACCAAAGAACTGAGCTTGGCGTGCCCGAAGTCGCGCGGGTCGAAGTCGGCGTGGGCGCGGCTGAGGTGCTGCCCCACCGGCCCGAGTCCGCTCCAGCCGTCATCACCCGAGGTGGCGTTGATGGCCTTGGTGAGTGCGCTCTGCAGGTTGATCGTCCGCCCCTCCGGAGCTGACTCCGGTCCGGCGGCACCGCCCTCATCGGCCGCCGCGGGCGTCGGGGCCACCGCCTGGTCGGGGGCCGGGTCGTCCGCGGTGTTCTGTTCGGCGAGCACTTCGAGGAAGATGAACTGGTCGACGGCGCGGCGCAGCGACTCGGGGGTCTTGCGGCGGCCGAGCCCGAAGACGCGCTTGCCCGATTCGCGCAGGCGGGTGGCCAGGCGCGTGAAGTCGGAGTCGCTGGAGACGATGGCGAAGGCCTCGACGTTGCCCTGCCACAAGAGGTCCATGGCGTCGATGATGAGCGCGGAGTCGGTTGAGTTCTTGCCGACGGTGTTCTGGAACTGCTGCACCGGCTGGATCGCGTTGCGCACCAACTCGTGCTTCCACCCGGTCAGCTGGGTGGTCGTCCAGTCGCCGTAGGCACGCTTGACCGTGGGGACGCCGTAGCTGGCGAGCTCCTCGAGCACGGCGCCGATGTGCTTGGGCGAGACGTTGTCGCAGTCGATCAGGACGGCGATGCGGGTCGAACTGGAGGTGTCTGTGTCCACGCAACCACCCTAGCCAGCGGGCGGACGTCCGACGACAACCCAGGAGAGCAGCCGCGGCCCCAGCGAGGCGGCCGTCTGTTCGTCGAGTTGGGCGCCGAGACCGTCGAGCACCGCGGTGAAGAACGCGCGCGCCGCGGCCGCGAAGACGATGTCGGCGACGTCGGCCTCGGTGAGTCCCAGGGCGAGGAGCGCGTCGACGTCGTCCTGCACCACGGACGAGGCGTCGCCCGCGACCTGCGCGGCGAACCGGACGACCGCGGCATCGACCGGGTCGAGCGAGGCGCCGGTCGGGTCGTCCGCCAGGGAATCCAGCGTCGCCTCGTCGCCGCAGACGTCGCGCAGGAAGGTGGAGTGGGCGGCGGTGCAGTAGGTCGAGCGCCGGGCGCGTGCGGCGGCGATGGTGGCGAGTTCGAAGCGGCGGCGGTCCATGCCGTTGCGGATGGTGAGGTTGAGCGTGGCCCACGCCTGGGCGACGTCGGGGCGGGTGGTGAAGCACTGGGCGTAGTTGGGCAGGAACCCCCAACTCTTGCGTTGCGAGGCGAAGTAATCAGCGACGGCACCGGTGGCGGTGGCCTCGTCCGTCTGGGTCAGGAACATGGGGTCATCATGCGCCCGGACGAGGGCGGGGGGAAGGGCTGGATCCTCCCGGGGACGTTCGCCCACTTCACCCTCCCCAGCCGACCGCGCCCTCAGCCCGCGCCGCGATCTGGTGTCCGCAGCCTGATACGGTGCGCCGATGCGATGTGGCAGCGAGCGGACGAGGCTGGTCCTCTTGCGGGGAAACTCGGCCTCGGGCAAGTCGACGGTGGCCCGCCGGGTACAGGAGTCCTTCCCCAAGGGCATGGTGGCGGTCGTGGGCCAGGATCTGCTGAGGCGCGAAGTGTTGAAGGTGGGCGATGGTCCGGACAATCCCGCCATCAGCCTGATCGACACGGTGGCCCGGCATGCGCTGGATGCTGGCTTTCACGTGGTGGTCGAAGGCATCTTGCACGCCCCGTACTACGGCGTCATGCTGCGCGCGTTGGTCGCCGACCACGCGGGAACATCGGCGGCATTCCGGTGGGAGTTGAGCTTCGACGAGACGGTTCGTCGCCATGCCACCAAGCCCCAGGCCGCCGAGTACGGTCCCGACCTGATGCGTAGGTGGTGGACCGATCACGACCCGCTGTCCGGAGTGCACGAGGTCGAGTTCGATGCCGCCGTGACGGCCGACCAGGCCGTGGCCCGGGTGAGGGGCGCCTTCGATTGGCCTTCCCGGCTGTGAGTGACCAGGCGAGCGGCGCCATCGTCCGCTGGCGGCATGAGCCACAAACTGTCATGGCCCCGCGATAGACCTGTTCTCGAGAGGAGGAGGCAGATGCCCGCACTGGTGCTGTACCTGGCGATCGGGGCCGTCTGGGTCGGCGTCGGCCAGGCGATCCGGCAGGTGCTCGTCCCGAGCGAGGAACGCGCCCGATCCGGACTCGGGTCGACCCTCGGCTGGGCGGTGGCGTGGCCCATTCTCGCGCCGACCGCGGCGTGGAGCGCGCGCCAGCGAGCCGAGCCGCAACCCGAGGAGCTCCATCGCGCAGACCCGGCCCGCATCGCCGCCCTCGAGAAGGAACTCGGCATGGCGCCCCCCGAACCCGAGCCGCAACCCGCGCCACCACCTCGGGTGGATCCGCCCTCGATCACCTCCTTCGACCTCGCGCACAGCCAGCTGCCCACGTTCGGGGACTCGAATGCCTACTGGCTCGCCTCCCACACCATCGAGGACGACCCCCGCTCCGCGGTCTCGCTCTCGAACACCCAGAAGGACCTCACCATGCTCGTGCGCCAGCTCGAGGAGAGCGCGGCCCACCACGACGATGCGAAGTTCGTGGCCGAGGTGACCCGGATCGCCCGCCGGGTGGGGCGGCTCGAGCGGGGGCTCGGCGCCCTCGTCCCCGGGTTGTCCTACGCGAGCTTCGGGCGCGGCGTCAAGACCTGCATCGACACCCGCGGCGCGCTCAGCGAGATCCTCGAGGACGAGGTGCACCGGCGTTGGGGCTGACCCTGTCGGCCGCTACGAAGACCACGCCACGTAGGCTCGTCCCATGACCAGCACCGTCCAGGGAGTCCTCGCCATCCTCGCGGTCGGGCTGCTCGTCCTGACCGTGGCCGCCCTGGTCGACTGGCGGTCCAAGCGCCGCGCCGACCGCGAGCTGTCGTCCCCGCCCACCAGCGAGACCCCCGACGGCGAGCCGCTCCCCACGCCCGACTACGTCAGCGCCGACGAGCTCGAGCGCAGCGCGGTCACGCCCGTCCCCCTCACCCCGGACGAGGCCTCCGCCCTGGCCGCGGCGAGCACCTCTCCGGCCACCCTGCACTTGACCACCGGCCTCGCCGACCCCCGTCAGGCGACCCGCACCGACCCGGCGGCACCCGACCGGCGGGCCATGGTGCTCACCCACCCGTTGTTCCTCGTCGTGCGCGACGGCATCGGCTCCCCGCAGGAGGCCATGCAGACCCTCGAGCGCGCGGCCCGGAGCAAGGAACCGCTCGTGCTCGCGTCGTCCGCCATCGACCCCGAGGTGGTCGACCTGGTCACCGTCAACGTGCGGCAGGGCATCCTCGACGCGGGCACCCTCGTGCTCGCCGACGAGGATCTCGACCGCCTCGCCACCACCACCGGCGCCACCGTGGTCCAGCGGTCCGACCTGCAGGCCGGCTACGTGCCGCACTCCGCCTACGGACGCGCGGCGTGGGTGAGCGCCGATGCCGGGAGCACCACCGTCGTCCCCGTCGACCCTCCCGAGGAACCCTCGACCGAACAGTGAACTGTCAATCAAGACTTCACCCCGGCGCGCCACGCGTGACCACCCCGAGCTGACCCCGGGCAACTCTCAGGTTTTGCTCAGCGAACCGCACCCCCACGCCACCGGGCAAACACGGCATCCCACCTTGCCACACTGCGTTTCACGACCCACGGCGCACCCTCCCGCGCCCCCAAAATGACATTGGCGTAGTTTTTGGGCATTTCACGGCATGTCGGCTTGCGGTCGTAGTCCCCCTCGAAATTGTCGGCTTGTGGAGGTATGCGGCGCGGCCTACTTTGCTCGCGTCGACGACCGAACTCGTCCCCACGGGCACCCGCCCAGGGGACGGGGGGCGTGGTGGCGGTGCACTCCCCGACCGATCGGGGCGCGCCCTGTCGCCGGGGAAGACGCCTGCGGTCGGCGGCACTGACCTGCGGCAGGGAAGGCCGCACGGAAGGAGCCCCCACCATGCTGCGCCCCCCTGTCAGCTTGCGCCGCCCAATCAGCCTGCGCCCCCTGCGCCTGGCCGTCTCCGCACTCGGCCTCGCCGGCGCGATCGCCGCCTCGAGTGTGGCCATCGGCCCGTCGGCCATCGCCGACTACAGCACCCTGCGCGCCACCACCGCCGTGAACGTGCGCACCAAGCCCTCCACCACGGCGCCGATCATCGGCGTCCTCTACCTGGGCGGCACCGTCAAGCAGACCGGTCCGGTCAGCAACGGCTGGGTGCCGGTGACCTTCAACGGCCGCTCCGCGTGGGTCTCCGCCAACTACCTCACGGGCGTCCGCGCCACCGAGTCGGCCCCGGTCAGCCAAGCCGGCACCACCGGCACCCGCACCGTGACCGAGGCCCTGAACGTGCGCACCGGCCCCACCGTGACCTCCCGCAAGGTCGGCCTGCTGCAGCGCGGCTCGACCGTCACGCTCACCGGATTGGTGAACGCCAGCTACAGCCAGATCCAGTGGCAGGACGGACGCGCCTGGGTCGCCACCGCGTGGCTCGGCTCGCCCGGCACCAGCAGCGGTTCTGTCTCGACCCCCTCGGCCAAGAGTCAGGGACGAGCCACCGCCGATCTGATGATCCGCACGTCGTCGGGCACCAACTTCACCTCGCTCGGTGACATTCCCAAGGGGACCATTCTCAACCTGACCGGCAAGAAGGCCACCGGTGTCGTCGAGATCATCTGGCAGGGCGCCCTGCGCTGGGTCAACGCCAACTACGTGGCCCCGATCAGCACCAGCCCGGTGGTGACCACGCCGACGCTTCCGAAGATCATCGGCACCCAGTACGCGACGGCGGCCCTCGACATCCGCACCACGTCCGGCTCCGACTCGAAGACGATCACCGAGGTGCCCATCGGCACCGCCCTCAGCGTGACCGGCGTCGTCCAGAACGGACGAGCGCAGATCGTCTACCAGGGCGCCGTGCGCTGGGTGACGGCTCGTTACCTGAGCTCGACCAAGCCACTCGGCAACCTCGACCCCACCTATGGCGGATCGGTCGGTCTGGTGGGGCTGCCGAACAACACCTACCAACTGCTGGTGACGGTGCGGTCGACCTGGCCGCAGATCAAGACCATCTACGGCATTCGCCCCGACACCATTCCCGATCACCCCAGCGGTCACGCTCTCGACCTGATGCTGCCCAGTTGGAGCACCAGCAGCGGCAACGCGCAGGGCTGGGAGATCGCCAAGTGGGCGCGCGCCAACGCCAACAGCCTCGACATTCAATACATCATCTTCGACCAGCACATCTGGAACCGCGACCGCGACTCCGAGGGCTGGCGACTGATGGCCGATCGGGGTGGCGCCACGGCCAACCACAAGGATCACGTGCACATCACCACGCGTTCCTGAGCACGCTCGGGATTGGAGCCTTCGCGCCGTTGCCCCTAGACTTGCCCGGCCGGGTCCCCATCGTCTAGCGGCCCAGGACACCGCCCTTTCAAGGCGGCAGCGCGGGTTCGAATCCCGTTGGGGATGCCAAGCACCACCAAGCCCCCGTCGAGCACTGCTCGGCGGGGGCTTCGGCGTGTGCTCAGGCCAGCAGTCGGAACACGTCGATCGGGTAAGAGCCGTCAGCCCCCGGCTGCCCGTAGACCTCCCAACTCTCGGAAGCGAACCTCTCTCCCGCCCCCGCTTCCCCCGCCCCCGCTTCCGGGCCCCACGCGTCGAGCGCGCGGTAGGCGGCGTCAATCGTCGCGGGGCCGTCCTCGTGGATCACGTGCGCGGCTCGTCCGCCGGGCAGCTGGGAGGCCACGATCCGACCGACCTCGGGTGCCTGACCAGCCACCTCGACACCGATCTCCACCCCCACCTCAGCCCCGGAGCCGGCGGTGGGCGCGCGGTAGACCATCACGCTTCGACCCGGACGAGTCTGCGGGTGCTGCTTGAGGTGGTCCCACACCTCCCCCAGCATCACGGGCCACTGCTCGCGGAACTCGGCCCAGGTCAGGTCGGCACGCACCACCATCGTCGCAGTGGGCTCGCAGGTCACCACGTCAACTCGACTCGAAGTCATGCCTCGACCCTAGGCACGACGTAGTGTCGCGAGCATGGACTACCGCGACATTCCCATCACCGACTGCCTCAGCGGCGGCGAGGCCGAGATGCTGTTGTTCGCACTCGACCGGGTGCACCGGCAGTTCGCGTGGAAGTCGGGAGGGCTCACGGCCGCGCAGCTGGGCCAACGCCACGCCCCCTCGAGTCTGACCATCGCCGGCACGATCCTGCACCTGGTGCGGGTCGAGGAGATGTGGACCGCCTCGGCCGAGGGACGCGCGCCCGACCTTCCGGGCCCCCGCGACTCGGAGTGGACGGTCGCCGCCACCATGGACCCCGACGAGCTCTACTCCCTCTGGTACGCCACCATCGCCCGCTGTCGCGCGACTTGGGTCGAGCTCGCCGCCGACGGAGGGCTCGATGAGTTGGTCACCGACGACCCCGGCTACCCCGTGAGTCGCCGCCGGCGCCTGGTCGACATCCTCGAGGAGAACCTGCTGCACACCGGCCAGACCTCGATCGTCCGGGAGGCCATCGACGGGCTGGTGGGCAACGATCCGCCCGACTGAGCCGACGGTCGGGCTCGATTGGCGAACTCGGCGCGGTTGTGGCTATTCTTCTCTAGCTGCCTGTTGCAGGGCAGCAGGCAGAGAACCGCAAGGTTCGAGGGCCGCAAGGCCCCGTAGCGCAGTTGGTTAGCGCGCCGCCCTGTCACGGCGGAGGTCGCGGGTTCGAGTCCCGTCGGGGTCGCTCAAGCGATGATGTCTCGCACATCATCGCTTTTCTTCTCACTGAGGCTTCTCGGTGAGGGGATGGCCAGGTAGCTCAGTTGGTAGAGCGTTCGCCTGAAAAGTGAAAGGTCACCGGTTCGATCCCGGTCCTGGCCACCACCACCCCGCTCCGGCGGGGTTTTTTGTTGCGCCAAGGCCCAGGCCATGCCCCCCGAGCACGCGTTTGCCTCCCGAGCGCGCGTTTGTCCCTGTTGCAACGGCGGCAAACGCACGTTCGACAGGCAAACGCGATGGGGGGCGGACGACGCGACCCGCGGTGGGGGGCGGCGGACGACGCGGCCCGCGCCGGCCTCAGTCCTGCTCGCGTCGTCAGTCCTGCTCGCGGCCCAACTCGGCCGGCGAGGGAGTGATGTCACCCATGATGCCCGTGGCAGACTTCGGCCAGGTCAGGTAGCGCACGCCCATGTTGATCATGGCCTGCAGCCGGTTACGCCCGCCCAGCAGCGACCGCAGGTGCACCACCACCCACAACACCCAGGCCGAGTAGGCCCGCAGCGTCGGCCCGGGCTGCCCGTTGGCCTTGTTGGGGAACTGCAGCACGGCGTCGAAGCGGCCGATCGTGGCCATCGTGCCCTTGTCGTGGTACTCGAAGGGGGCGGAGGCTCGTCCGTCGATGCGGGCCTGGATGGTCCGGGCGACGTGCACCCCCTGCTGCAGGGCGGGCTGCGCCAACTGCGGCAGCGGGTCGTCCTCGATCAGGGCGGCGTCACCGATGGCGTAGATGTTGGTGAAGCCCTTCACGGTGAGGTCGCGGTCGACCAGGATCCGTCCGCCACGGCCCTGCGGCATGCCCCACCCGGACACGACCCGGTGGGCGCCGACACCCGCGGCCCAGACGACTACGTCGACGTCGAGGGTGCCGCCGTCGGCGAAGGTCACCAGGTCGTGGTCGACCTTCGAGATGGCGGTGTCGAGGCGCACGTCGACGCCACGCTTGCGCAGCTCGGCGAGGGTGTAGTCGCGCAGACCCCGCTCGAAGGGCGCCAGCAGCGCGGGACCCATCTCGACCAGCACGACGCGGAAGTTGTCGATGTGGATCTCGGGATAGACCACCGGCAGGGCCTCGGACTTCATCTCGGCCAGGGTGCCGGCCATCTCGACACCGGTGGGCCCGCCGCCGACGACCACCACCGTGAACCGGCGGTCGGGGTCGCGCTGGGCGGTCAGCTGCTCGAGCCCGGAGTAGATGATGTCGCGCATCTCGATCGCCTCGCCGCGCGTGTAGATCGAGCGGGCATTCTGCTCGGCGCCCTCGATGCCGAAGAAGTTGGCCCCCACCCCCGGCGACAGCACCAGGTGGTCGTAGGCGATCGGCTCACCGCGGCTGACGATCACCTGCTGGTTCTCAGTGTCGATCGAGTTCACGGTGGCCCGCCGGAACGACACCCGGCCGATGTCGTGGTTCGACGCGAACCGTCGCAGCGAGTAGGTGATGTCGCCCGGGTTCAACCCGCCCGTGGCCACCTGGTACAGCAGCGGCTGGAAGGTGGTGTAGGGGTGTCGGTCGATCAGGGTGACCCGGAATCCGGCCTTGGCGAGCGTGGTGCTGGCATTGAGCCCGGCGAACCCGCCACCGACGACGACGACATGCTGATCACGATGCGGCATGTCTCCAGTGTCTCACCGCGAGCCCGTCCGGCAGGAATTCGGCGGCATCGGCGGCTTTCGGCCCTCGGACGAAACCCCGCTCAGCCGCGGGTCTCGGGAAGGCCTCAGAGCACGTAGGCCCGTAGCCAGCGTTCCAGCTGCTCGAAGACCGTCGCCCGCACCTTCTCACCCGAGAGCACCAGGTCGTGCATGCCGTCGGTGATGCGCACCACCGTCACGTGGGGGCCGAGGCGCACCGACTGACGGGCCAGCTTCTCGACGTCCAACACGGTGTCGGTGGTCTTGGCGGTGGGCGCATAGGTGCGACGGAAGCTCGTCCGATGACTCACCATGCTGAGCACCGGGGTGTCGATGGCGAGCCCCTTGGTGACCTCGGCGTGTCCAGCCATGATGGCGCGCATCCAGCCCACCCGAATCAGGTACGACGGGTGCTGCTTCAGCCCGAGGTCGAAGTCCCACTCGCCGTCGAGGGAGCGATGGATCGAGCGGGCGTAGATGCCCGAGTCGGGCAGGGGGAGCACGGTGGTCGGGTAGCGAGAACCGAAGCTCTTCATCATGGGCCCGGTCAGGGCTTTCACGGCCGGCGACCCCTGCAGGTCGAGCCATGGCGAGTTGAGCACGACGCCGTTGAACTGCCCCGGCCGCTGGTTCGCCCACAACGAGACGGTCAGGCCACCGGTCGAGTGCGCCATCAGGGTGATCTCGTCGTGGTCGGCCGCCACCACGGCGTAGGCCTCGTCCAACTCGTCGAAGTACTCGTGCAGGTCGGTGATGAAGCCGCCCAGCTGGCCGTCGCGCAGCGATCGTCCGTAGCGCCGCAGGTCGACGGCATGGAAGTCGAAGCCGAGGCGATCGAAGAACTCGGCCAGGTGGGTCTGGAAGAAGTAGTCCGACCAGCCGTGCACGTAGAGCACGGCGCGCCGGTGACGCGGCGGGTGCTGGCGCACCAGCGTGGCCGTCAGCTCGGTGTCGTCGGGCTCACCCTCGGCCACCACCGGATCGTGCAGTGTCAGCCGACACTGCTCGTAGCCGGGCAGCAACGCATCAGGCAACCAGTCGACCATGGGCGTCACCGGGGTCGGTCAGCGACCCTCGTCGTCCTCGTCATCGTCGTCGACGTCCCACTGCGCAGCGAGATCTGCGTACTGGTCATCATCCATCTCGACGAACCTCGAGTCGTCGGGTGATTCGCTGCGGAGCTCACGCTCCAAGGAAGCAAAATCTGTGTCCACCGAGCGATACTTCAGATCGCGGGCAACCTTGGTCTGCTTCGCCTTTGCACGGCCGCGCCCCATGTGGGTCGACCCCCTCGCTGTGTCCCTCGCGGGCAGGCCCGCGGAAATGTGTGTCAACTGTCGTGAGTGCAAGGGTAGCGGAGCCAGCACCCCCAACCAAAGTGATTCCGCCTGCAGCGAGTCCGCCCGCGCACCGGCCGCGCGTCAGGCGTGCTCGCCGACCAGTTCCACTCCGTCGCGGGCCTCAACGCGGCCACAGATCCACGAGTCGACCCCGCGCTCGGCGAGGCTGCTGCGGGCGGCGTCGACCGCCGCCTCGGGCAGCACGACGGCCATGCCGACGCCCTGGTTGAGGGTGGCCTCGATGTCGGCCTGGGCGAGGTTTCCGACCCGCTGCACCAGCTGGAAGACCGCCGGCGGAGTCCAGGTCGACCGGTCGACGACGGCCCCCAGCCCGGCAGGGAACACCCGTGCGAGGTTGTTGGCGAATCCGCCGCCGGTGATGTGGCTGATGGCGTGCACGCCGTCGCCGGGCTCGGTTCCGCGGGCGGCCTTGATCATCTCGAGAATGTCGAGGGCATACACCTTCGTCGGCGTCAGCAGCGCCTCACCCAGCGACGTGCCCAGCTCGTCGACGTGCCGGTCGAGCGACCACCCGGCCTCGTTCAGCAGCACATGCCGCACCAGTGAAAAACCGTTCGAGTGCAGACCGGACGACGCCAGCGACAGCACCACGTCGCCGGCGACGATGCGGTCGGCGCCCAGGATCTGGTCACGCTCGACCACACCCGTGGTGGCCCCGGCCACGTCGTACTCGTCTGCCCCCAGCAGGCCGGGGTGTTCGGCGGTCTCACCGCCCAGCAGGGACGCCCCGGCGGCCTCACAGGCCGCCGCGATGCCGCCGACGATGGCCGCGATCCGCTCGGGCACGACCTTGCCGCAGGCGATGTAGTCGGTGACGAACAGCGGCTCGGCGCCGGTGACCACCAGGTCGTCGACCAGCATGCCGATCAGGTCGAAGCCGATGGTGTCGTGCTTGTCGAGCGCCTGCGCGATGGCGACCTTGGTGCCGACCCCATCGGTCGAGGTGGCCAGCACCGGCTGGCGGTAGTTCTTCAGCGACGAGGCGTCGAAGAACCCGGCGAACCCGCCCAGCCCGCCGAGCACCTCGGGGCGCCGGGTGCGGGCGACGGAGGCCTTCATCAGCTCGACGGCGCGGTCACCGGCCTCGATGTCGACACCGGCCCGCGCGTACGCCGACTGGTTCTCGCTCTGGCTCATCAGCAGTCTCCTGAAACGTGGTCGACGGGCGTGCGCACGGGGTAGACCCCGTCGAAGCAGGCCCGGCAGAGGTTTTCCATGGGCTGGTGGGTGGTCTTGACCAGACCGTCGAGCGAGACGAAGCCGAGCGAATCGGCGCCGATCGCCTCGCACATCTCGTCGACGCTCATGCCGGGCGCGAGCAGTTCCTCGCGAGTGGCGAAGTCGATGCCGTAGAAACAGGGCCACTGCACGGGCGGCGCCGAGATGCGCACGTGCACCTCGGTGGCGCCGGCCTGCCGCAGCATCGACACCACCTGCCGCTGCGTGTTGCCGCGCACGATGGTGTCGTCGACGACCACCAGGCGCTTGCCCTTCACCACGCTGGCCAGCGGGTTGAGCTTGAGCCGAATGCCCATCTGCCGCATCGTCTGCGAGGGCTGGATGAAGGTTCGTCCGACGTAGGCGTTGCGCACCAGACCCTGCCCGTAGGGGATCTTCGACTCGGCGGCGAAACCGATGGCCGCAGGGGTGCCCGACTCGGGGGTCGGGATGACCAGGTCGGCCTCGACCGGGTGCTCCTTGGCGAGCGTCTTGCCCACCTTCACCCGCACGTTGTGGATGCGCCGGCCCTCGAAGGTGGTGTCGGGGCGGGCCAGGTAGACGTACTCGAACAGGCAGTGTTTCGGCGCCTGGTCGGCGAACCTGAGCGAGCGCAGACCCTCGTCCTCGGTGATCACGACCAGTTCGCCGGGAGCGACGTCGCGGACGAACTCGGCGCCCACGATGTCGAGCGCCGCCGTCTCACTGGCGACCACCCAGCCGCCGCCGCTCAGTCGTCCGATGGCCAACGGACGAATGCCCTGCGGGTCGCGCGCCGCGAACAGGGCGGTCTCGGTCATGAAGGTCAGGCAGAAGGCGCCCGTGAGCTGCGGCAACACCTCGAGGGCGGCCTGCTCGACGCCTGCGGCACCGCCCACTCCCCCGCGCTCGACGGCAGGATGCGTGGCCAGCAGCGCCGTCAGGATCGAGGTGTCATTGGTGGAGTCCATGCGGTTCTTGTGCGGCACCTGGCCGGCGGGCATGCGGGTGGCGAGCACCGCCTCGAGCTCGTCGGTGTTGGTGAGGTTGCCGTTGTGGGCCAGCGCCAGCCCGCCGTTCTCGGTGGGCCGGAAGGTCGGCTGGGCGTTGTTCCAGACGGACGCTCCGGTGGTCGAGTAGCGGGTGTGGCCGATGGCCAGGTGCCCGGGCAGGGAGTTGAGGGCGGCCTCGTCGAAGACCTGACTGACCAGGCCCATGTCTTTGAAGACCATGATGCGTTCGCCGTTGGAGACGGCGATCCCGGCCGATTCCTGACCGCGGTGCTGCAGCGCGTACAGACCGAAGAAGGTCAGCTTCGCGACCTCCTCGTCGCGGGCGAGCACCCCGAAGACTCCGCAGTGATCCTGCGGGCCGCGGTCATGCGGGTCGAGTTCATGGGTGAGCAGACCGTCGGGGCGTGGCACGCACGCCACCCTACAGGGGGTGGACCCGTGGGGCGGGTCGCCGATCAGCCACGGACGCGCGCCAGCAGCCCGTCCACGGTGTGCACGACGTGGTCGCGCGGGGAGTCCTCGTCGAGCGGGTCCCACTGCAGCGAGTGCCGCACGCTGTAGCCCAGGGTCGAGATCACCAGGTGTTCGTCCGTCAGTTGCCAGGCCGGGAGGAACCGGACGATGTCGCCGATCAGGCGAGGGTGGCAGCCCTGATCGGGGCTGTCGTCTGGCTCGGCGAGGTCGGCGAGCGCACGCTCGTGGGATCGTCCGACGTCGGCCCAGGGTTCGGCGAACCGGGCCCACTCCAGGTCGAACAAGCCGGTGACGCGGCCCTCGTCCGGCGACCCCTGCCACCACACGTTGCTGGCGTGCAGGTCACCGTGGATGACGGGCAGCGTCGGGTCGTCGACGCGCGGGGTGGGGTGCTCGGCGAACACGGTGAGAATGCGGCGCTTCTGGTCGTCGCGCAGCACGCAGCGGGGGTCGGCGAGCAGGCGCTTGGCCCGGTCGACGGGCCAGGCGAGTATCGCGCCGCCCACCAGGTCGTCGGGCCAGCGGGGAACGGCGAGCAGCGCCCGGGTGACGTGATCGCTCGGACGATGCGCGTACAGCCGCTCGAGCAGCCCGGCGATGGCGCGCGCGGCCTCGGTGCGAGCGGCATCGCCCAACTCGGGCCACACCGAGGCGAGGGTGCGGCCCGGCATCCGGCGGGAGAGGGCCCAGGTGAGGTCGCCGGCGTGGCCGTGGGCGAGCACCTCGGGGCAGCCCAACTCGGCGGGCAGGTCGCGCATCAGCAACGACTCGGCGGTCAGGCGTTCGCGGTTGCCGAGCCAGCACACGCGCAGCACGCGGTCGTCGCCGACCAGCACGGTGTGCTGCGACCAACTGGGGACGATCTCGCCCAGCTCGCGCTCGGCAATGCCGGCCGCGGCGGCGCAGGCGAGGATTCGCTCACGGGGTGAGGTCGACACGTCGCTCCTTCTTGATCAGCGGTACTCAGGTTTCATCGGTCGAGTAGGTCGCCTGCGACCGTGTCGAGACCACGGCCGACCCCTGATCAGCGGCTCCCCCGCCGCCGCTCCCATTCGTCCAGCACGGCCTCGACGTCGAGTTCGCCGGTGAAGATCGGCACCCGCTCCACCTGGCGTACGTTGGCGTCACGAATGCGGGCGTTCAGGTCGTCCACGAGCTCGCGTGCCGCCCCGCGCGAACGCACGTCGGCGAGGGTCTCGTGAATGTCCTGCTTCTCCCGACGAAGCGACAGCGAGGTCGGCATCGCCCCCCGCAGGTCTTCCTTCTCGAGCTTGCGGCGGAGCCACCATTCGTCGTCGCCCGGACGGCCCAACTCGACCGGCTTGCCCTCCCCGGGCAGGTTCGAGAACTCCCCGCGCTCGGTCGCCTCGCGGATCTGCTTGTCGATCCAGTTCTCGAACCCCGACGTCATGTCAGCGCGCCAGTCGGTCGAGCAGCAGCGTCTCGGCGAGGCAGGCCTTGCGCCAGTCGCCCAGGTGCAGCGACTCATCGATGCCGTGGGCACGGGTGTCGGGATCGCCGACGGCCGTCACCAGCACCGTGGCCTGCGGGAACTGCCGCTGGAAGTCGGCCACCATGGGAATCGACCCGCCCTGACCCATCTGCACCGGGTCGACACCCCAGGCCTCGCGGAAGGCGTCGGTGGCCGCCTCGGCCACGGCGCCCTCGAAGGCGATGATCCCCGGCTGCCCGGCGTCGCCGTCGGTCACCGTCACCCGCGCCCCGAAGGGGGCGTGCTCCTCGAGGTGGCGGTGCAGGGCCGCCATGGCCTGATGGGCATCGTCGCCGGGAGCGACCCGCAACGAGACCTTGGCCCGGGCCTTCGGCTGCAGCGTGTTCGAGGCGTTCGCGACGCTGGGCGCATCGATGGCGAGCACGCTGATCGAGGGCTGGTTCCACAACCGCGACACGACCGACCCCTCGCCGATCCAGTCGACCCCATCGAGCACACCGGTCTCCGACCGCAGCCGCTGCTCGGGGTAGTCGAGCTCCGGCGCCTCGGAGGTGCCGAGGCCGGCCACGGCGACTCGTCCGTTGTCGTCGTGCAGGGTCGCGAGCAGCCGGCACAGCGTGGTGAGGGCATCGGGGACGACGCCGCCGAACGAGCCGGAGTGCAGCGCGTGGTCGAGGGTGGCGACCTCGACGACGCAGTCGGCCAGGCCGCGCAGGGTGGTGGTGAAGGCGGGCACGCCGACCTCCCAGTTGCCGGAGTCGGCGATCACGAAGACGTCGGCCGCGAGCGCCTCATGGTGGCGCTCGATGATCGTGGCCAGCGAGGGCGAACCGATCTCTTCCTCGCCCTCGATGAACAGGGTCACCCCCACGGGAGGCTTCCCGCCGAAGGCCTCGAGGGCGGCCAGGTGAACGGCGAGTCCGCCCTTGTCATCGGCGGTTCCGCGGCCGTAGAGGCGCTCCTCGCCGACCGCGTCGGTGCGCTCGGTGGCGACGAACGGGTCGCTCGCCCACAACGCGAGGTCGCCGGTGGGCTGCACGTCGTGGTGGGCGTACAGGCAGACGGTGGGCTGGCCCTCGGGGGCGGGCCACTGGGCGATGACGGCGGGCTTGCCGCCCTCGGTGACGATCCAGCCCTGCGCACAACCGAGGCGTTGGGCCTGCGCCAGCACCCAGGCGGCGCTGCGCTCGACGTCGTCGGCGCGCTCGGGCAGCGAACTCACCGACGGAATCGCGACATGCTCCTTGAGCAGGTCGAGAGCGCTCGGCAGCACGTTCTGCAGGCGGGTGGTCAGCGGCACATCAGCGTCGTCGGGAGCCATGCTCCGACCCTATCGGGGTGGCTCCGCTTAGGATGCACGCGTGAAGCGCACTTCCCGGGCCCTGCTCCCGCTGCTGGTCGTCACCGGCCTGCTGGTCACCGCCACCCCGCAGCTGCCCGCCGACGCCGCCCCGCCGCTGCCGAAGGGGTGGACGAACGAGGTGCTGGTGCGGTTTGCACCCGGCTCCGACAAGGCACAACGGACGAAGGCGCTGCGAGCTGCGCAGTCGACGAAGCGCCTGCGGGCCATCCCCACCGAGAAGCGGCAGTTGTTCACCGGCACGGTGGTGGTCGACGGTGCCGGTGACCCCCGGGCCGTGATCGCCGCCCTGCAGTCGCGCCCCGACGTCGAGTACGCCGGGCCGAACCGGCGGGTGCGGGCGGTCTCGAACGACCCCGAGTACGTGAACCAGTGGAACCTGTCGAGCGCGGCCGGCATCACCCTGACCCCCGTGCAGCGGTTCACGGGGGCCGGCGTGACGGTCGCCGTGATCGACTCGGGCAAGACCAACCACCCCGACCTGACCGGCCAGTTCGTGGGCGGCTACGACTTCATCTCCGATTCGTCGGGTGCCGACGGCAACAGCGGACGAGACGCCGACCCCACCGACACTGGCGACTACTGCGACGGGGAGCCCTCGGCGTGGCACGGCACGGCGGTGGCTGGCACGATCGCAGCCCTGCGCGACAACGGACGCGACATCGCGGGCGTGGCCCCGGGGGCGAAGATCCTGCCGGTGCGCGTGCTCGGTCAGTGCGGGGGCATTGAGTCCGACGTCATCGACGCCATCGCCTGGGCCAGCGGCGCCACCGTGAGTGGGGTGCCGACGAACACCCACCCGGCAAGGGTGATCAACCTGTCGCTGAGCACCGTCGACCCGGCCGCCTGCAGCCCCGACTGGCAGCAGGCCATCACCACGGCTCGCTCGCGCGGCTCGATCGTGGTGACGGCTGCGGGCAACGTGGCCTCGGCCGCCCAACAGTACGCCCCCGGCAACTGCGCGGGCGTGGTCAATGTGGCGGCCAGCACCTCGACCCAGCAGCGGGCGAGCTACTCCAACTACGGCACGACGGTCGACCTGGCGGCACCCGGTGGCGACCCGAGCGCGCCGCTGCCCCTGCTGACGGTCAATTCGTCCACCACCAACAACGGCTCCTACGGGGTGACCCGCGGCATCGGCACCTCATTCGCCGCCCCGCAGGTGAGCGCGGTCGCGGCGATGCTGTGGTCGCAACAGCCCGGCCTGACCGGGCCTCAGGTCGAGTCGATGCTCGCCTCCCGCGCTCGCCCCGCCAGCTCCTGCCAGGGGTGCGGCGCCGGCATTCTCGACGCCACCCGCACCCTCGCGCCCGTGCTGACCGGGCAGAGCTGGGCGGCGACCCCGCTGGCCGGGGGCACCACGGTCAGGTTCACCGGCATCGGCTTCAGCCAGATCACGTCGGTCACGGTGGGCGGACTCGCCCTCACCAACCTGTCGGTGACCTCGGACACGCAGTTCACCGGCACGATGCCGGCGCACCTCGCACCCGGCCCCTACGTCATCCGCACCGTCAGCCCGGCGGGCACCACCGCCGTTGGTCGGGCGCTCTACGTCGACGTGCCCCGGGTCGTCGCCCTGTCGGCGACCGGCAAGCCCGCGGGCACCGTGATCCGCATCACCGGACGAGGGTTCCTTCCCGGCATGACGGCCGACGTCGGCGGAGTGGCGGCCACGGTGACGGCGGTCGAGTCACCCACGTCGGCGCTGGTGCGGATTCCGGCCGGCACCACGGGCGGCCGGGGGATCGTCCATGTGACCACCTCTCAGGGCACCAGTTCAGGCGCGAAGGGCGCGATCTTCACCTGGGGCTGAGGGGTCTCTGCCTAGGGTGGAGGTCATGGTGATGATCCAACTGACCGACGACGAACGTTCCGCCGGTGCCCTGAGCGCCGACCACCTCACCGAGGCCGTGGAGGCCGTGCGCCGCGACGGCTACGTGGTGCTCGAGAAGGTGGTGGACGAGGCCCATCTCGACGCCCTGCACGAGCGGATCGTCGCGGACGTGGCGCTGCTGCAGGCTCGTCCGGATGCCCCTTACAACTGGCATGCGGGCAACGTGCAGCAGGACCCGCCGCCGTTCGAGCCCTTCCTGTTCCGCGACGTGCTGGTGAACGAGTTCGCCATCCAGGTGACCAGCGCCATCCTCGGCCCCGGCATGACCAACGTGATGTACGGCGGCAACACGGCGCTGCCGAGCGAGAACCGCCAACCGGTGCACGCCGACGTGGGCCACCTGTGGCCGGTCGACGTGATGGAGGTGGCGCACCCGCCGGCCGAGCTGGTGGTGAACGTGCTCACCGTCGACGTGTCGGCCGAGAACGGCGGAACCGAGATCTGGCCCGGCACCCACCGCGAGCTCGCGGTCGGCGCCGGCGACGACATCGAGATCCCGCTCGACATCCTCGAGGCACGGCGGGCGGTCGCTCCCCCGTTCCAGGCCACCTTCCCGCGCGGGTCGATGATGATCCGCGACATCCGGCTGTGGCATGCGGGCATGCCGAACCACACCGACCAGGCGCGCCCGATGATCGCGATGATCCACCGGGCGGGGTTCCTCAGCCACGACAACCCGCTGCGGTTCCCGGCGGGCAGCGAAGAGTTGCTGGCCCACCCGGTGCTGCGACAGGCGGCCACCTACGTCGAGGGCGACATCGACTACATCAACGCACCCGGCGGGCACGCCTACACCCCCGAGAGCTGAGGTGGCTCCCGGCGCGACCGCTCCAAAAGTGTCGGCTGGCGACACCGATTGCAGATTTCTACAACATCTGTCGCCAGCGAACACTTTTGGAGCGGCGGGCGTGGGCGACCGATGACGGGCGGCGGGTGAGTCTGCAACAGTGAGCGCATGGACAGCAGCGCCGCCGACCACCTCGCTCCCCGCCGACGCCCCGCCGGCGTTCTCGCGCGGGGCGGAGGGCTGCGCGGGTGGGCACCGGTGCTGGTGCTGGTCGTCGGGCTGGCGCTGATCGCGGCCCTCGTGGCGGCGCAGCCGCGCACCTCGTCCGGGCCGGGCGGCGCCGGGGCGGGCACCCCGGCACCCGTCGGACCCGCCGCCCCGGTCGGCGTGCAGTTGTTCCAGTGGACCTGGCCCTCCATCGCGGACGAATGCCCCCATCTGGCCGAGCTGGGCTACGACTTCCTGCAGACCTCACCGCCGCAGGAGTCGATCACCGGCGACCCGGCGAACCTCGCCCCCTGGTGGATCGTCTACCAGCCCGTCTCGTACCGCCTCGACTCGACCCTCGGCACACGGGCAGAGTTCGCCGCCATGGTGAAGGCCTGTCACGCGGCCGGCGTCGAGGTCTACGTCGACGCCGTGCTGAACCACATGACCGGGCAGGACTCCCCCGGCGTCGGCACCGCCGGATCGCACTACTCGCACTACGACTACCCCGGGCTGTACACCTCGTCCGACTTCCACCACTGCGGACTGACCGAGAACGACGACATCGTCGACTACACCAACCAGGCCCAGGTGCAGACCTGCGAACTGGTCAACCTCGCCGACCTCGACACCGGCTCCGACAAGGTGCGACGCACCCTGACCGCCTATCTGGCCGACCTGCAGTCGCTGGGGGTCGACGGGTTCCGCATCGATGCCGCCAAGCACATGTCGGCCGCCGATCTGGCCGCGATCGTCGATGCCCTGCCGACCCGGCCGAAGCTGATCCAGGAGGTGATTCGCGGCGGCGACGAACCCGTCACCCCCGAGCAGTACGTCGACCTCGGGCTGGTGCAGGAGTTCGGCTACGCCCGCGCCCTGAACGACGCCTTCGGCACCTTCTCGTTCGACTCCCTGAACGCGTTCAACACCGGATCGTGGCTGCCGTCGGTCTACGCCGTCACCTTCGTCGACAACCACGACACCGAGCGCAACGGCGAGACCCTCTCGATCGCCAAGCTCGGCCCCTATCGCCTGGGTGAGGCCTTCCTGCTGGGCTACGGCTACGGCACTCCGGTGGTCTACTCGGGCTACCACTTCGAGCTGGGCAACAACGACCAGTCCCCTCCCCGGGAGAACACCGGACGAGTGGGCCCCGCCCAGTGCGGCGATGCCACCGAACCGCAGCGGCTCGGTGACGGCGAGGAGGGGTTCACCTGCAACCATCGAGACGCGTGGGTGACGGGCATGATCGCCTTCCACGACGCCATGGGAGATGCCCCGGCCGAAGCCGCCGCCGAGGGGAACGTGGCCACCATCGTCCGGGGTGAGACGTCGCCGGGGTCGGCGCGCGGGTTCGTGGCGATGAATGCCGGCGAGTCCGAGGTGACGGTGCAGCGTCCGACGGGGCTGCCCGATGGTTCCTACTGCAACCTGGCCGAGAACTGCCAGACCCGCTACGAGGTCTCCGGAGGACTGTTGGTCGCGCCGGTGCCGGCGGGCGCCGTCGTCGCGCTCAGCAGGACGGCCGTCGAGGGCTGAGCCACCGCGTTGGAGGACCCCCTCACCCTCACACTCGTAGGAAAACGTGCGGCTCTCAGGAAGTTTCCTGGGAGCCGCACGTTTTCCTGCGGGTTTGCGCGGGTCGGGCGCAGGGTCGAGCGCGGGGCGGGCGCCTGTAGTGCGCCGTAAACGCTCCCGCTCAGGCGTTCATGGCGGCGGGGATCGGAGCCTGCCAGGCGGCCCGCACCTCGGCGGTCGCCACCGAGAACTGCCCGATCACCTCGAGAGAACCCTCGCCGGTGACCTCGCCGATCCGCTCCCAGACGACCCCGTGCTCGGCGCACAGCTCCTCCAGGCGACCCAGCGACGAGCCGGGCAGCGAGACCAGCGCCCGCGCAGCGGACTCGCTGAACAACTGCACCGTCGGGTCACCCGCGGGCAGCGTCACCGCCACCCCGAGGGTCTCGTCCGCGGAGCCCAGCACCGACTCGACCAGGGCCTGCGACAGCCCGCCGTCGGCGAGGTCATGGGCCGAGGTCAGCAGCCCCTGCTGGCCCGCGGCGATCAGCACTCGTCCCAGGGCCTGCTCGGCGGCGAAGTCGACCGCCGGCGGACGCCCGCCCAGGTGGCCGTCATGCACCACGTCGGCCCACACCGAGCCCGACAGTTCCGCGCGGGTCTCGCCCAGCAGCACCACGGCGTCGCCCGGGTGGGCGAAGGCGGTGGGGTTGCGCCTGGCGACATCGTCGATCACGCCGAGCATGCCGACGGTCGGCGTCGGCAGAATCGCCACGTCGCCGGTCTGGTTGTAGAAGCTGACATTGCCTCCGGTCACCGGGGTGCCCAGGGCACGGCAGCCGTCGACCAGCCCCTTGATGGCCTCGACGAAGGTCCACATCACGGCCGGATCCTCCGGCGAACCGAAGTTCAGGCAGTCGGTGATCGCCACCGGCTCGGCACCCGAGGTGGCCACGTTGCGGTAGCTCTCCGCCAGCGCCAGCTGCGCACCCTGGTAGGGGTCGAGATAGGCGAATCGTCCATTGGCATCGGTCGACAGCGCGATGCCGAGGCCGGTCTGCTCGTCGATGCGCAGCATGCCCGAGTCGGCGGGCTGCGCCAGCACGGTGTTGCCGCGCACGTAACGGTCGTACTGGTCGGTCACCCACGACTTGTCGCACAGGTTGGGCGAGGCCACCAGCGCCAGCAGTTGGGCGCGCAGCTCGTCGCCCGAGCCGGCCCGGGGCAGCACCTCGGCGGCGTCGGCCTGCACCTCGTCCAACCAGGTCGGACGAGCCAGGGGCCGCTCGTACACCGGCCCCTCGTGGGCGACCGTCTTGGGGTCGACATCGACGATGGTCTCGCCGTGCCAGTCGATGATCAGCCGATCGCCCTCGATCACCTCGCCGACCACGGTGGCCAGCACGTCCCACTTGGCGCAGATCTCGAGGAAGCGCTCGACCTTGGCGGGCTCGACGACCGCCATCATGCGCTCCTGCGACTCCGACATCAGGATCTCTTCGGGCGCCAGCGTGTGATCGCGCAGCGCCACCTTGTCGAGGTCGACGTGCATGCCGCCGTCGCCGGCGCTGGCCAGCTCACTGGTCGCGCACGAGATGCCGGCGGCGCCGAAGTCCTGGATGCCGGTGACGAGCCCCTCGGCGAACAGTTCGAGGGTGCACTCGATCAGCAGCTTCTCCATGAACGGGTCGCCGACCTGCACCGCGGGTCGCTTGGCGGGCTTGCCGTCGGCGTCGGCGAAGGTCTCACTGGCCAGGATCGACGCGCCGCCGATGCCGTCGCCGCCGGTGGCCGCGCCGTACAGAATCACCTGGTTGCCGATGCCCGAGGCGTGGGCGGTGTGCAGGTCTTCGTGCCTCAGCAGCCCGACGCACAGGGCGTTGACCAGCGGATTGCCCGCATAGGTGGCGTCGAAGACGACCTCGCCGCCGATGTTGGGCAGGCCCAGGCAGTTGCCGTAGCTCGAGATGCCCGAGACGACCCCCGGCAGCACGCGCTGGGTGTCGGGGGCGTCGAGCGGGCCGAAGCGCAGCGGGTCCATCACGCCGATCGGACGCGCGCCCATCGCCAGGATGTCGCGGACGATGCCGCCGACGCCAGTGGCAGCACCCTGATGGGGTTCGACGTAGCTGGGGTGGTTGTGCGACTCGGCCTTGAACGTGACCGCATACCCCTGGCCGATGTCGACGACGCCGGCGTTCTCGCCGATGCCGGCCAGCAGCGGGCCACGCGGGGTGGTCTGGTCGAGCACCCCGAAGCGCTTCAGGTGCACCTTCGAGGACTTGTAGGAGCAGTGCTCCGACCACATGACCGAGTACATGGCCAACTCGGCACCGGTCGGCCGTCGTCCGAGAATCTCGCGGATGCGGGCGTACTCGTCGGACTTCAGGCCCAGCTCGGCCCAGGGCTGCTCGGCATCGGGGGTCTGGCTTGCATGCTCAACGGTGTCGGCCACGGGGTCAATCTAGCCGAGATCGCCCCCGTGGCCGACCGTCGCCGAGTGGGTGGTCAGGCGGCCGCCAGGAAGGCGTCGATCTGATTGATGGCGCCGATCGAGCCCTCCTCGACGCCCATGTCGATCACCTGCTGCAGGGCCTCGGCGCTGGCGAAGGTCGAGGTGAACACCGCCCGGGTGCCGGCGTCGCTGGGTTCGAAGGCGTAGGTGTTGGTCGACGTCGGCAGGTCGGTGTTGGCCACGAACGACTCGTCGGCGAAGGAGTCCTCGAACGAGAACGAGCGCGGCTCGTCGACGGCGGTGATCGTCCACAGGCCCGGGTACTTCTCCCCCTCGGGCGAGGTCATGTAGTAGTGCGTCTGCGACCCGACGACCAGCTCGTGCTGGACGAAGGTGGCCGGGTAGGTGGGCGGGCCGAAGACCTGCTCGAGCTGACGGGGGTCGGCGTAGAGCTGCCAGACGCGCTCCACGGGGGCGGCGAACTCGGCGGTGATGGTGATGGTGCGGGTCTCGGGATCGGTGGCGAAATCGGTGACGGGCATGTCAGTTCTCTCTCAGTAGTGCGTCGATGCGGTCGATGCGACCGCGCCAGACCTGCTCGAACTCGGCGAGCATCGAGCCGACCGAACGGACGGCCTCCACGTCGCCGCTGGCGAGCTGTTCGCGGCCGCTGTGACGTTTCGTCAGCAGCCCCGCCCGCTCGAGCACGGCGACGTGCTTCTGCACGGCAGCGAACGACATCTCATAGTGCGCCGCCAGGGACGAGACCGAGTGCTCCCCCGCCAGCACGCGGCGCAGGATGTCGCGCCGGGTGCGGTCGGCGAGGGCACCGAACAGGGCATCGGCCCTGTCCTCACTGGTCTCGTCCATGGCTCCAATATACAACCGAATGGTTGTACGTCGTCAAGAGGGCTGACAACTTCCACACGCGGGCTGCGGCCACCCCCGCCAGGGGCGGGTCATCCGAACCGGCGTGTAGAAGTGTGTAGCTGCGTCGGTCAGGCGTTGGCCGCCCGCACCCGCACCTTCCGCTCCGCGACATCGACCGCCTCGACCACCAGTCGGCGCAGACCGCCGGGGGCCTCGGGGTTGGCCTTGAGCCACGCCCGACCCGCCGCCGCTGCGGCCTCGGGATCGGTCGTCGGGAACAGCCCCCGCACCAGCCGTTGCGCGATCTCGATCGAGTGCTCCGACCAGACCTGGGTGAGTCGTCCGAAGTAGTCACCCACCGCCTCATCGGTCGCCCGTTCCCGCAGGGGCGAACGCAGGCCCGCGAGCACCGCATCGACGTGGTCGTTGCTGAGCTGACGCGGGGTCAGCACCTCGGCGACCAGCGCGCCGGCGTCGACCCCGGACGACGCGGCCAGCGCCTCCCGCCGGTGAGTGCGGCCGTCCATGGAGTCATCGCGGACGAGCTCCGCCTCGACCAGCGCCTCGCCCTCGGTGCCGGTGGCGGCCAGGGCACGCACCAGCGACCAGCGCAGGTCCTGTCCGACCTCCAGCGCGGGCACCAGAGTCTGGTCGTCGGCCAGCAGCCCCGTCATCCAGTCTCGTACGTTGTGGTCGGGCAGGTGAGCGTCGGGCAGGTGAGCGTCGGGCAGATCAGCCTCCGGCACCGCCGCCGCGGCCACCGCGAACGCCCGCGCCACCAGCAGCCGCTGGTCGTCCGAGACATCGGGGCGCAGGAGCAGGTCGCGCAGCCCCACGGCCCACGCCCGGCGGGACTCGATCACCCGGGCGGGGGCCTCGAACGACTCGATCGCCTGCTGCGCCTGCGTGAGCAGGGCCCCGAGGGTGGCGGCGTCGTCCTCGTCGGCTGCCTGGGTGAGCACGGCCCGCACGTAGTCGCGCACCGCGAGCTCGCCGTCGCGGGTCATCGACCACAGCTGTGACCAGACCAGGGCCCGGGCGAGCGGGTCGGCGAGGCGGCCCACGTGGTCGACCGCGGTCGCCGCGGAGCGCTCGTCGAGGCTGACCTTGGCGTAGGTCCAGTCGCCGTCGTTGACCAGCACCAGGGCCGGCGCGGGCTGGCCCGCCACCCCCGGCACCTCGACCCCGGCACCGGCCAGCTCGACGCTGATCACCTCGCCGCGGCGAAGCAGGCTCGCGCCCGTCGCCGCGTCATCGACCAGGTCGTACAGGCCCACCCCGACCACGTGCGGACGATCGACCGGGTGCCCGGTCAGCGCATCGAGGGAGGTCTGGTCGACCACCAGACGCGCCACGGTGCCGTCGTCGGCGAGCTCGAGGCGGGCCGCCAGCACATCCGGGCCGGCGGTCTCGAGCCAGGCACTCGTCCATGCCTTCAGGTCGCGACCCGAGGCCGACTCGAGCTCGGCCAGCAGGTCGGCGAGCGTGGTCGACCCCCAGGCGTGCCGTGCGAAGTACTGGCGTGCCCCCGCGAAGAACGGGTCGAGGCCCACGTAGTGCACCAACTGCTTGAGCACCGAGGCGCCCTTGGCGTAGGTGATGCCGTCGAAGTTCTGCTTGGCGGCCTCGACGTCAGGAATGTCGGCGACGATCGGGTGGGTGGTCGGCAACTGGTCCTGGGTGTGGGCCCAGGTCTTGCGGCGCCCCGCGAAGCCCACCCAGGCCTCGGCGAAGGCGCCGATCTCGATGCTCGCATGGGTGCCCATGAACTCGGCGAAGGACTCCTTGAGCCACAGGTCGTCCCACCAGCGCGGGGTGACCAGGTCGCCGAACCACATGTGGCTCATCTCGTGCAGCAGGGTGTTGCAGCGGCCGGCGTACTGCGAGCGGGTGGCGGCCTCGCGGAACAGGTACTGCTCGGTGAAGGTGACGCACCCGGGGTTCTCCATGGCGCCAAGGTTGTACTCGGGCACGAAGATCTGGTCGTACTTGCCCCACGGGTAGGCAAAACCGAAGGCCTCGTTGAAGTAGTCGAGACCGCGCTTGGTCAGGTCGAACAGCACCTCGGCATCAAGATGGGCGGCTCGGTCGGGGCGGCAGGCCAGCCCCAGGTCGACCGTCAGCGAACCGTCGGACGAGGTCCACTGGTCGCGCACCTGGTGGTACGGCCCGGCCATGACGGCGCTGATGTAGGTCGACAGCGGCGGGGTGGGGGCGAAGTGGTGCCAGGTCGTGCCGGCCACGGGGCCCGGCTCGGCGCCGACCTCGGGCTGGTTCGACCAGACCAACCAGCCCTCGGGGGCGGCCACGTGGAAGGTGTGGTGGGCCTTCAGGTCGGGCTGGTCGAACTGCGCGTACACGCGACGGGAGTCCGACGGCTCGTACTGCGTGTAGAGGTAGGTGTTGCCGTCGGCGGGGTCGGTGAAGCGGTGGAGCCCCTGACCCGAGGTCGAGTAGCGGCCTCGTCCGACGACGGTGACGGTGTTGGTGCCGGTGGTCGACAGGTGGCGCAGCCACACCCGGGCGCCGTCGTGTTCGGGCTCGACCTGCGAGCCGTTCACCGTCACCGCGTCGACCTCGCCGTCGAGGAAGTCGAGGAAGGTCTCGGGCTCCGACGAGGTGAACACGACCGTCGTCGTGCTCGGGAACGTCGCAGTACCGGCGTCGGGGGCCGCGGTCACGTCAAGGGTGACGTCGTAGCTGTCGAGGGTGAGCGCCGCCGATCGGGCGCGGGCTTCGGTGCGGGTGAGGTTCGCAGTGGTCACCCGACCAGCCAATCACAGCGACGGCGGCGTGCGAATCGCGCACCCGAATGGCACCTGACGGCCCGGTTGGGGAACGAACCCCGGTTCAGGTGCAGATTTCGCACGCGATGCCTGCCGCAGACGTGATTGGCTGGGCGGGTGACCCCTGAGAATCCCTCCCGCTTCGTGCTCACCGGCGCCCAGGTCGCGGACGGGCTCGGCTCCCCCCTCGAGGTGCGCGACGTCGCCGTCGCCGACGGCCTCGTGGTCGCCACCGAGACCGCCACCGACGAGTGGCCCCGCCTCGACCTCTCCGGGCTGGTGCTCTCCCCCGGCTTCGTCGACCTGCACACCCATTCCGACCTCACGCTGCTCTCGAGCCCGACCGCACCGTCGGCGGTGCACCAGGGCACGACCACCCAGGTGGTGGGCAACTGCGGGCTGGGCATGACCCCGCAGGTCGCCGGTGGCCCCACCACGGCCGCCGAGCTGCGCGGCGTCAACTCCTACCTCGACCACGACGCGGACGTCGCCACCGACTGGGCTCGCCTGGCCGACCAGCTGGCGGCCTGGGAGCGCGCCCGGGTGTCGATCAACGTGGCCACCCTGGTCGCGCACATTCCCCTGCACGCCGCCACCGCAGGCCTCGCCGACCAGCCGGCCGATGCCGAACAGATCGCGGGCATGGTCGCCCTCGCCCACCAGGCCATCGACGACGGCGCCGTCGGCATCTCGACCGGGCTCATCTACGCCCCCCTGTGCTTCGCGCTCGAGGACGAACTGGTCGCCCTCGGCCGGGTGGCCGCCGAGCGCGACGTGGTCTTCGCGTGGCACGTGCGCGACTACATCGACGAGCTGCTGCCCAGCGTCGAGCAGGCCGTGCGGGTCGCCCGCACCACCGGCTGCCGCCTGCAGATCAGTCACCTGCAGGTGGTGGGCCAGCGCAACTGGGCGACCTTCGACCGCGTGCTGGCCCTGCTCGACGACGCCCGCGCCGAGGGGCTTGACCTCGCCTTCGACATGTACCCCTACCTCGCCGGCAACTCGATGCTCACCCAGCTGTTGCCGAGCTGGGCGCAGTCGGGCGGTGACGAGGGCGTGCGCACGACCCTGCTGCGCCCCGACACCAGGGCCCGGGTGCGCGCCGAGATCCTGGCGCCCCCCGGCATGGCGTTCGGGTGGGACGAGGTGCTGATCGCCTCGGCCCCTGACCCGGCCGTCGTCGGCCGGACCATCGACTGGATCGCCACCGACCGCGGCCTGGAGCCGGTCGACGCCGCGCTCGAGCTGCTCGCACAGCACGGCACCGAGATCCTGATGACGGCGTTCGGGCGGTCGTCCGAGGTGTTGCGACGCACCTTCGCGCACCCGGCGTGCATCGTCGCCTCCGACGGGCAGGCGATAGACCCGGACGGCCCGACGGGTCGTCAGCAGCCCCATCCACGCAGCTACGGGTGTTTCCCGCAGTTCTTGGCGACGGGGTTCCGCGAGGGTGTCGGCCTCGAGCTGGCCGAGGCGATCCGGCGGTGCACGTCGGCGCCCGCCGAACGGGTGGGGCTGGCCGATCGCGGTCGCATCGCCGTCGGGCTGCCCGCGGACCTGGTCGCCTTCGACCCCCAGACCCTGGCCGACCAGGCCAGCTACACCGACCCGCAGGTGTTCCCGGCGGGCATCGTCGGGGTGTGGGTCAACGGCGAACGGGTGGTGGACGAGGGGCGCCACACCGGGGCCCGCCCGGGACGAGTGCTCACCCCCTCGTGACCCGCTCCGAGCACTCGGAGAAAGAACCGGTTCTGCACGCCCGCGAACGTCGATAGGCTCACTCCTGAACGTTCGTCCTGACCATCCCCGAGGGAGCCTTCGATGAAGAAGCAGTCCCTGTCCGCCCAACCGTGGACCCTGCACCCCACCCGACTGGCCCCGGGTCCGATGGGTCCGATCGACCTGCCGCCCGAGATCCCCGCGACGGTGCCCGGCAGCGTGCACACCGACCTGCTGGCCGCCGACCTCATCCGCGACCCGTTCTGGGGGCAGAACGAGCTCGGCCAGTTCTGGATCGGCCAGAGCGACTGGGCCTACAGCACCACCCTTCCCGGCCTCTCCCCCGCCGAGGGCTTGGCGTTCGACCGGGTCGACCTGGTGTTCGACGGGCTCGACACCATCGCGGCGGTCACGATCTCCGACGATTCCGACGAGACCCTGCTCGGGCGCACCGACAACATGCACCGCCGCCACCGCTTCGACGTCACCGGCCGCGACACCGACCGCCTGCGGGTGGCGTTCTCGTCCCCCGTCGACGCCACGAACGCCATGGCCCAGCAGCTGCGCCCGCGCCACCACGACTACCCCCACCCCTACAACGCCATCCGCAAGATGGCCTGCTCGTTCGGCTGGGACTGGGGCATCGCCACCGCTTCGTCCGGCATCTGGCGCGACGTGCGCCTCGAGGGCTGGACGACCGCCCGTCTCGGCCGGGTGCAGACCGACGCGCGGCCGGTCGGCGAGGGCGGCCGGGTGACGGTGCGCGTCGAGGTCGAGCGGGCCCGACCGGACGAGCTCACCGTCGAGGTGACCGTCGCCGGTACGAGTCAGACGGCCACGATTCCGGCCGGCCAGACCACGACCGAGCTCACCGTCGATCTCGAGCGGGCGGAACGCTGGTGGCCGGTCGGGCACGGCGATCCGGTGCTGCACGACTGCGTCGTGGTGCTGGCGGCCGGCGGTCGTGAGCTCGACCGGGTGGAGCGGCGGCTCGGTTTCCGCACGGTGGAGTGGCCGGTCACCCCCGACGAGCACGGCATCGGCATGTCGCTGCACGTCAACGGGCGGCTCGTCGAGGTGCGCGGGGTCAACTGGATTCCGGACGACCCCTTCCCCCACCGGGTGACCCGCGAGCGGCTCGAGACCCAGTTCGGGCACGTGCTCGGGGCGAACCTCAACCTGGTGCGCATCTGGGGCGGCGGGCTGTACGAGTCCGAGGACTTCTACGACCTGGCCGACGAGCTCGGCCTGCTGGTCTGGCAGGACTTCACCTTCGCCTGCGCCGCCTACGCCGAGGAGGAGCCGCTGTTCTCGACGATCATCGCCGAGGCCCGCGACAACGTGTCCCGGCTCGGACACCGCGCCAGCCTCGTGCTGTGGAACGGCAACAACGAGAACCTCGAGGGGTTCCAGGACTGGGGCTGGCAGAAGACCCTCGACGGCCACACCTGGGGCGAGCGCTACTACTACACCGAGTTCCCCGCGATCGTGGCCGAGCTGGCGCCGACCCAGGCCTACCTGCCCGGCTCGCCCTGGACCCCGCTCGGGGAGGGGATCTCGTCCGATCTGACCTACTCGCCCAACGAACCCACGCGCGGCTCGATGCATTCGTGGGCGACCTGGAACCGGCTGCCGGCGACGGCCTACCGCAGCTTCCGGCCGCGGTTCGTGGCCGAGTACGGCTGGCAGGCGCCGCCGGCGTGGACGACGCTGCAGACCTTCGGGGACGACGCCATCACCCCGACCTCGCCGGGCACCTTCGTGCACCAGAAGGCCTCGTCGGGGAACAACAACCTGACCCGCGGGCTGCTGCCGAACGCTCCCCTGCCGACCGATCTGGCGACCTGGCACTGGGCGCTGCAGTGGCAGCAGGCGGACGCGATTCGCCTTGCCATCGAGTGGTTCCGCTCGCTGTATCCGGTGTGCACCGGCAACATCGTGTGGCAGCTCAACGACTGCTGGCCGGTGATCTCGTGGGCCGCCGTCGACGGCCTGGGGCACGTGAAGCCGCTGCTGCACGCCATGCGGCACGCCAACGCGCCGCGGCTGCTGACGATCCAGCCGGACGCTTCGGGCCTACGGGCGACGCTGGTCAACGACACCGACGAGCCGTTCGCGGGCGAGGTGGTCGTGCGCCGCTGTTCGATCACCTCCGGTGAGGTGCTGGACGAGCGTGCGCTCCCCCTGGAGGTCGGCGCGAGGGGCGCAGGCTCCGTCGACCTGGGCGAGCTGTCAACGACGTCGGACGAGGCCGGGGAGTACCTGGCGGCGACCCTGCCGGGGGGCCCTTCCGGTGACGAGACGCGAGGGTGGTGGTTCTTCGTGCCACCCCGCGACTCGCGACTCGGCCCGGCCCGGGTGCGGGTGACGCTGGCCGAGGAGTCCCGGGCGACCCTGGTGACGGTGACCGCCGAGACGCTGGTGCGCGACCTGACGCTGCTGGTTGACAAGGCCGACCCCGATCTCGCCGTCGACGGCGGCATGGTGACCCTGCGACCGGGCGAGTCGCACACCTTCGCCGTCTCGGGCAGCATCGACCTCGCCGGCGTCGAACGGGCGCTGGCAAGCCTGAACGACCTCGTCAACGACAACCCACCGATCACGGGAGCCCCACGATGACGACCCTGTTGGCCCTGGACGCCGGCCAGTCCGGCATGCGCGCCTCGATCCGCGTCGACGGCGCCGAGGTGCAGCTGAGCGACCACCGCGGCATGCTCACCGACCGCGCCGTCGTGCCGCAGCTCGCCGCCGCGGTACGGGAGGCGGCGCAGCGGTTCGGTCGTCCGATCGACGTGGTCGGGGTGGGGTCGACCGGCCTCGGGGCGGACGAGACCGCCGCCCAGTTCCTCGACCAGGTGGCGCCCCTGAGGGTGCGTCAGGTGGTGCTCGCCCACGACTCGGTGACGAGCTACCTCGGCGCGCTGGGGCATCACCAGGGCGTGGTGACCGCCGCCGGCACCGGGGTGGTGACCCTGGCGGTCGGGCCGTCCGAGGTGCTGCGGGTCGACGGCTGGGGGTACCTGGTCGGCGACGCCGGCTCGGGGTTCTGGATCGGACGAGCCGGCCTCGACGCCGTGATGCGTGCCTTCGACCGGCGCGGACCAGCCACCTCGCTCACCGAACCCGTGGTGCGCGACTTCCCGTCGCTGCCCGAGCTGTACCTGGAGATCCAGGCCGATCCCGAGCGGGTGCGGCGGGTGGCGTCGTACGCCAAGCTCGTGGCCGAGCACGCCGCTGCCGGCGACGAGGTGGCCGCCCGGATCGTGCGGGCCGCCGGGGCGGAGCTGGCCCACTCGGCCACCTCGGGTCTGCGCGCGGTGGGCATCACGGCGGATGACCCGCCCGTCGCCGTGCTCGGCAACGTCTTCGGGTCGGACCTGGTGCAGGCGTCGTTCGAGGAGCACGTGCGGGCGCAGTTCGGGTCGGCGCAGTTCGTCACCCCGCTCGGCAGCGGGCTCGACGGGGCAGCGCTGTTGGTCGAGGTGGACGAGGACGAGGCCCTGTTCTCGACCATCCTGCGGGCGGATCGCTAGGGCGACGCGGCCATCTGAGGCTCAGCGGTGACGGCGGGGCGCCTCGCCGGGGTAGTGCTTCGGTTCGATGCCGGCGGACTGCTGCCAGGCACGCAGCGACTCGTCGAGCTCCGCGGAGGGCTCGAGTCCGCGCACGTGGGCCAGCCCGAGATTGGTCGACTCCTTCAGCCGCTGCACGTTCTCGTTCGAGGTGAACTGCCACTCGGCGCGCTTCGAGGCGGCCCCGAAGGCCTCGTAGGCATAGTGCAGCGCCCAGGCGGACGAGGGTGCGGCCGTCGCCCAACCGAACGTCTCGAGACCGCTGGCCGCGGCCTCGGGACCACGCGGGTCGAGGGAGGACACCCAGCGCAGGTGGGCGTCGATGGATCCGAACAGCTGGGCCCAGAAGTCCGGGGACGAGTCGTCCAGCGCGGCCTGATTCATGATCAACTCCTACCGTTCATGATCCACTCCAACCCGCCATTCGGCTGGTCGCGGGGTGGCTTGTGCTGGTCACCGCGGTCGCGTTGCGCCCCTGGTGCTACTGGTCGACGCTGCTCTGACTCGTGGGTGCACCACTGACTGCATGGCGAGCACGGCTGGTCCTCGGGCCCACTCGTCAGACCCGAGAATGGGAGTGACCACGTCGACAGGTTGCGCTGCCGGGTGTCGATCGGCGGCCAACTGGGCTTGAACACTTGCGGCGGCTGCGTGGGCGAGTCCAGCTCCTTCACCCGTCACGACGATCCGGTCGGCCATGGTCAGGTTGGCGACGGTGGCGAGCAGACGCCCCAGGGCACGACCGGATGGCTCGATCAGCCGAGCGGCCACGGCGTCACCCGCGGAGGCGAGGTCCACTACCTCTGAGTACGCCACCGGGCGGCGCAGGGCCACGCTGGCAGCTGCCGCTATCGCCTGATCGGTGAGCATTGCGTCGGCGCAGCCGCGATGCCCGTGTGGACACAGCGGTCCTGTGGGATCGAGGGGCACATGTCCGATCAGTCCCAACCCCGCGTCAGGACTCTCGATCAGGTCACCGTGGGCCACCACGCCCAGACCAACACCCACGCCCAGCGTCAACACAGCGAATCGGTCGCGTCCGCGGCCATACCCGAACCACGACTGGGCGCGGGTGAGGGCCATGACGTCGTTGTCCACCACCGTCGACACGCCAACCTTGTCGGCAAGGCGAGCCGCCAGGTCAACTGGCTCGGTCCAGGGGAAGAATGGGCTCGAAACCACGCTCGCATGGTCGACGACGAGTCCACCGATACTCACCCCGATCGCCTGGGCGTGCCCACGGGTGTCCAGCGACTGCACCACCTGGGCAAGTGCCTCGAGCACCCCGTCGGGGTTCCGGTCCAGCAGGCGGGCCCGGGACGACCCCAGCACGCGCGCATGGAAGTCGATCAGTACGCCGTGGGCTTCGGTCGGGGTCAGCCGCACCCCGATGAACCTGCCCGCGTCGGCGACGACACGCAGGGGTCGGGTCGGCCGTCCGGATGGTCCGACCCCGTTGTCGTCGGTCTCCTCGAGCAGGCCAGCCGAAATGAGAGGGCCCGACAATCTCGTCAATGAGGCGGGTGAGAGGCGCAGCCGCCGAGCGAGATCGCTACGAGCCAAGGGCCCGTGCAGCAGAACCTCGAGGGCGATGGCCTGCTCGGTGTCGGTGCGCTGCTGCCAAGGAGATGGTCGCACGCTCGTGGATGACAGCGTCATGGCATCCATCGTGGCATCGGGCCGGCGGACGAGGAAGGCCGCCGCGGCCGTGGCATGCGAGATCACTTTCGTCGCGGCAGTCAAGCGTCCAGCGGGACGGCTCTGCGGCGACCCCTTGACACCCTGGGAGTTTTGAAACGAAACTAAGGGCGCGCCACGCTGTCCGAGGCGCAGCCACCGCCCTCAGACCACTGTTGTTCAGAAGGGACCACCATGTCGCGCACCTCATCACCCGCCCTTGTGCTCGGCAGCGCGCTTGTTCTCGTGCTGTCAGTCCTCGTTGCGCTGGGTCCATCGCCAGCACTGGCCGACGTGTCCGCACCAGCAGTGACCACTTGGGCCCACCCCAACGCAGTCGCCACCACAGGCCCGATCGGCGATGGCCAGGTGCGGCGTTCGCCGTTCTACACAGCCGCAGTCACGCCGATCTCCGCGCCGGCTGACCAGCACGACTCCTTCGTCTACATGAGCGTCCCGAGATCAGGGGAGGGCAAGCGAGGCTACACCGAGGAGGATGGCGCCGAGTTCACCGCTGCCAACGGGTGGACCATGAGCTGGTCGAGCTTCGAGTACTCCACCGACGTGTGGGTCGACGTCACCCTCTTGACCTCGCAGCCGATTCGCTCGGCGAGTCAGGTCACCGTCAGGCCAACCAACCTCGGGCTGAAGACCCAACTGGTGAACAGTTCGACCATCCGCGTCTTCGTGCCATTCAGTCCTGACGGCTACCGCTTCTCGGTCGAATTCGACCCTGAGCAGGTGTCGGTCTACAACGACCTGTCCGGTGCCAGTGGCCAGCAGACCACGGTGGCGGCTGGCAACCGCTTCGTCCACACGGAGCCCCGCAACTCGATGATGGTCTTCGCCAACCCCTCTCCGACAGCAACCCAAGCCGCAGAGCGCGTCCCGACGGCAGCCGACGGCACCATCCGACGTCCGGAACCCGGTCATCTGAGTGGGCTGGAGACCATGGCCGAGGAGATCCTCTACTTCGGCCCAGGCACCTACTGGATGGGGAGCGACCACCACACCGTGCTCCCCGCCAATGTGCGCTGGGTCTACCTGGCTCCGGGCGCGTACGTGAAGGGGGCGTTCCGGTTCCCGGACACCAGCGCCGCCCCGGTGGCCCAGTACAAGGTGACTGGTCTGGGTGTCCTGTCCGGTGAGCAGTACGTCTACGAGGCCGACACGGCCAACGGTTACCAACACAGCGTCGCCGACCAGTGTCACTCCACCTGTGTGAAGATGCTGCAGTTCGAGTCGACCAACACCGGGCAGTCGCTGCTGCTCCAAGGAATCACTGTCGCCTCGCCCCCGTACCACTCATTCGTCACCTATGCGCATTCGGCGGGCGTGGAGGTGGGCGTCGAGAACTTCCGAATGGACGTTCAGGGCTACAAGCAGGTCGGAAGCTGGTACTGGCAGACGGACGGCATCGAACTCTACGACCACAGCAGCATGGCGAACACCTTCTTCCACGCCAATGACGACGTACTGAAGCTCTACCACAGTGATGTCGACGTCAGGAACACCGTGATCTGGAAGAACGAGAACGGACCTGTCTTCCAGTGGGGCTGGGTGCCGCGCACCATCGACAACGTCACGGTCACAGACACCGATGTCATTCACAACCGGATGTACTGGAAGGACCAGAAGTACAACACCTGCGTGTTCAACTCATCGTCGCACTACGAGGACATGGGGGCCACGGATCGGGCTGACGTCTCCTCCACCGTCTCAAACCTCACATTCACCGGAACCCGAGTCGAGGGCGCCGTCAACTGCGCGATCAGAGTCTTCGCGCTGTCGAACCATCGCGACGTGACGATCGACGGGCTTGCCATCGACTCGTGGAACGGGCTGGACCTGTCGTCGCAGCAGAGCCTCCTGAAGCGCTACTCCGATGGTGCCGGCCAACGGGTCGAGATCGGCAACGAGCCCACCGAAGGCCACGGCTTGCTTCTGCACAACTACACCGTCGGCGGGGAGGACATCCTCAAGAGCGGCAACAACTGGGCCAGCGACGAACTGGGGCGTCTCAACTTCGACGCCGACACCTGGGACTCCTGGAACGCCACCGCCGACGGCCAGCCGACCGGCACGCCCCCGAAGCTATCGGTGACCTCGCCCGCGGACGGGACCGTCGCCAGCTCCCGCACCGTCACCGTCACCGGCACCACCGACACCAGCAGCGTCCAGATCAGGGTCAACGGGATCACCAAGAAGGCACCCGTGACCAAGGGATCGTTCAGCGTCAAAGTGAAGCTGCCCGAGGTCACCAACCATCTGGTGGTGACCGCGACCGGCCCGACGGGGGTGATGAGCGTCGACCGACGCACCGTGGTGGCCTACGGCACTCTCGTTGGCTCGCTGACCGATCCTGTAGGTGACGACAACGGGCCCGGCAGCTACACCTATCCCACGGACTCGGCCTTCAATCCGGGCAGCCTTGACCTCACTGGCCTCAAGGTCTACTCCGACGGCAAGACGATCCGCTTCGTGACGAACACCGCTGGCCCAATCCGCAACCCATGGGGCGGCAACGGGATGAGCACCCAGCGGCTGAACATCTACCTGCGGGACGGCCAGTCGACGGTCACGACGCCCATGCTGCCGGGCACCAACACCTCCGCAGCCGGAGCCTGGAGCCACGTCATCGTCGCCGACGGACGCTATGACGATGCCCAGTTCGGCAGCGGCGTTTACGATGCTGCACTCACCAAGGTGGGCAGCACCACCCTGCTGGTTGACCCTCGCGGAACGATCGTGGCGTCGATTCCGGCCAAGGCGTTGAAGGGGGTTAACCTGTCGGATCTTGAAATGCAGGTGTCCATGTTCACCGACGCCGAGGGTGGAGAGGGCGTCGGTAATGTGCGCCCCGTCTACAGCGCGGCGTGCGCTGCTGGTGAGGGCTGTCCCTGGTTCGTCGGCCCTTACCGCCCAGCTGGAGGCGCTGGCGAGTTCGATGACTCGATCCCGTCAAAGGACACTGACGTCAGCGACTCCAATGCTCTCGACATCATCTCTGGTCCGGCATCTCAAGCCCAAGTGATGGACTGGACGAGGGGCCCGGTGATCGTTCCATACGTGCGCTTGGATCGCTGACGGCATGGGCCTACAGCCGGGCTCATGAGGCTGGGTGAGCCGTGCCTCACGTCTGACGAAGCGAAGGGCCTTGGCCATCTGGCCAAGGCCCTTCGTGTAGCCCGATGAGGGGGCACGTGACCCCGTGGTGGACTGCCTGGTGTGGTGGGGCGCCGCGTTCGTCGCAGGGGTAGTCGAGTGGGTCCGTGCCGTCATGGAGCTCCTCGACGCTGGGGTCCGCCACCAGCTGGTGGGGGGGTGTCCATGCGTGGGACGTACGGGCCGGCTCTGGCGGGCGCCGAAGGCGCGGCGTGGCAGGGAGTAGGGGGCAGCCCCGCGTAGCGGGCTGCTGGCAAGGCGCCGCAGGCGCCACAGCTGCCCCGGTGACCGCACTTCGACACGCTCGTCCCTCCGCTACTCACTGCACGGACGCCCCTCGCTCCCTGAGTAGGCCGCGAGGAACGAGCGGCCGTGTCGAAGGGCCCGCTCAGGCCGCCCGCGGCGCGTACATGATCACCGCCACGCCCACCAGGCACACCAGGGCCCCGATCACGTCCCACCGATCGGGCCGGAACCCGTCGACCACCATCGCCCACAGTAGTGAGCCGGCCACGAAGACCCCGCCGTAGGCAGCCAGGATTCGTCCGAAGTGGGCATCGGGCTGCAGCGTGGCCACGAATCCGTAGAGCCCCAGCGCGATCACCCCGGCCCCGGCCCACAGCCAGCCCCGATGCTCGCGAACCCCCTGCCAGACCAGCCACGCCCCACCGATCTCGCACAGCGCCGCGACGACGAACAGGGCCAGCGACTTCAGCGGGAGCATGCCTGCCTCACACGTGGGCCGCGAGGAACCTCTGCACCGACGAGAAGAACGGACGACCGTCCAGCGACGGCGAAGTCAGCTCCTCCATGTTGTGCTCCGGGTGCGGCATCAGCCCGACCACGTTGCCGCGCTCGTTGGTGATGCCGGCGATGTCGTTGATCGAACCGTTGGGGTTGCCGACGTAGCGGAACACCACCTGGTTGTTGTCCTCGAGCCGCTTCAGGGTCTCGGGGTCGGCCTGGTAGTTGCCCTCGCCGTTCTTCAGCACGATGGTGATCTCCTGCCCGGCCTCGAAGTCGCAGGTCCACACCGTGTCGGTCGACTCCACCCGCAGCCGCTGGTCGCGACAGATGAAGTGCTGCGACTCGTTGCGAATCATCGCCCCCGGCAGCAGGTGGGTCTCGCACAAGACCTGGAAGCCGTTGCAGATGCCCAGCACCGGCATGCCCGTACCGGCGGCGTCGATCACCGACTGCATCACCGGCGAGAACCGCGCGATCGCACCGCATCGCAGGTAGTCACCGTAGGAGAATCCGCCGGGAAGGATCACCGCGTCGACACCGGCCAACGAGTCGGAGGCGTGCCACAACGACACCGGCTCCGCCCCGGCGAGGCGCACCGCCCGCTGGGCGTCGTGGTCGTCCAACGAGCCGGGAAAGGTGACGACGCCGATCCGGGTCGCCACGTCAGGCCTCCTGACCGGGAGCCTCGACGCGCACGTCAAACTGCTCGATCACGGTGTTGGCCAGCAGCGTCTCGGCCGCCTGGCGCACCTCGTCGAGGCGCTCGGGCGTGATCTCGCCGTCGACCTCGATCTCGAACCGCTTGCCCTGCCGCACGGTCAGGCCGGTGTGCCCCAGCCGCTGCAGCGCCCCGGTCACCGCCTTGCCCTGCGGGTCGAGAATCTCGGGCTTGGGCATCACGTCCACCACGATCTTGGCCATGCCCGTGATCCTATCGAGATCGGACGATGCCTCCGCACCCACGCCCGCGGCCCCGGACGCGAAGGCGGCCCCGGTCAACCGCTGGTAGGCCTCCAGGTAGCGCTCGCGGGTGGCGGTGACCACCTCGTCGGGCAGAGGGGGCGGGGGCACGTCGGAGGCCTTGTCCCAGCCCGAGTCGCGGGTGAGCCAGTCGCGCAGGTACTGCTTGTCGAACGACTCGAGACGCCCCTGCTGCCACGCCTCGGCATCCCAGAAACGCGACGAGTCGGGGGTGAGCACCTCGTCGGCGAGCACGATGGTGCCGTCGGGGCGCTGGCCGAACTCGACCTTGGTGTCGGCCAGGATGATGCCCCGCTCGCGGGCGATCCGCTCGGCAGCCGAGTAGATCGCCAGGGTCAACTCACGCAGCCGCTCGGCCACCTCGTCACCCACGATGCCGCGCATGCGGTCGAAGTCGATGTTCTCGTCGTGCTCGCCCAGCTCGGCCTTGGTGGCCGGGGTGAAGATCGGTTCCGGCAGCCGCGCCCCGTCGTGCAGCCCGTCGGGCAGCGACACCCCGCACACGGTTCCCGACGCCTGGTACTCGGCCCAGCCCGACCCCGTCAGGTAGCCGCGGGCGACGCACTCGACGGGGAACATCGTCAGCGACTCGCAGATCACGGCCCGGCCGACCACGACGTCCGGCACGTCGGTCGAGAGCACGTGGTTGTCGACCACGCCCCCAAGCTGGTCGAACCACCACTGGGAGAGCTGGGTGAGCACGGCCCCCTTGTCGGGAATCGGACGCGACAGCACATGGTCGTAGGCGCTCACCGCATCGGTGGCCACCATCAACAGGCGCTCACGCCCGGACTCGTCCGCGGGCCACGCGTACAGCCGTCGCACCTTGCCGGCATGGATCTGCGGGGCGTCGAGCGCGCCCAGGTCGGATTCGTCGAAGCTCACGCGTCAACCCTACGGCCCGCTCGCCCGGGGCAGGTGATTGTTCCAATCTGGTTGCGATGTGCGCCCCGCCGACGAACAGGCTGACCTCGTCGGCGCCCGACTGCCATGATCGGCTGCACGCATCACCCCCACCCAGAAAGGGCCCCCATGTCGGTCACCTTCACCTCGCGTTCCCGCTGGCGCACCGGTCTGGCGGCGCTCGGGCTGCTCAGCCTGACGCTCACCGCCTGCGGCTCGACCGAACTGCCCAGCGGCCAGCCCTCCGCCCCCGCGGACACCCAGCCCAGCACCTCGTCCAGCTCGTCGGCGTCGGCGAGCACCGCCACCGTCAAGGTGGACGAGGCCCTCGCCGCGAAGGTGCCGGCCGCGATCAAGTCGAAGGGTGTGCTCGTCGACGGCACCGACGCGAGCTACGCCCCCAACGAGTTCATCGACACCGACGGCAAGACCATCGTCGGCATGGACATCGAGCTGCTCGACGCCGTCGCCACCACCCTGGGCCTGAAGGTCGAGTACAACAACGCCGGCTTCGACACCATCATCCTGGGCGTCACCAGCGGCAAGTACGACATCGCGGTCAGCTCGTTCACCATCAACGACAAGCGCAAGCAGCAGGTCACGATGGTGCAGTACTTCAACGCCGGCACCTCGTGGGCCGCCAAGCCGTCGAGCGGGCTCGACCCCGACAACATGTGCGGCAAGACGGTCGCGGTGCAGAAGGGCACCGTGCAGATCGACGACATCGAGGCCCGCAACAAGGTCTGCACCGACGCCGGCAAGCCGAAGATCACCATCGTGGTCGAGGCCGAGCAGTCGAAGGCGACCGCCGACGTGGTCTCGGGCAAGGCCGACGCCATGCTGGCCGACTCCCCCGTCGTCGCCTACGCGATCACCCAGACCAACGGGCAGCTCGAGCAGATCGGCGAGATCTACGACGCCGCTCCGTACGGCATCGTCGTCTCGAAGGAGAACGAGGAGTTCGGCAAGCTGATCGGCGAGGCCCTCGCCAAACTGCAGGCCGACGGCACCTACGACGCCATCCTGGCCAAGTGGGGCAACGACGGCGGCGCCGTCACCGAGTTCCCCGTCAACCCCTGAGGCCGGCTCACCCCTGAGTCTGGCTGACACTGAGGCCGGCTCCCCCGCGGAGCCGGCCCCCCGAATCGGGGTGGGGGTCGACACCGGCGTCGGCACCCACTCCACCTCGTCCCGGAAGGACCATTGATGAGCAGTTCGCTGCTGGAGCGCGCCAGGCAGGAGCGCCCATCCGACCTGAAGGCCGCGCCCGTGCGGCATCCGTGGCGCTGGGTGCTGATCGCCGTGATCGCCGTGCTGGTGGCGATGATGGTGCACTCGTTCGCGACCAATCCCAAGTGGGAGTGGAGCTACGTCTTCTCGGTGATGAACTACCGGCCGATCCTGCAAGGCTTGGCCGTCGGCACCCTGTTGGGCACTCTGATCGCGATGATCGTGGGCGTCAGCCTCGGCGTGGTGCTGGCGGTGATGAGGCTCTCGTCCAACCCGGTCTTGAGCGCGGTGGCGGCGGTCTACACCTGGTTCTTCCGCTCGGTGCCCCGGTACGTGCTGCTGACGATTCTCGGCGTGGGCGTCATCTACCTCTACCCCCACCTCGACCTCGGGCTGCCGTTCGGGCAGGAGCTCTCGCGGGCGCTGGGGCTCGACGAGAACACCCTCTCGCCGTGGATGATCGACACCCGCCAGCTCAGCCAGGGCATCGTCGTCGGCGCCATCGGGCTCGGGCTGTCGGAGGCCGCCTACATGAGTGAGATCGCGCGGGCCGGCATTCTCTCGGTCGACACCGGGCAACGCGAGGCGGCCGCCGCGCTGGGCATGAGTTCGTCGCGCACCATGTCGCGGATCGTGCTGCCGCAGGCCATGCGGGTGATCGTGCCCCCGACCGGCAACGAAACCATCGCCATGGTGAAGGACACCTCGCTGTTGATCGCGGTGCCGGTGGGCCTGGAGTTGTTCAACCAGGCCAGCATCGTCGCCAACCGCACCTACAAGATCATGCCCGCCTACGTCGCGGCGACCCTGTGGTACATCATCATCTGCTCGGTGCTGATGGTCGGCCAGACCCTGCTCGAACGTCATTTCGGACGAGGCTTCGGCGCCATCAACCCCCGCGCCCAGCGGCTGCTCAACAAGGCCGGAGAACACTGATGAGTCAACGTCTGGCCAACACCAACCCCGAACTCGCCCAGGAACCGCTGGTCGAAGCCATCAACGTGCACAAGTCGTTCCACCGCAACCACGTGCTCAAGGGCATCGACCTGGTGGTGCATCCCGGTGAGGTGGTCTGCCTGATCGGCCCGTCGGGCTCGGGCAAGACGACCTTCCTGCGCTGCATCAACCTGCTCGAGCAGATCGACGGTGGCCGCATCTTCGTCGACGGCCAGCTGATGGGGCTCGAGGAGCGGGGCGGACGACTGCGCCACCTCGGCGACGAGCAGCAGGCCGCGCAGCGCCGCGAGATCGGCATGGTCTTCCAGCGGTTCAACCTGTTCCCCCACATGACCGCGCTCGGCAACGTGATCGAGGCCCCGGTGCACGTGCGCCGCCAGTCCAAGGCCGTCGCCACCGCGCGCGCCGTCGAACTGCTCACCCAGGTCGGGCTCGCCGACAAGGTGCACCACTACCCGGCGCAGTTGTCGGGCGGTCAGCAGCAGCGGGTGGCCATCGCCCGGGCGCTGGCCATGGACCCCAAGCTGATGCTGTTCGACGAGCCCACCTCGGCCCTCGACCCCGAACTGGTGGGCGACGTGCTGCGGGTGATGCGCGACCTCGCCGAGGGCGGCACCACCATGATCGTGGTCACCCACGAGATCGGGTTCGCCCGCGACGTGGCCGACCGGGTGGTCTTCATGGCCGACGGCGTCGTGGTCGAGGAGGGCGAGGCCCGACAGGTGATCAACGACCCCCAGCACGACCGCACCAAGCAGTTCCTGCAGCGCGTGCGCGAAGAGGGTGCCGCCGCCACCTGAGCCGGTGGGGTTGCCCCCTTGTGGAGGGATCGTCCGCGCGCCTACGCTGCGCTCATCGAGACTGGGCGAGGGGGACCCCATGAACGATCTACCTGGGCACGACTCTGAGGGGCACGATTCAGCGGGAGCATCCGGGGGCACGCGCACTCGTCCGACCACCAGGGACGACCACCGCGTCACCACCCACGCGTTCACCTCGACCGACGGGCTGCCGCTGACGCTGCTGAACGTGCGCGGGCGCCACGAACCCACGCGCGGGCCGGTGCTGCTGGTGCACGGCGCCGGCGTCAGGGCCGAGATCTTCCGGCCGCCCACGAGTCGCACCTTCGTCGACGCCCTGATCGACGACGGCTGGGACGTCTGGTTGCTCAACTGGCGGGCCTCGATCGACCTCGACCCGGTGCCGTGGACCCTCGATGCCGCCGCCGAGCACGACCACCCCGCCGCGGTGCGCACGGTGGCCGAACTGACCGGCGCCGACACGATGAAGGCGGTGGTGCACTGCCAGGGGTCGACGTCATTCGCGATGAGCGCCGCCGCGGGGTTGGTGCCCCAGGTCACCACCATCGTCTCGAACGCCGTCTCACTGCATCCGGTGATCCCGCTGGGATCGCGGGTGAAGATCCACGGCCTTCGTCCGCTGATCTCGGGGCTCACTCCCGGCCTCGACCCATCGTGGGGGGACGACCCCGACAGCGCGTTCGGCAAGGTCGCCAGCCGGGCGGTGCGGCTCACCCACCGCGAGTGCGACAACACGGTCTGCCGGTTGGTGAGTTTCACCTACGGCAGCGGACGCCCGGCCCTGTGGTCGCACGCGCAGCTCGACGAGGCGACCCACGAGTGGATCCGCGGGGAGTTCGGGATGGCGCCCATGAGCTTCTTCGCGCAGATGGACCGCTGCGTGCGGGCGGGGCACCTGGTCAGCGTCACCGAGGGCTCGGGGCTGCCGACCGACTTCGGGGTGACGCCACCGCAGACCGACGCCCGCTGGGTGCTGGTCGCGGGCCGCGACAACCGCTGCTTCCTGCCCGAGAGCCAGGAGCGCACGTTCGCCTGGCTGGATCGCTGGCAGCCCGGTCGCCACGCCCTGCACGTGGTCGAGAACTACGGCCACCTCGACATCTTCCTGGGCGAGCGGGCCCACCGTGACGTCTTCGGCATGCTGCTGGACGAACTCGCCCGCGACTGACCCAGACTGACTAGCCGATCGCGAGCTTGATGGCGATCGCCACCATCACCACGCCGATCAGCAGGTCGAGCACGCGCCAGGTGCGGGGGTTGCCGAGCGGCTTGGCCAGCGCCCGGGCGCCGAAGCCGAGGGCCGTGAACCAGGTGATGCTGGCCGCGCCGGCTCCGGCGGCGAACCACCATCGCCATGGTTGGTGCTGGTTCGCGAGGTTGCCGAGCATCACCACGGTGTCGAGGTACACGTGGGGGTTGAGCCAGGTCAGCGCCAGCGCGGTGCGCGCGACGGCGGCGCTGCGTGTGTGTGCGTGGGGTGTGCCAGAGGCGTCGTCGTCGGCCTCGTGCAGTTCGCCGGGTTTCCACGCGCGTCGGAAACTCTGGATCGCGAACCAGAGCAGGTAGGCCACGCCCGCCCAGCGCAGGATGGTGAGCAGCACGCCGACGCGCTCGACGATCACCCCGATGCCTGCCGTGCCGAGGGCGATCAGCACGAGGTCAGAGACGGCGCAGATCAGCACCACGATGCCCACGTGCTCGCGGCGGATTCCCTGCCGGAGCACGAACGCGTTCTGCGCCCCGATGGCGATGATCAGACTCGCGCCGAGACCGAAGCCATTGAGCACACTGTCGAGCACCGGCTCACTGTATCGGCGCGAACCGTATCGCCGGACGATGGTCGTGCTCTTGATCAATGGCGGCCCCGATCAGGGGCGCCGCAACCGCTCAGGTCACCTGAGCCCCGATCCAGGAGACATCACCATGAACCCCATCGACCAGAAGTTCGACCACGACCTCGATCTGCTCGACGAGCGCGCCCACACCCTGCTGGGTCTCGTCGACCGCATCTCGGACCACCGGGCCACGCTGAAGGAGATCATCGCCGAATGGCGGCGGCCCGGGTGGACCACCCCGGCCGAGTTCTTCCTCGTCGACATCCAGTTGCAGTCGCTGGCCAAGCAGGCCGCCCTGCTCGAGGAGAGCATCGGAGACCTCAACAAGGCCGCCCAGATGGTAGGCCGCTGACCCGTCCGCCAGGGCGAGGACCAGAACTCGGTTCCCGTTGGCCTGACGGGGTCGTCCAGACCCCACTCAGGCCAACCAGAACCGAGTTCTGGTTCTCCCACCCGACTCAGTCGGTCAGGGAAGCTCCCACGACTCCCCGGCCGCCAGCCGCACGTCGGCCCGAACCAGCGCGCCGGCCACGGTGAGACTCACCTCGACGTCGCGGGTGGCCGTCAATCGGGCCGACTGCAGCTGAGCGTCACGCCACTCCACGTCGACCTCCAACCCACCCCAAGTGCGGGCGCCGCTCAGGCGCCCCTCACGCCAGGCCGACGGCAGCGCGGGCAGCAGGTCGACGAGCACCGATTCGGGGGCGTCGGGCCGCAGTGCCCCGCCCAGGTCGCTGCGCACCAGCAGCTCGAGCACCCCGGCGGTCGCCCCGAAGTTGCCGTCGATCTGGAACGGCGGGTGGGTGTCCCACAGGTTGGCCATCGTCGACCCCGACAGCAGCCCTCCGAGCAGTCGATGGGCCCGGTCGCCGTCGCCCAGCCGCGCCCAGAAGTTGACCTTCCACGCCTTCGACCAGCCGGTGCCCTCGTCGCCGCGGTGGTCGAGGGTGGCCCGGGCGGCGGCCCGCAGGTCGTCCGCGTTCGAGTGGGAGAGCAGGGCGCGACCCGGGTGCAGCGCGTAGAGCTGGGAGGTGTGGCGGTGGTGCTCCTCGGTGCCCGAGACCTCGGGGGTGCGCCACTCGGCGATCTCGGAGTCGCGCACCTCGAGCCCGTCCGCGAGCCGGGGCAGGGCCTCGGTCAGGCGGGCGACCACGGCGTCGTCGGTCAGCCCGAGGAACGCGGCCGCCTCGAGGGTGGTGGTGAACAGTTCGTGCACGATCTGCTGGCTCATGGCGGCTCCGGCGGTGAACCAGCCGTGCTCCGGCGAGTACGACGGGCTGGCCAGCAGGGCCTGATCGGCCCCGGACTGCAGGGTGTCCAACCACAGTTCGCAGGCACCGACCAACACGGGCCAGCCCTGCTCCCGCAGCACCTCGCTCTCGCCGGTGTGGCGCTGGTGCCACCAGAACGCCTGCGCCAGCCAGGCGCCGGCCTCGGCGAACCAGGCGGCGGTCGGCCAGTCATAGACGCCGGTGAAACCCCACACATTGGTCTCGTTGTTCACCAGCCAGGCCCGCTCCGAGGTGGTGCCGAGCACGTTGCGGGCCGAGTGGCGCCCGGGCTCGAGCAGGCCGTGGATCCAGCGCAGGTACGGCTCGGCGCACTCGGCCAGACCGGCGGCCCAGACGTGCCAGTAGTTCATCTGCAGGTTGATGTTGACGTGGTAATTGGCTCCCCATGGCGGGGTGTTGACGTGGTTCCAGCCGCCCTGCAGGTTCGCCGGCAGCGAGTCGTCACCGGCCCGGGACGAGGCAATCATCAGGTACCGCCCGTACTGGGCGTGCAGCACCTCGAGGTGGCGGTCGGCCGAGGCGTTCTGGCCGTAGTGCTCCACCCAGTCGGAGGTGTCCCCCACCGTCGGCGCCCCGCCCAGGTCAAGGTCGAGACGTCCGAAGAACGAGCCGTGGTCGGCCACGTGGCGCGCGCGCAGCTCGGCCCACCCCAGGTCGGCGGCCCGGTCGAGATCGGCGGCGACGCGGGGGGCCGGGTCGACGCCGGAGCGGTAGTCGGGGAAGCGATTGGCGTAGTCGGTGCCACCCGACCACAGCAGCAGCACCTCGTCGGCCCCGGTCACCCGCAGCCCCGACCCGGCCGCGGCCACCGATCCGCCGACGGCCCTGACCACCACCCGGCCCGCGTACCGCAGGCCGTTGTCGACGCCGACACCGGCGAGCGTGATCGTGCCCTCGCCCGCCCCGGCTTCGATGGCCACCTCGGCCGCACCGAGCAGCTCATCCGGGCCAGCCGCTGGGTTCCACGCCACGTCAAAGCTCACCGGCTGAGTGCCGGTGAACCGGGCCGCCACCACCCGGTCGGGGTGCGAGCACAGGTACTCGCGCACGTAGGCGCCGTCGTCGCCCGCCACCCGGACGACCCCGGTGGCCAGGTCGAGGGTGCGGCGGTAGGACTCCCCCACGGCCGAGCCGTCGAAGCCGAACTCCAGTCGCCCGAAGGTCTGCATGGAGCCGTAGCCGACCTTGGCCTGACCGAGCTGGTCGTGGGCCATCACGAGGGCCGGGTCGAGCTCGCCGCCGTCGGCCAACCGGCCCCGCAGCTCGGCCAGTCGCTGGTGGCGCCACTCGATCTCGTCCTCGGGATAGTTGCCGTGGCGGTAGCCGGGCACCCCAGGGCCGCCGCTCCACAGCGACTTCTCGTTGAGCACCAGGTGGTCGGTGGTCGGGCCGCCGAAGATGCTGGCCGCGAGGGTGCCATTGCCGATCGGCAGCACCGCCGACTCCCACGCGTCGAGGTCGCCGGGGGTGGAATACGTGAGCAGCAGGGGTGGGGTCGCCGAGGACATGCCCACGACCCTAGAGGTCGCCTGACGCAATCGTGCGTGCGCGCCACGCAAGAACAGCGAGACCCCGGGCGCGCCCACCACCCGACCGGCAAAGATGGGGGTGAACCCACAACGTCACTCACGGAAGGACCCGCGCGATGGAGTTTCGCAACCTGGGCAACTCGGGCATGCTCATCTCGGCCGTCACCTACGGCAACTGGCTCACCCACGGCTCGCAGATCGAGGCCGATCAGGCCACGGCCTGTGTGAAGGCCGCCCTCGACCTGGGCATCTCGACCTTCGACACCGCCGACGTCTACGCCAACACCGCCGCCGAGACCGTGCTCGGTGAGGCGCTGAAGGGCCAGCGGCGCGAGTCGCTGGAGATCTTCACGAAGGTCTTCAACCCGACCGGCCCTCGCGGCAAGAACGACCGCGGCCTGAGCCGCAAGCACATTCTCGAGGCGATCAACGGCTCGCTGCAGCGGCTGCAGACCGACTACGTCGACCTCTACCAGGCCCACCGCTACGACCACTTCACCCCGCTCGAGGAGACCATGCAGGCCTTCGCCGACGTGGTGCGGCAGGGCAAGGCCCTCTACATCGGCGTCTCGGAGTGGACCGCCGATCAGATTCGCGAGGCCCACGGCCTGGCCAAGCAGTTGGGCATCCAGCTGGTGTCGAACCAGCCCGAGTACTCGATGCTGCAGCGCGTGATCGAGGCCGAGGTCGTGCCCACCTCGTCGGAGCTCGGCGTCTCGCAGGTGGTGTGGTCGCCGATGGCCCAGGGCGTGCTGTCGGGCAAGTACCTGCCGGGGCAGCCCGCGCCGGAGGGGTCGCGCGCCACCGACGAGAAGGGCGGCAAGAACATGGTGTCGCGCTGGCTCGAGAACGACGACCTGCTGACGCGCGTGCAGCAGCTCAAGCCGATCGCCTCTGACCTGGGCATCTCGATGCCGACCCTGGCCATCGCCTGGGTGCTGCAGAACCCGAACGTGGCCTGCGCCATCGTGGGGGCCTCTCGTCCCGAGCAGTTGACGGACTCCGCGGCCGCAGCGGGCGTGACGATCCCCGCCGACGTGATGGCCCGCATCGACGAGATCGTCAAGCCGGTGGTGACCGACGATCCGGCGATCACCGCGACCCGGTCGCCGCAGGAGCGTCCGGAGTTCAGCTGAGAAGTTCCTGAACTCGTGAACCGGTGACCCTCGGGGGGCGTAGTCATGACGTGACATCGCTCCCCGAGGACACCATGACCACCCACACCAGCGCCGCCGATCAGGTCGGCACCACGTTCGAGCTGCCCACCCGCCTGCAGGCCGGGGCACCGCTCAGCGAACGCCACCCCTGGCTCTACCCGCTCGCCGTCAAGTACCACCAGACCCGCCGCTGGATCGCCTGGCAGCGCTCGTCGACCCCGTGGGCCGCGACGAGATCGGACGACCCCCTGCCCGTGAAGGTGAAGCTGCACAAGTCGTTGTTGCTGCGCAGTCTGGGCGAGTCGGAGATGTGGCTGCAGCACAACAAGGTGACCAACCTGAGGCTGGCGGCCGCCGAGGTCAACGGCATCCTGATCCGCCCCGGCGAGTCGTTCTCGTTCAACAAGGTGGTCGGCAACTGCACCAAGGGCCGCGGCTTCGTCGAGGGCATGCGCCTGTCGAACGGGGAGGCTCGTCCGGGAGTGGGTGGCGGCATCTGCCAGCTGGCCAACCTGCTGCACTGGATGTTCCTGCACTCGGCGCTGACCGTGACTGAGCGGTCGGAGCACTCGTTCGACCCGTTCCCCGACAACGGCCGCGTGCTGCCGTGGGGTGTGGGCTGCTCCATCGTGTGGAACTACGTCGACCTGGTCGTGCGCAACGACACCGACACCACCTTCCAGCTGCTGGTCGGCGTCGGCGACCGCTACCTCGAGGGTGAGCTGCGCGCCGACCAGCAGCAGAGCCACAGCTACAAGGTGTTCGCCCGCAACGAGCAGTTCCTCAAGAAGGACGACGAGTACTTCCGGCGCAACGAGATCTGGCGCGAGCTGATCGACCGCCGCACCGGCAACCGCGACGGCGAAGAGCTCGTCAAGCGCAACTGCGCGCTGGTGAAGTACCTGCCGCAGGACGTGGCGATCATCGACCTGGACGAAGCACCGCCGCCTGCTGGGGCGCCAGCCTGAACTCCCTGCCCCGGGTGCCCTCGACGAGGTCGAGGCAGTCCACCGTGCTGTGCACCGTCTGCTCGAGCGGAGCGTGGTTCACCACGAAGGTGTGACCACCGCGCACCATGACCTCCACACCCGGACAGTCGTGGGAGCGGTCAGCCACCGGGAGCGCCGCCAGCACCCCGAGGTCGGGAGCGACCCCGGCCTCGTCCAGCACCAGGTCGACCAGGGCGGCCAACTGCGGCTCGGCCAAGCCGGCGCCCACGTAGTAGAACGGCGCGTCGGGTGACCTGACCACCGCCGGGCCGAGGTCGGCGGTCTCGGGCGTGGTCTGGTCGAACGAGGCCAGCACCCGGGCGGGGCGGTGTTCGTCCAGCACCAACCGTTCGGCCCAGGCGGCCACCCGCCCACCGCCCAGCGCCTCCGAGACCAGCCCCGCCCCGGCCTCGCCGAGCGGCCACCACTGTTCGCCGCGCGCCCCGAGCAGGTCGGTGAACCCGCCCGGGAACGGCCCGGGGAACAGCCGGGCGGACTCGTCCTCGACCGCCGAGAATGCACCCATCACCAGCGTGCGGCCCGCCTCGACGTGCGCCCGCAGGTTGTCCACCGACTCCGCCGACAGCAGGTGCGCGCACGGCGCGAACACCACCGGGTAGGCCGACAGGTCGTCCCACGGCGCCCGCACGTCGACCTGCCAACCACGTTCCCACAACGGACGATGCCACGCCTCGGCCCGCTCGAGCACCGTGCTCAGGTTGGAGGGAGCATCGGGTTCCTCGGCCGCCCACCGCGATTCCCAGTCGAGCACCAGGGCCACCGGCGTGGTGACCTGGGTGCCCGCCACCGGCCGCAGCTCGCGCAGCAGGGTGCCGATCCGTTGCACGTCGCGGTGCAGCAGGGTGTCGGCGCCGCTGTTGGGAAGCATCGCCGAGTGGAACCGCTCCGAGCCCGAGGACGCCTGCCGCCACTGGAAGCTCAGCACCCCGTCGGAGCCGTGCCCGATCGCCCGCACCGCGTCGGCCACCCGCTGCCGGGAGGTCTTGGGGGTGTTGTGGGGCCGCCAGTTGACCGCCCCCATCGCCTGCTCCATCAGCAACCAGGGTTGCCCGAAGCGCAGCGACCGCAGCATGTGGTCGACGAACGAGATTCGCTGCCGAGCCCACGGGTCGGCCGGGTCGGGGTACTGGTCGTCGGCGATCACGTCGAGGTCGTCGGCCCACCGCTGGGCATCGACGTGCTCGTAGAAACCCATCAGGTTGGTGGTGATCGGGGTGTCGCCGACCAGCGGACGAAGCACCTCCCGCTGCTCCAGGTACAAGGTCTTCAACTGCGCCGACACGAACCGACGATGGTCGAGCACCGCACCCGGGTTCTGGCCACGCAACGGCACGACCACCTCGTCGAAACTGGCGTGGTACTGGCTCCAGAACGCGGTGCCCCAGGCGTGGTTGAGCGCCTCGATGCTGCCATGGCGCTCGCGCAGGAAGGCCTGGAAAGCCGCCCGGCAGTGGTCGCACCAGCAGCCGTGGCCGTACTCGTTGCCGATGTGCCACAGGCGCACCGCCTCGTGGTGGCCGTAGCGCTCACCCAGCCGGCGGGCGATCTCGCGGCAGTGCTCGCGGAACTCCGGCGAGCTGGGGCAGAAGTGGGCGCGGCCGCCGTGCTGGCTGCGCTGCCCCGACGGGCTGACCGACAAGGTGGCCGGCTGACGCAGTCCCATCCACGGCGGCGGGGACGCGGTGGGGGTGGCCAGGTCGATGGCGATGCCGTGCGACCAGAGCAGGTCGATCACCTCGTCCATCCAGTCGGTGTCGAAGGTGTCGGGGGTCGGCTGGTAGCGCGACCAGCTGAAGACGCCGACGGTGGCGACGTTGACGCCGGCCTCGACCATGCGGGCGACGTCGTCACGCCAGACCGAGCGGTCCCACTGTTCGGGGTTGTAGTCGCCGCCGTAGAGCAGGGCGCCGTCGGCCACGTTGGCCAGGGGGTTGGCTGCCAGGGTGTTGGGGATGGTCATGGTTCGCTCCCGTGAGGTGGGGTGGACGGGTGGGGGGTCTCGACACGCGGCTCGTTCCTCGCCGCTACTCGACCAACGTGTCCTCCATCGAGGCGGTGACCGTCCCGTCGGTCTCGCGGACGACCTCGCCCATGCCGAGGGCGACCCCCCAGCCGGCGGGTGCGTCGTCCGAGGTCACCTCGACGGTGTCACCGGACCGCCTCACCGAGAAGACCACCTCCGAGCCATCCGGACGACCGACCCGCACCTCGCGATCGAACCCGTCGGCGGGCTGGAAGACGCGCAGCACGACCCCGTCGGCCCAGTCGCTCTCGGGGGTGTCGTCGCGGGCGCCGACGGCCACCACCGACCCCGGTCGCACGTACAGCGGCAGGCTGGCGAAGCCGTGGGTCTCGCGGCGCCACTGGCCCCCGGGCACCACGGAGCCGTCCCACCAGTTCGTCCACCCGCCGGGCGCCGTGGGCAGGTAGAACTCGACCTCACCCTCGGCCGAGAACACCGGCGACACCAGCAGCGCATCGCCCAGCAGGTACTGGTGCTCGACCAGGCAGGCGGTGCGGTCGTGGGCGAAGTCGAGCACCAGCGGGCGCATCACCGGCACCCCGGTGCGGTGGGCGGCCAGCCCGGCCCCGGCCAGGTAGGGCATCAGCGAGAGCTTCAGCCTCGTGAAGGCCCGCGTCACCGCGACCGCCTCCCCCTCTGCGGCCTGATTGTCGCCGGCTTGAGCGTCGTCGAACACCCACGGCACCCGGTACGAGGTCGACCCGTGCAAGCGGGAGTGCGAGCTGAGCAGGCCGAACGCCACCCAGCGCTTGAACACCGCCGGGTCGGGCGTGCCCTCGAAGCCGCCGATGTCGTGGCTCCAGAACCCGAAGCCCGAGGCCGCCAGCGACAGCCCGCCGCGCAGCGACTCGGCCATCGACGCGAACGTCGACTCGCAGTCGCCACCCCAGTGCACCGGGTACTGCTGGCCACCCAGCGAGGCCGAGCGGGCGAACAGCACGGCCTCACCCTCGCCCCGTTCGCGCACCAGCAGGTCGTGCACGCAGGCGTTGTACAGCGTGGCGTACCAGTTGTGCATCAGCTGCGGGTCGGTGCCGTCGTGCCAGACGATCGCCTCGCCATCGGCCGAGGTGGGAATCCGCTCACCGAAGTCAGTCTTGAAGCAGTCGACACCGTCGTCGAGCAGGGCCCGCAGCTTGCCCGCGTACCAGTCGCTGGCCTCGGGGTTGGTGAAGTCGACCAGCCCCATGCCCGCCTGCCACTGATCGGTCTGCCAGACCGCACCCGAGGTCGTGCGCACGAGGAAACCACGTTCGGCACCCTCGTCGAACAGGTGCGAGCGCTGCGCGATGTAGGGGTTGATCCAGACGCACACCCGCAGGCCGCGGTCGTGCAGTTTGGCGAGCAGCCCGCGTGGGTCGGGGAAGGTCGCCGGGTCCCACACGAAGTCGCTCCAGTGGAACTGGCGCATCCAGAAGCAGTCGAAGTGGAACACGCTCAGCGGAATGCCCCGCTCGGCCATGCCGTCGACGAACGACAGCACCGTGGCCTCGTCGTAGTCGGTGGTGAACGAGGTCGACAGCCACAGCCCGTACGACCAGGCGGGCACCTTCGCCGGACGACCCGCGAGCCCCGTGTAACGCACCAGCACGTCGGCGGGCGTCGGGCCGTCAACCACCAGGTAGCGCAGCCGCTCCCCCGGCACCGAGAACTGCACCGCCGAGACCGCCTCGCTGGCGACCTCCCACGAGACCTTGTCGGTCGACTCGACCAGCACGCCGTAGCCGCGATCCGACAGCAGGAAGGGCACGTTCTTGTAGGCCTGTTCCGACGAGGTGCCGCCGTCGGCATTCCAGATGTCGACGGTCTGGCCGTTCTTGACCAGCGGCCCGAACCGCTCGCCCAACCCGTAGAAGTGCTCGCCGACCCCGATCGCCAGCTGTTCGCGCACATGGCTGCCGTCGTCAGCGCCTCGTCCGGTGACGGTGTGGTGGGCGACCGACCGGGGGCCCGACGAGGTGAGGGTGCGCCAGCCGTCGCCGTCACGGCGCTCGAAGATCAGCGACCACTCCCCCGAGGTGGCCAGTCGGGCGCGCAGGTCGCCGCTGGTCAGCACGGCCCAGCCGTCGTGATCGCCGGTCTCGACGCGCACGTCGCCGGTGCTGGCCAGCCCGAGGTCGGGTTGGCGTCGTCCGTGACCGGCATGGTGCTCGATGGTCACCCCGATCACCCCCTCGGCGGGCGAGTCGAGCTCGACCGTGATGAGCGGTCGGTTGAGGGTCATGCCGCGGTGGTGGATCGCCTGGTCGGCACTGTGCGCGACCAGCCGGTCGTCGCCGACCTCGACGTCGACGACAGCGCGTCCGCGAATGGCCTCGACGCCGGGTGGCAGCATCCAGTAACCGTCGGAGAACTTCATGGGCACATCATTTCTGCTGGAAGGGGTGGTGGTGCTGTGTTGGCGGTCTGCGATGCTTGCCGGGTGGTGGCCCTGACAACGGGGGCGCCGAGGGGGAACACATGGCAGGTATCGAAGACGTGGCGCGGCGCGCTGGCGTCTCCGCGAGCACCGTCTCGTACGTGCTGTCGGGGCGCCGACCGATCTCGGAGCCGACCCGCCAGCGGGTGCTGGAGGCCGTCGCGGCCTTGAACTACCGGCCCCACCCCGGCGCCCGCGCGCTGGCCAGCCAACGCACCCGGGTGATCGGGCTGGTGATGCCGCTTCGGCCCGACGTCGACGTGAGCGTGATCATGCAGTTCGTCGCCGGCGTGGTCACCCGTGCCCGCTTCCACGATCACGACGTGCTCATCCTGACCGGGGACGACCCCGACGCCATCCCCCGCGCCGGCGCCGGTCTGGTCGACGCCCTGGTGGTGATGGATGTCGAGTCCGACGATGCCCGCCTGCCCGCGCTGCGGACGATGCGCCAGCCGTCGGTGCTGATCGGCCTGCCGGCGCACGCCGACGGGCTCACCTGCATCGACGTCGACTTCGAGGCCGCCGGCCGGCTCGCCGTCGCCCACCTGCACGCCCATCTCACCAGCTCCCACCTTCAGGCGACGGGCGGACGACGCGTCGCCCTCGTCGGCTCCCCGCCGGCGGTGCTCGAGCGTCACACCAGCTACGCCGACCGCATGCTGCGCGGGGTCACCGACGAGGCCGCCCGGCTCGGGGTCGACCTGCAGACCGCCGCCTGCGAGGCGTCCTTCGCCGACGGCGTGCGCACCACCACCGACCTGCTCGAACGCTGGCCCGACCTGGCCGGCTTCGTGGTGCACAACGAGGCGGCCACCGAGGGAGTGCTGACGGCGATCGCCGCCGCCGGCCGCCGCCTCGGCGACGACACCCACGTGGTGGTGGTCGGCCCCCGCTCGATGGTCGCCCGACACGGGCCGTCGGTGGCCACCATCGACCTTCCCGGACGACGCATCGGCTCGTCCGCCGTCGATCTCGCCATGGCGGCGCTGGCCGGGCAGGGCCGACCGACCGTGCACCTGGTGGCCCCCGACCTGATGGTCGAGGGCACGGTCACCCCTTGACGGCACCGAAGATCACACCCTTGGTGAAGTGCTTCTGCACGAAGGGGTAGATCACCAGGATCGGGATGATCGCCAGCACCACCACGGCCATCTTGATGGGCAGGCCGGTGACCTGACCGTGGGCGACGTCGATGGTGCCCGAATCACCGCCGGGCAGCGAGACCCCCTGCAACACGTACGAGCGCAGCACCAACTGCAGCGGCCACTTGGTGTTGTCGTTGATGTAGAGCATCGCGTTGAAGAAGGCGTTCCAGTAGCCGACCCCGTAGAACAGCGCCACCACGGTGATCACGGCCTTCGACAACGGCAGCACGATCGTCGACAGAATGCGCCACTCCCCCGCCCCGTCGATGCGCGCGGCCTCGATGATGGCCGGCTCGATCGCCATGAAGAAGTTGCGCAGGATCAGCACGTTGAACGCCGACACCGCCCCCGGCAGGATCAGCGCCCACAGGCTGTCGAGCAGCCCCAGCGCGCTCACCAACAGGTAGCTGGGAATCATGCCCGCGCCGAAGAACATCGTGATCAGGAAGATGAACAGGATCGGACGATGGAACAGCGACGACGGCTTCGACAGCCCCCAGGCCGCCAGCACCGACACGGTGGTCGACAGCACCGTGCCGACCCCCGTGACGAACACGCTGACCAGCGCCGCCCGAGTGACGATGCCGCCCGAGAGGATCTGACGATAGGCCGACACGGTCAGCCCGTCGGGCACCGTGACCATGCCGCCGGCCCGGGTGACGGCCTGATTGGTCGAGAACGAGGTGATCAGGATCGACCACAGCGGGAACAGCACCGCCAGCGTGATCGCGGCCAGCACGATCACCTTCAGGGCGGTGCCGACCGGGTGGGCGGGCTCCATGTAGGCGGGACGGTTGGGGTCGCGGTGCTTGCGTCGCACCGTGCCCGGCACGCGGGTGGCCTCGGTGGGGGCCAGCGTCACGGGGGCCTCCGCCCCCAGTTGGTCAACGGATCCGGTACTCATGCTTTCTGGTACACCCCCGACTCTCCGAACATGTGGGCGAGCTTGTTGGCGCCCAGGACGAGCAACAGCCCCACGACGCCCTTCATCAGTCCGGCGGCGGTGGCGAAGCCCCAGTCACCGGCGATGACGCCCTGGTAGTAGACGTAGGTGTCGATGACCTCGCTGACATCGGGGCCGACGGCCGCACGCTGCAGGATGAGTTGCTCGAAACCGACGTTCAGCGCATCACCCAACCGCAGGATGAGCAGCAGGATCACCACCGACTTCAGGGCGGGCAGGGTGACGTGCCACAGGCGCCGCCAGCCGTTGCCGCCGTCGATCGCGCAGGCCTCGTAGAGGGCCGGATCGACCGCCGACAACGCCGCCAGGAAGATGATGATGCCCCAGCCCGCGTCCTTCCAGACCGCCTGCGAGGTGATCAGCACCAGGAAGGTGTGCGGGTTGGTCATCAGGTCGAACGGCTGCATACCGTGGTCGATCAGGATGCGGTTGAGCAGGCCGGCGCCGCCGAACATCTGCTGGAAGACCGTCACGACGATCACCCAGCTAAAGAAGTGCGGCAGGTAGACCACCGACTGGATGAACGTGCGCACCTTGGTCGACAGCACGCTGTTGAGCAGCAGCGCCAGGATGATCGGGATCGGGAAGTAGAACACGAGCTGGAACAGCGTGATCACCAGCGTGTTCTTCACCGCCAGCGCGAACTGCGGGTTGGTGAAGATGCGGGCGAAGTTGTCCCAGGCGATGAAGGGCGAGTTCCGGAAGCCCCGCACCGGGTTGTACTCCTGCCAGGCGATGATGTTGCCGGCCATCGGCAGGTAGGCGAACACCGCGAGCAGCACCACACCGGGCACCGTCATCAGGATGAGCGAGCGGTCGCGCTTGAAACGCGTCCACAGGCTCAGCTTGCGCGTCGGGGGGCCGGAGCGTTCGCGCCGACCCGCGCGGACCTTGGCGGTCCGCGCGGGGGCGGTGTCGGTCTCGGCCCCCAGCTGGGCTGGGGCGTTGCTCACGAGGGCTTGGTCTCGTCAAGGATCTTCTTGTACATGGTGCGCAGTTCCTCGCCGCCGGCCTTCTTCCAGGTCTCGATCGCCTTGTCGAGGTCGGTGAGGGTCTTGCGCCCGCGGGCGATGTCCTTCGACAGGTCGTCGAACGGCGAGCCGATCGAGGCCAGCCGGGTCGGCACGGTGATGTTCATGCCGTAGAACAGCGGCTCCTTGTAGTGGGTCGCGGTCTCGTTGACCCAGGTGGAGTAGGCCTTCACGAAGCCCGGGAACTGCACCTTGGCCACCGACGGGGCGGGCGAGGCCAGGAAGATGAACGTGGGCTGCACCTCGGCGCCACCCAGGTCGGTCATCTTCGGCAGCTTGTTCTCGTCGAGCGTGTAGTGGGTGCCCTCGATGCCGTAGTTGATCAGGTTGTACTCCTCGGTGCCGAACGGGGCCGCGATGAAGTCGGCCAGCTTGAGGATCTCCTTCACCTTCGCCTCGGCGGTGCCCTTCTTGATCGCCGAGAAGATGCCCATCGCGGGGCCCTTCCAGACGACGGGGTCGCCCGAGCCATTGCCGATCACCGGCATGGGCAGCTGGCTGTAGGTGGGGTTGGTGGGCAGCTGACGCTGCAGGGCCTCGGCCCAGCCGCCGATGCCGTCGGAGAGCATCAACGTCTTGCCCGACTCGAAGCGGGTCTTGGCGTCGCCGCCGTTGCCGGCCACCGCGTCGGGGTGCACGGCACCCGACTTGAACAGCTTCGCGATCCACTCCAGGGCCTGGCGGTACTCGTCGGTCTCGACCCGGTTGAGCAGGTTGCCGGCGTCGTCCAACCGCCAGCTCGGCGGCACGCCGTAGAAGTTCTGCGCCTGGTTCCACAGGTCGTCGCAGCCGTAGCGACCCGCCTTGGTGTCGGTGAGTTCCTTGGCGAGGGTGAGCACCTCGTCCGGGGTGGTGGGCAGGTCGGTGACGCCCAACTTCTCAAACAGGTCGGCGCGGTAGAACAGCGGGTTGGGAATGCCGGCGTCGGGCATCGGGATGCCGATCAGCGTGTCGTTGTAGACGCTGTAGCGCCACGAATCGGTGGGCACCGAGGCGAGGTTCGGGTAGTCGTTGACCTTGTCGCCACCGATGTAGGGGGTGAGGTCCTCGAACAGGTCGGGCGCGGTGTCCGAGAAGCGGGCGGGCAGGCTCCAGGTGGTCAGGCAGAGCCAGTCGGGCAGGTCCTTCTTCGAGGCCATCACGGTGGCGAGCTTGTCGCCATAGGTGTTGCCGTCGGAGATCTGGAACTTGATGGTGCTGCCGAGGCGAGCGTTGATGCCGTCGAAGTACTTGTTGCCCGTGGTCTTGGGGATGGCGCCCCACAGCGGCGTCATCGCCGTGATGGTGGAGCCCGAGCCGGGGGGCGTGTCGTAGGACTTCGCGAACGAGGCGGGAATCTTCTCCAACCCGTTGGCCGGCGGCGGGTAGTCGGGCTTGGCGTACTCCTTGAGGGTGTACTTCGGGATCAGGGCGTCGGCGGCGGCCGACGGGTTGGTGGTGGGGGCCCCCTGCGGGTTGGTGCGGCAGCCGGCGAGCACGCTCGGGCCGGCGACGGCGATGGCTCCGACACCCAGGGCGCCGAGCAGACCGCGGCGCGACAGATCGATGGTCATCTTCCTTCACTTCCTTGTGAGATCGGGTGGTGCGTGAGCGACGAGCGTCACGGGCGAACCACCGTCGAAGCGTTTCGACTCCTGCACCTTAGACCAGGCATCGTCGGCGCGGGAAGGTTTTGTGACCAATTTGTTGTGTCATGGCCCAAAATCATCCCAGCCGGATGCCCACCACCTCCGAGCCGCCGGGACCACCCGTGACCACCAGTCGGTCGTCGTGCATCTCGATCGAGGCGGACGACGACCCGATCACCTGTGCCTCGGCCGGACGACCGGCCACCCGGAACGTGGCGCGCTCGCCGGGGGCCAGCAGCAGCACGTGCTCACCGGCCCGGGCCCGCTCGGCGGGATCGGCCGAGAACGGGTTGGCCCCCTGGTCGCCGCCGCGGTGCTCGATCGTCCAGCCGTCGAGGGCGCGCACCCCGGAGCCGACCGGCTCGCCCCAGCGGTGCTCCACGGCGTAGGCGGGCAGCACCCCGCGGGGTGCCTGCAGCAGGGCGTCGAGCAGAGCCTGGTGCTGGGTGCACCGCTCGAGCCGGAAACTCTCGAGCACCGCGTCGAACAGTTCGCGCGTGCGCTCGGCGGTGGGGCCCGAGCCCTGCGGATCGGTCGCCTCGAACACGGCCACCACCTCGTCCCAGCCCTCGGGGGCGGGCGCGTCGGCGGGCGACGACGGGTTGTGCAGCTTCTTCCACGGCCAGAAGTTCCACGAGATGCCCAACTGGTCGTAGCTGCCGAACGCCGCCCGCAGCCAGCCGACGGAGTTCTCGCCGCCCTCACCCATGTAGAGCGGACGGTCGAGCTGGTCGGCGGCCGCCAGGAACCGGGCGAGCCCGTCGCGGTCGGGAGCGTCCCAGTAGCGGTGGAACTGCAGGCAGGAGTTCTCGTCCCAGAAGTCGGCGTGGGCCGGGTCGGTGAAGATCGAGACATTGGTGGCCCAGTGGGAGCCCTCGTACATCAGCAGGTGGTGCGGGTCGACGGTGCGGATCGCCCGACTGAGGTCGCGGTAGAGCAACGCGAGGTCGTCCGCGTGGCGGTGCTGGAACTCGTCACGGCAGGGCTCATTGAGCAGGTCGTAGCCCATCACGGTGGTGTCATCGGCGAACCGGCGGGCCACCTCGACCCACAGCGCGAGGCAGCGTTCGCGGTGCGGTGACTCGAAGACCTCGGGGCGATCGTGCTCGGAGTCGTCGATGTTGGCCCCCGTCTGACCGCCCGGAGCGCCGTGCAGGTCGAGCAACACCAGCAGCCCCTCGGCGCGACACCAGTCGACGGCCTGCTGCAGCCGGGTGAACCCCTCCTCGACCCAGTCGCCGGTGGTCTCGTCCATGAACAGGCGCCAGTTGAAGGGCAGGCGCACGTGGTCGAAGCCAGCGGCCTTGATGGCGGCGACGTCGTCCGCGGTGAAGAAGACGTCGCGGAACCGCGGCCAAAAGGCGTCCCCGTACTCGCGGCCGGCGAGTTCGGCGAGGCGGCGCTCCATCAGTCGCGGACGAGTGGCGCCGGCGAAGAAGCGCCACATGTAGCCCTCGGGCAGCAGCCAGTTGCCGATGCCGACCCCGCGAAAGTGGGTGGGCTTGCCGTCGGGGCCGAGCAGCTGGGTGCCCTCACGGCGGACGAAGCCGGTGGCGGGTGCGTGCACGACGGCGATCCTCTCTCCCCCGCCTCCAGCCAAGCAGACTTCGCCGGGTCGAGCCGCCACCCCCACCGCGTTTGCCTCTCGAGCGTGCCTTTACCGCCGTTGCGACAAGGGCAAACGCACGTTGACGGGGCAAACGCTCGACACGACCGAGGAAACGGTGCGCTCGGCAGGCAAACGGACATGCCGGGGGCCGCAGCACCACGCCGCGACCCCCGGACCCCAGCCCGGCCCGTGGGTCAGGAGCGCCGGGGCGACCTGCCAGGGGTGGCGTCCTCGAGGAGCGAGCGCATGGTGGTGGCGGCTGGCTTGGCCTGCAGGTCGGCTGTCCACGGAGTGGCGTACCCCTTGCCCGGGAACACACCAGGGACCCAGGAGTAGGCGTCCGTGTCCTGCCAGACGGTGAAGCTCGAGCAGGCCTTCACATTCAGGCAGGCCTTGAGCAGCTGTCCGTACTGGTCCGCCTGTCGCTGCACATCGGCAGGGTCAAGGGGCTGATCGGACGAGTCCACGCGCACCCGAACATCGGCCTCCGTGACGGCCACCTTGAGTCCGAGCGCGGCAAAGCGTTGGAAGTTGGCCTGCAGACTGGTGTCGAAGGCGTAGTCCAGGTCAAGGTGCGCCTGTGCCCCGAAGCCGCCCAGCGGAACCCCCTCGGCGAGGAGCTGCTTGGCCAAGGCGTAGTAGGCGTCCGTCTTGGCATTGATGCCCTCGGCGGCGTAGTCGTTCATGAACAGGGCGGCCTTGGGATCGGCTTGGTGTGCCCAGCGGAAGGCGTCACCGATGAGCCCCACCGGATCGGCAGCGCATGCCTTCAGGAAGGGGTTCTGGTCGGTACGAAGCCTGACCCCACCCTCGTCCCAGGTGTCGTGGAAGATCTCGTTCGCCACGTCCCACTCGTAGATCTTTCCGCGGAAGTGGCCCACGACCGTCAAGATGTGGTCCTTCAGCACGGACCGCGCCTCGTCGCAGGTCCAGGTCTGTGCCGCATCCGTCACCCACTGCGGATTCTGGCTGTGCCACAACAACGTGTGCCCACGGACCGACATGCCGTTGGACTTGGCGAACGCCACCACCGCATCGGCACTGGTGAAGTCGTAGACAGCGGGAGCAGGGTGGATGGCGTCCCACTTCATGTCGTTCTCGGGAGTCACGGAGCTGAACTGCGCGGCCAGCAGTGACTGGTAGGCGGTGGGGTGCTTGGTGGTGTAGGGGGTGAGGTCGCGCTGGCCCCAGGTGGCGCTACCGATCTTGAGGTCGATAGGGGCGGCCTTGCGCAAGGTCGCCTCGGGGGGCGTGGCCGAACTGGTCGAGCTGCCCCCGATGACCAGCGCCGACGCCATGAGCATGGCGGCGGACAGTGCGGCGATCCGGGGGAGTTTGGGACGAATGGTCATGGGGGTGGTCCTCACTTCACTGTGTGGATGGGTCTGGACTGGTTGGGTCTGGAGTGGGCAGATTCATCGGCAGGCAAACGTTCAGGACAGGGCGCCTGGGTCAGCCAGCGTCCATGGGGTGGTCAGCACACGGTCGTGTCCGACCTCTCGCACCGCACCCTCGATGCGGAACCGCCCGGTCAGCGGCAGGTCGGTGACACTCGACCCCACCTGCACGATGAACCAGCCCGGCTCCACGATGCGGCGCATCGCCAGACCCGTGAACGCGGTCCGGTCGGCATGCAGGTCGAACGTGACCCGGCAGGACGCCCCAGCCGCCAGCGGAACCCGGGCGAACCCGACCAGTCTCAGGGCCGGGGTGGTCACCTGGGAGACCTCGTCGCGCAGGTAGAGCTGCACCACGTGCACACCGTCGACGCCGCCGGTGTTGGTCACCGTCACCGAGACCTGCAGGGTGCCGTCGGGGGCAATGGCCTCGTCCGAGAGTCTCAGGTCACCGAGCTCGAAGGACGTGTACGACAGTCCGTGGCCGAAACCGAACAGCGGACGAGGGTCGAGACCCGTGGCGCCGTTGTTCCCGTGGCCCAGTGGCGGCACCAGATAGGTCCAGGGCTGCCCACCCGGGGTGGCCGGGATGCCGACCGGCAGTCGTCCCGACGGGTTCACCTCACCGCTGAGCACCCGCGCGATCGCGCCTGCGCCCTCCTCGCCCGGGAAGAATGCCTGCACCACGGCGGCGCAGCGCTCCGCCAGCCCACCCAGCGCGTACGGCCTGCCGGAGACGACCACGAGCACCACCTTCGTCCCGGTCTCCAGCACCCGTTCGACCAGCTCCCGCTGCACACCGGGTAGCTGCAGGTCGGGCACGTCGATGCCCTCCCCCGAGGTGCCGTGGCCGAACAGCCCGGCGATGTCGCCGACGGTCACCACCGTCACCTCCGCGGCGGCGGCCAGGTCGGCGGCGGCGGCGAAGCCGGACGTGTCCGTCGACTGGATCGGGGCCCCGATCTCGTGACCGACGACGTCGAAGACCTCGCCCAGGGCGGCGAGAACCGAAGGCACCTCGATCCCCAGCGGCAAATCGGGGTGGTGCTTGAGCACGTGGTTGGGGAAGGAGTAGCAACCCATCAGCGTGAGCGGGTCACTCGCGGACGGCCCGACGACCGCGATCCGACTCCCCGGCGCGAGCGGCAGGGTGCCGTCGTTGGCCACCAGCACGAGCGACTCCTCGGCCAGCCGACGGGCCAGTTCCCGGTTGCGGGGGCTGTCGAGGTCGATGGACGAGGGGTCGTCGAGCCTCGGCTGCCAGCCCTCGTCCAAGAGCCCCAGCTGCTCCTTCTGCTCGAGCACCCGGCGCACCGCGAGGTCCAGCACCTCCAAGGGTAGTTCGCCGCTGGCCACCTTGCCGGCGACGCCGGCGAAGGAGTTGGTCTGGGGCAGTTCGACGTCGAGGCCGGCCCGCAACGCGAGCACGGCGGCATCACTCGGGGTGGCTGCGACGTGGTGTGCCTCGTGCAGGAAGTTGACGGCGAAGTAGTCGGAGACGACGGTGCCCGTGAATCCCCATTCGCCGCGCAGCAGGTCGGTCAGCAGCCACGGGTCGGCGGCGCAGGGCACCCCGTCGACGTCGGTGTAGGAGTTCATGACCGACCGGGCAGCGCCCAACCTGAGGGCCATCTCGAACGGGACGAGCACCACGTCGCGCAGGTGACGCCGTCCCAGGCGGACGGGACCGTGGTTGACGGCGGCGACCGACGCGGAGTAGCCAGCGAAGTGCTTCAGGGTGGCCACGATGCCGGACGACTCGAGCCCCCGGACGTAGGCCGAACCCACCAGCCCCACCAGGTAGGGGTCCTCACCGATGGTCTCCTCCACCCGCCCCCAGCGGTAGTCGTGGACGACGTCGAGCACCGGGGACAGCGCCTGGTGCACGCCCACCGAGGCCATGTCCTCGCCGATCGCGCGTGCCATCTGCTCCACCAGCTCAGGATCGAAGCTCGACCCCCAGGCCAGTGACGTCGGGTAGACGGTGGCGCCGTGGGCGGTGAACCCCGTCAGGCACTCCTCGTGGGCGACGGCAGGGATCCCGAACCGAGACGCCTCGACCACCCGCCGCTGCCGCTCGCGCATGGCCGCCACGCCCTCGGCCAGCGACAGCGGGGTGGTGCCCCACGTGCGGGTCAGCTGGCCGAGGCCGTCGCGGATGCAGTCGTCGAACGTGAGGGTGCTGGTGGCGAAGTCGTTCGACATGGGTGCCACCTCCCCACCCTCGCCCGGCTGGCCCCAGAAGGAGCCGAGCTGGGCCACCTTCTCGTCCACGGTCATGGCTGCGAGCAGGGCGTCGACCCGCCCGGTGGTGGACGAGCCGGTGGTGGACGAGCCGGTGGTGGACGAGATGGTGTCAGTCATGGACGGTCCTTTCTCAGCCCTTGACGGCACCGGTGAGGCCACCGACGATGCGCCGTTCGAACAGGCTGAAGAAGATGAGTGAGGGGATCATGGACAGCGAGGTGAAGGCGAGCACGGCGGCCGTGTCGACCGAGTGCTCACTCGAGAAGGTCTGCACGCCCAGCGGCAGGGTGTATCGCGAGCGGTCGGAGAGCACGAACAGGGGCAGCAGGTAGCTGTTCCACGAGCCGATGAAGGCCAGGATCCCGACCGTGACGACACCGGGCATCGAGAGCCGCAGCACCATCCGGAAGAAGAACCCGAGGCGGCTGGCCCCGTCGATGGCGGCCGCCTCCTCCAGCTCCTTGGGGATCGCCGCCAGGAACGGGACGAGGATGATCACCGTGGTGGGAAGCGCGAAGGCGATCTGCGGCAGGATCAGCCCCCACAGCGAGTCGACCAGTCCGAGATTCTTCAGCAGCAGGTACAGCGGGGTGATCGCCACCGTGAGCGGGAACATCAGGCCGGCCGCGAACAACGTGTACAGGGCGCCGCGACCGCGGAACCGGTAGCGGGCCAGCACGTAGCTCGCGCACAGGCCCAGGATGACCACGCCCGCGGTCGTGGCGAGCCCCACCACCAGGGAGTTGCCGAACTGCTGCCAGAACATGCCGCTGCTCAGCACCGACGTGTAGTTCGTGAGCCGCCACGGGTTGGGGAACCCGGCGGGGTCGATGGTGATCTGGGAGTTGGTGCGGAAGCCGCCCAGGATGATGTACAACACCGGTCCGACACACAGGGCGATCAGCACGACGGCCAGCAGGTAGGTCAGGGGGCTGCCCCAGCGCGGCGATCCCTCGCGGGTGCCCGGGCGGCGGCGACGGGGTGTGGGTGCCGCGGGGACGGTGCCACCGACGGTCGGGGCGGTCACAGTGGCGGACATCAGGCCTCCCTGGGGGTGCGGTTCGGGCGACGCCGCGGCGCGCCGGTGAGGGCTCCCTCGGTGTCCCGCTTCAGCACGAAGCGCTGGTAGACGAGGGCGATCACGAGCGAGATCAGGAAGATGACCACGGCGACGGCATTGCCGTAGCCGTAGTTGCCGGCGAGTCGTCCCTCACGCACCATGTAGGTCGCCATCGTCGACGTGCCGGCGGTGGACGCCACGTACTGGCCCCAGATGATGTAGACGAGGTCGAACAGCTGCAGCGAGCCGATGATCGACAGGAAGGCCCACACCCTGATGGTGGGCGCCAGCAGCGGCAGCGTGATCCACCGTTGGGTGCGCCAGAAGGACGCTCCATCGATGGCGGCCGCTTCGTACAGCTCATCCGGGATGCCCTGCATGCCAGCCAGCATCAGGATCACGGCGAAACCGATGTACTTCCACGAGATGATCACCATCAACGTCCAGATGGCGACCTTGGGATTCGCGATCCAGTCGAACGCCAGGCTGCCCAACCCGAGCTTGTGCAACAGCCCGTTCACGGCCCCGGTGTACTGCAGCATCAGGCCCCAGCCGACGCCCACGATCACCTCGGAGACCACGTAGGGCACGAAGATGAGCACTCGGATGATCGAGCGGCCCTTGATGTTCTGGTTCAGCAACAGGGCGAACCCGATGGCCACCGGTCCTTGCAGCACCAGTGACATCACCACGATGAACAGGTTGTGCCCCAGAGCGGAGAGGAAGTGCTGGTCGGCGAGGATGATGCGGTAGTTGCGCAGGCCCACGAAGTCGGTGGGCGGGCCGAACCCCTTCCAGCGGTAGAAGCCGTAGTAGCCGGCCAGGACCACCGGCAGGATGACGAACGTCACGAACACGACGACCGCCGGTCCCGCCAGAAGAAGGATCTCGAATCGCTGGCGCCAACGGGAGGCGGTGCCGCGGCCCGGCGCCCGCACCTGGGCGACGCCGGCGGCACCGGGGAGGGCGCCCCGCCCGAGGACGGAGGAGGTGGAGGTCCCCCCCGTCCCCGGACGAGCCGCCGCGAGCGAGACGCTGTCGGCCACCGATCAGCCCTTCGACGCGGCTGCCTGCGCCGCCTTCACGATGTCGGCGGGCTGGCCCTTGCCGGCCAACAGGTCGACGACTCCACCATTGAGGGCGTTGCCCACGTTCTGGCCGTAGAGGGTGTCGAGGAAGAGCACCACGTAGCTGGCGTCGTTGTAGGCCGTCAGGTTGTCCTTGAGGGCCGGATCGGTGACGACCGACTGTGCCTGCTGGTTGGCGGGCAGGGTGTTGAATGCCTTGGCGTAGCCCTCCTGCTGCGACTTCTGCGCCGCGAAGTTGAGGAAGTCCGCGCAGACCGCCGGGGCCTTCTTCGAGCAGGAGTAGCCGTCGGCACCACCGATCATCGCCTTGGCGTCACCCTGACCACCCTCGACCGACGGGAACGGGAACCAGCCGAGGTCGGGCAGCGGCTTCTCGTCCGGGGTCAGTGACCCCACCACACCGGGTTCCCAGGCGCCCATGAGCTCCATGGCCGCCTTGTGGTTGGCGAGCAGGCCGGCGGAACTGCCGGCCCCCTGCTGGGCCGAGGTGGTGAGGAAGCCCTCGTTGAAGGGCTTGGTGTCCGCGAACGCCTTCAGGTCCTCACCGGCCTTCGTCCAGCACGGGTCGGAGAAGTCGCCCCCCATGGCCTTGCTGGTGAGCACGTCCTGGGAGCAGGCGCGCAGGGCCAGCAGGTAGTACCAGTGGGCGGCCGGCCACGCGTCCTTCCCGCCGAGGGCGATGGGAGTGATGCCCGCTGCCTTCAGCTTGGTGACGGCGTCGGAGAGCTCGGCCATGGTGGTCGGCGGGGTGTCGATGCCGGCCTTCTTGAACAGCTCCTTGGAGTAGTAGATGCCGTCGGGCAGCACCGAGGTGGGCATGCCGTAGACCTTGCCGTCCACCGTGAAGGTCGAGAAGATCGCGTCCCCGTAGGCACTCTTGGTGTCGGCGCTGATCTTGTCGGTGAGGTCCATCACCATGTCGGCGTGCACCACGTCGGCCAACTTGCCGCCGCCGCGCGCCATGAAGATGTCGGGAGCCGTGCCGGAGTTGAAGGCGGTCTGGAGCTTCCCGTCCATGTCTTCGTTCTGGATCGCCGTGATCTTGATCGTCACGTTGGGGTGCGCCGTCTGGAACTCCTTGACGGTCTGCTGCCAGTAGGCCGCTCCGTCACCGGTGGTGGAGTTGTGCCAGAACTGCATCGTCACAGGTGTCGTCGAGTCGGTCGTCACGGGTGCGTCGGCACTTCCGGAACAGGCCGTCAGCGTCATGCCCAGGGCCATGGCGGCCGTGACCGCGCCCAGGATTCTCTTGCTCGCCATTGAGGTCTCCATCGTCGTCGAAGGGTTCTGCTCCACCCCCCGGGAGGAGCGCTTCATTTAGTCTCGTCGCACTACTAAAGGTTTGTCAACCGTTGTCGACAACGTTTTCATCGCGACTTTCGTCCTCTCGACGGCCGTGGGATAGGTTTCCGGCATGTCCACCCCCCACCGCCGCGTCACCATCCACGACGTGGCCCGCGAGGCCGGGGTCTCGGTGTCGACCGTGTCGAAGGTCGTCAATCATCGCGATGGCATCTCGCCCACCACCCGGGTCAGGGTGCAGGAGGTCATCGACCGTTACGGCTACGGCGCGAGCGTCGGAGCCCGAGGACTCCGGGGGCATCGCAGCGGGGTCCTGGGCGTCCTCATCAACGAGTTCGAGCCGTACTCGGCCGAGGTGCTCAAGGGCATCGCCGCCGCCTGCTCGGGTTCGGGCTACGAGCTGTTGGCCTGGTCGGCCGCGGTCGGCGGTGACCGCACTCAGGCGGGCTGGGAGCAACGCCTGATCGCCAAGCTTGCCGGCAGCCTGATCGACGGTGCGGTGCTGGTGACGCCGAGCGCGGCCCCCGTCAACGCCGCCGGCTTCCCCCTGGTGGCGGTCGACCCCCATGACCCGTCCGGCCCCATGCCGAACGTGCACGCCGACGACCTGGGCGGTGCCCGACTGGCCGTCGAACACCTCGTGGCGATGGGGCACCGATCCATTGCCCACCTGGGCGGACGAGCCGACCTGGCCTCCGCCCAGTTCCGCGAACGGGGGTACCGCGAGGGCATGGCGGCGGCGGGGCTGCCGGTCGACGAGGCGTGGGTGGCCGCGGGCGACTACACCGCCCGGGGCGCCACGGCAGCGACCCACGCCCTGCTGGGCCTCAGCCCTCGTCCGACGGCGATCTTCGCCGCCAACGACGTGACGGCCCTACGCGTGCTCGCCGTGGCGACCGAGCTTGGTTTGTCGGTACCGGACGACCTCTCCGTCGTCGGGTTCGACAACGTGCCGGAGGCTGCGATGTCGGTACCCGGGCTGACGACCGTGGAGCAGCCCATGCAGGAGATCGGCCGGCGCGCGTTCGAGGAACTGCTGGCCCAGTTGCGGTCGGAGCCGTCGGCCACCCACTCGGTCAAGGTGCCGACTCGGCTCGTGGTGCGCGGCACGACTGCCCCCCGACCGCGCTGAGGCGTGGGGCTCAGGCGTGCACCCACCAGCTGGCCGGATCGGCCAGCACGGCCTCCAGCGCCGCATGGGCTGCGCCGCTGGCGGCCGGGGCATTGTCGACCACCACCGACTCGATGGTGGGGTGCTCGAAGGGAGCCGCCAGCACACGCGTGGCGAGTTCGTCCGAGAGCGTGGGCATCAGGTCGTCGGCGAGAGCGCCGAGGTGGCCGCCGAGCACGATCACGGACACGTCGAGCAGGTTGAGGGCGCCGGCCAGGGCGAGGCCCAGTGCTCGTCCGGCGTCGGTGACGGCCTCGTGGGCACGCGGGTCACCGGCCGCCAACGCCGTCACCAGGGCGGCATGGTCGGTCACCCCGGCCGCGCGGTGCAGCGCGCGCTGGCCCGCGACGGTCTCGAGGCACCCGCGCGCCCCGCACCCACAGGGCAGCCCGCCCGGGTCGACGCAGATGTGGCCGATCTCCCCCGCCCAGCCGTGACGACCTCCGACCCACTCGCTGCCCCGGATCAGCGCCGAGCCGATGCCGACTTCGCCGGAGACGTAGAGGAAGTCGGTGTGCCCCGACGGACGCCCCGGTGCTTCCCTGGCCACGGTCAGAGCCGCGAAGTCGGCCTCGTTGCCCACGCGCACGCCCACGTCACCGCCCAGTGCTTCGGCCACCACCGAGCCCGCGGGAACCATGCGCCATCCGAGGTTGGGGGCCCGCAGCAGGATGCCCTGGGCCGAGTCGACCAGCCCGGGCAGGGCCAGTCGGGCACCGACCACGCGGGCGGTCGACGGCGCCTGTCGGAGCAGGTCGGCTCCGGCCCGCGCGAGCGAGGTGAGCGTCCGGTGGGGGTCGGAGCCGGTCAGGTCGGCGGTGAGGACGTGCTCCGCGACGACCGCCCCGGTCAGGTCGAGGAGTCGCGCCGCCAGGTGCCCGATGTTGACCTCGAGCCCCAACCCCAGCCAGGTGGCCGCCGCGGGGGTGATCGGCACGGCGGGTCGCCCGCGGCCGCCACCACCACTGGGCAGCTGGTCGACGACGACACCGTTCGCGATCAGTTCGTCGACGAGCCGCGAGACGGTCGACCGAGTGAGCCCGGTGCGGGTGGCCACCTCTGCCCGCGAGAGCGGTGCGTGCGCGAACAGCACCTTGGCCACGGAGGCGAGGTTCAGCTCGCGCAGCGTGGCCTGGCTCGCACCCTCGCTCATGGCCCTCCTCGTCGACGCACCGTGCCACCCGCTGCGACCCTACCGGAGCAGTGCCGCCGGCCCGCTGTGCCCATGGTTGACAGCGCCCCGACAATCACTTAAGTTTCTCCATAGAACAAAATACTCTCGACGAGGAGACCCATCATGGTGCGCAAGCCCACCCGCGACGACAAGTTCAGCTTCGGCCTGTGGACGGTGGGATGGACGGGCACCGACCCCTTCGGCCCCGACACCCGCACGGCACTCGACCCGTGGGAATACGCGGACAAGCTGGCCGCGCTCGGCGCCTGGGGCATCACCTTCCACGACAACGACGTCTGGGACTTCGACGCCACCGACGAGGTGCGCGCCGACCGCGTGGGCCGACTCAAGGCCGCCGCCGATGCCGCCGGCCTGGTCATCGAGATGGTCACCACCAACACCTTCAGCCACCCGGTCTTCAAGGACGGCGGGCTCACCGCCAACGACCGCAGCGTGCGCCGCTTCGGGCTGCGCAAGGTGCTGCGCAACGTCGACCTCGCCGCCGAACTCGGTGCCACCACCTTCGTGATGTGGGGCGGCCGCGAGGGGGCGGAGTACGACTCGTCCAAGGACCTCTACGCCGCCCACGCCCGCTACGCCGAGGGGCTCGACACGGTCGCCGCCCACATCAAGGAGCAGGGTTACGACCTGCGCATCGGGCTGGAGCCCAAGCCGAACGAGCCCCGGGGCGACATCCTGCTGCCGACCATCGGGCACGCGTTGGCGCTGATCGCGACCCTGGAGCACGGCGACATCGTCGGCCTCAACCCCGAGGTCGGTCACGAGCAGATGGCCAACCTCAACTACACGCACGGGCTGGCGCAGGCGCTGCACTCCGAGAAGCTGTTCCACATCGACCTGAACGGCCAGAAGGGTCTCAAGTACGACCAGGACCTGGTCTTCGGCCACGGCGACCTGCTGAGCGCCTTCTTCACCGTCGACCTGCTGGTCAACGGATTCCCCGGCGGCGGACCGCGCTACGACGGCCCGATCCACTTCGACTACAAGCCGTCGCGCACCGAGGGCATGGAGGGCGTCTGGGATTCGGCCCGCGCCAACATGCAGACCTACCTGCTGCTCGCCGACAAGGCCCGCGCCTTCCGCGCCGACCCCGAGGTGCAGGCCACCATGAAGGCCGCCAAGATCGACGAGTTGGCGCAGCCGACGCTGGCCGAGGGTGAGACCGTGGCCGACCTGCTGTCCGCCGACGACGACTTCGACGCCGAGGCCGCCGGCGCGCGCGAGACCCACTTCGTGCGGCTGCACCAGCAGGCCCTCGCCCACCTGATCGGCTGACCGTGGTCCCGCGCCGACTGGTCGCCGGGGTCGATTCGTCCACCCAGGCGTGCAAGGTGCTCGTCTGCGACGCCGCCACCGGCGAGGTCGTCCGCGAGGGCCGGGCCACCCACCCCGAGGGCACCGAGGTGCACCCGGACGACTGGTGGGCCGCGCTCGTCGACGCCATCGCGCAGGCCGGCGGTCTCGATGACGTCGAGGCACTGTCGGTGGCCGGTCAGCAGCACGGCCTGGTGGTGCTCGACGACACCGGCGCCGTCCTGCGCCCCGCGCTGTTGTGGAACGACACCCGCTCGGCCGGTGCGGCCGACGACCTGATCGACGACCTCGGTGGGCCGCAGGCCTGGGCGCGGGCCGTCGGATCGGTGCCGGTGGCCAGCCTGACCGTCGCCAAACTGCGCTGGCTGGCCGACCACGAGCCCGAGCACGCCGCCCGCGCCGCCGCGGTCTGCCTGCCCCACGACTGGCTGACCTGGAAGCTGCTGGGGTCGTCCGCGCTCACCGATCTCACCACCGACCGGTCGGACGCCTCCGGCACCGGCTGGTACGACGCGGCCTCGGCGAGGGGCGACCGCTACCGGCGCGACCTGGTCGGGCTGGCATTGCGCGACCCCCGAGCCGGCGAGCGGATCGTGCTGCCGCGGGTGCTGGGGGTGAGCGAGTCGGCCGGACCAGCCGTCGCGCTGCCCGGGTCGACCCGCGGCCCAGTCCCGGGCCACGGGGGTCCGCTGCTCGCGGCGGGAGCGGGCGACAACGCCGCGGCTGCCCTCGGGCTGGGCCTGCAACCGGGGCACACCAGCGTGTCGCTGGGCACGTCGGCAGTGGTGGCGGCGGTCTCGTCGACGCCGGCGCACGATGCCAGCGGGTTGGTGACCGGGTTCGCCGATGCGACCGGCGCCTTCCTGCCGCTGGCGTGCACGCTCAACGGGTCGCGGGTGCTCGATGGCGCCTGCTCCCTGCTGGGGGTCGACCACGACGAGCTCTCCCGACTGGCGCTGAGCGCGGAACCGGGAGCGGGGGGCCTGGTGCTGGTGCCCTGGTTCGAGGGCGAACGCACCCCCAACCTGCCCACGGCCACGGCCTCGCTGCACGGCATGACGGCCGCCTCGATGACCCGCGAGAACTACGCCCGCGCGAGCGTCGAGGGCCTGCTGTGCTCGGTCGCCACCGGCTTGGAAGCCCTGCGCGACCAGGGGGTGACGATCGAGCGGGTGAGCCTGATCGGCGGGGCGGCTGCCTCCCCGGCCGTGCGGGAACTGGCCGCGGAAGTGTGGGGGTTGCCCGTCGACCTGCCCGACCCGGCCGAACACGTCGCCCGGGGGGCCGCCCGGCAGGCCGCGTGGATGCTGGGCCAGACCCCCACCCCACCCCCCTGGCGGGTGACGGGCAGCGGCTCGTCCACGCCGGACGACCGCGCCCTGACAAGGGGCGCGACCCTGCGAGCGCGCTACCGCGAGGTGGCCGACAGGCAGGCCGCGACCTTCACCGCCGGCGGCCACTGAGCACCCCCGACCAGCGGCGCCGGACCGTCGCGCCACGCCCCACCCGTAGGGGGTGACAGGCGGTATGGTGTGCTTCTTCCCTCTGTTTGCTGGGGGCAAACCAAGGAGTTCGGTTGGCCACGCTCAAGGACGTCGCACGCGAGGCGGGGGTGGCGGTGTCGACGGTGTCGCGCGCCTTCACCCACCCGGAACGACTCAACGCCGACACCGTGGCGCGCATCAGGGAAGTCGCCGAGCAGATGAACTATCGGGTGAACCCACTCGCGAAGGCGCTCATCACCGGCAGTTCACCGATCATCGGCATGCTGGTCACCGACATCGCCGACCCCTTCATGACCTCGGCGATCAAGGGTGCGCAGGCCGAGGCCTACGAGCACGGGCTCTGGCTCGCCGTCGGCGACACCAATGCCATCGACCAACGCGAGTCCGAGTGGGCCGACACCATGTCTGACATGGCGCGCGGGCTGATCCTGCTGGGCGCCCGGGCGTCGGACGAGGCCCTGCGCTCCATCGCCGAACGCAAGCGGCTGGTGCTGCTGCAGCGCAGCATTCCCGGCGTCGCCTGCGAGCTGATCGAGTCGCGGCCCGCCATGGTGGCCATCCTCGACCACCTGATGGGCCACGGACACCGGCACCTGGCCTACCTTCCCGGACCGTCGGAGCGCTGGATGCCCCGGCACAAGCTGGCCGTGTTCACCGAACTGTGCTCCGAGCGCGACGTGACGCTCACGGTGCTCCCCCACACCGAGAGCACCATCAAGGCCGGCGAGTCGCTCACTGACGCGGTGCTCGCCTCCGGCGCGACCGCCGCCGTCTGCGCCAACGACCGGATGGCCCAGGGCGTGGTGGCGGCCCTGTTCCGGCGCAACTTTCGCCCGCCCGACAACCTCTCCGTGGTGGGTCATGACGACTCGCTCCGCGACATCGCGGTGCCCTCGCTGACCACCACCACCGATCTGGCGGCCGACCTCGGTCGTGCCGCCGTGCGCCGGCTGCTGGCCGAGGGAGACCTCTCCCCGACCACGCAGACCCTGACCGCGGGCGCCTCGTTCCGCGACTCGTCCGGCCCCGCACCCGTGCACTGACCGCGACCGGTCGCGAGTTCAGGGGGCGGGTCGTCCGGTCTGCAGCCGGTAGGAGTCCTGCAGCATCTCGGCCACCTCCTGCCAGTCGGTGGACGCGTCGAGCACCATGCCGATGGTGTCCTCGCTCCACTCGGTGCGAAAGTACGGGTGACCCATCTCGCCGAACGCATGCACCTCGTCGGACGAGCCCTTGAACGTGATCCTGACCTGCTGGTCCTCACCGCCGAACAGGTGGGCGATGGTCACCTGGCGCACGCGCCACCGCACCCCCGTCCATGCGTCCTCCTCGTGCGTGCGGGGCAGGGCATCCATGACCGCACGCACCCGCTCGACGAACTCGAGCGGGATCGGGGCGCGTTCGGTCTTGCTGGCCATGGGCCAAGCATGCGCCCACCCTCCGACATTTCCCAGACAGTCATCATCCGACCGTTGCTCCGGACAGTTCCCCAGCCATGGGCAGGGCGCGCTGTCACACTGAAGCCGTGTTGACCGTGACCGTCAGGGTGCCCGCCGAACTGACGCCCCGCGTGCTGGCGCTCTGCGAGGACGACCCCGGGATCTCGTCGGTGGCGGTGCTCCCGGGGGCCTCGGTGCGGCCACCCGGTGACGTGATCACCATCGACGTGGCCCGCGAGTCGGGCGACGCCCTGCTGACGAGGTTGCGGGACGCCGACGTGCCCGAGCACGGCACCGTGCTGGTGCAACCCGTCGACACTTGGTTGTCACGGCGCCAGCTGGAGGCCGAACGTCGCGCTCCCGGTGAGGGCACCGATGCCGTGCTGTGGGCCGACGTCGTGCAGACCCTGCGCGGTGACTCGACCTTCACGTGGGTGTTCGCCACCACCATCTGCCTGGCCACCCTGCTGGCGGCCATCGCCATCGTGCTCGACTCGCCGATCCTGGTGGTCGGGGCGATGATTCTCGGCCCCGAGTTCGGGGCGATCGCCGCCGCCTCGGTGGGCGTGCTGCGTCGCCGCTGGGCGCTGCTCGGCCAGGCGCTGCGGACGCTGGGGGTCGGCTTCGCCCTGGCGATGGCGGTGACCGCCCTGTTCGGGTTGGCCGGACGATGGCTGGGCTGGATCAGCGCCGAGCACGTGACCGGCCCTCGTCCGGCGACGGCCTTCATCTACACACCCGACCGCTGGTCGTTCATCGTGGGCATGATCGCCGCCTCGGCGGGCGTGCTGGCGATCACCTCGGACAAGCGCGACGGACTCTCGGGGGCGTTCGTGTCGGTGACCACGATTCCCGCGGCCGCCAACGTCGCCCTGGGGTTGGTCTTCGGGGCGTGGCACGAGGTGCGCGGCAGTCTGCTGCAGTTGGCGCTCAACCTCACCGCCATGGCCGCCGCCGGGTGGCTGACGTTGGTGGTGCAGCGCACGCTGTGGGGGCGGGTGCGCACGCGCTGGCACGTGCGCCGCCGCGCCGGCTGAGGACGGTCGGCTACTAACTTCTACACGCCTGCTCGGATGACCCCCGAAAACTGGGGGTCATCCGAGCAGGCGTGTAGACGTTTGTAGGAAGGTCAGGCCAAGGTGAGCTCCAGGTAGGGCGAGCCGGTGCTGGCCTCCCGGCTCGCGTAGCGCGTCAGCGGCCCGTAGGACGACACCGTCGACGCGATCGCCAGGCGCACCTCCTGCCCGGCGCACAACTGCGCGCGCACGTGGTCGGTGAGGTCGACCTCGACCCAGCCGGCCGTGCGCGTCAGCGTGACCGTGCCGAGCGTGGCGCCCAAGTCGGGGCGGTTCGCCCACGTCAAGCCGCCCTCGACCCAGCCCGACTCGGCCACCCGAATGGCGTCGGTGGCGCTCGACTCCGTCGTCGCGATCTGGCCGCTCAGGTGCAGCACCGCGCGGGTCACCCGACACCCGTACTGCGGCGCCGCGAAGGTCAGGTAAGCGATCCGCTCGTAGCCGCTGCCCAACGTCGGATTGTTGCGCACCTCGAGGGTGGTGCCCTTCGAGTTCCCGGTCGTCGGGGTGCCCGCGAACACGAACCCGTCGGCCACCGCCGCCACGTGGCCCGGGTCGTCCACGGTGACCGGCACGCGCGCCACCGCGAACCCCGAACCCAGCGTGACCAGGGCGGTCACCGTGGTGCTGCCGCCGGCCACCGCCGTGACCAACCCCTCGGACGAGACCGTCGCCACGGTCGGGTCGAGGCTCTGCCAGACCACCGCACCGTGGGACAGGTCGGCCGCCGCACCATCGGTCATCAGTCCGGCCAGCGACACCGGCGTGCTGGCCCCGACCTGGGTGGTGACCGCGGCGGGCGTGGCGCTCAGCGCCGTCAACCGGGGTGGCAGATTGGGCACCTCGGCCAAGGCGCTGGCGGCGGTGGCGTGCACCCGCAGCTCGAGAATCGAGGTGTAGCCGCTCACCGAGTTCCCGTGGCCGACGAGCCGCACGTACCGGGCAGCCCTCGGGTCGAACGTGAAGGCCTCGACGTTGTCACTGCCGCCGCGGGTGCTGGCTCCCAGCAGGGCTGGCGACCACGCCACCCCGTCGGTCGAGGTGACCACGTCGAAGCGGGAGGTGCGGGCGAATCCGTTGGCCCACTGACCGGTGATCGCCGCCACCGTGCTGGGCCGCCCGAGATCGAGGGTGAGGGTGACGCCGTCGCCCAGGGCGGTCCAGCGGGTGCCCAGATTGCCGTCGACGGCTCCACCCGCGGGATTGCCGTCGTCGGACGAGGCCCGAGCCGCGACCACCGGCAGACTCGTCCCCAGCCGGCCGGGCTGCCGGAAGTGAACCCGGTAGGTGGGCCCGGGTCGCCACGAGCGGCCCTCGCGCACCTCGGTGGTGATGGTGGCCACGCCCATCCCCAGCTCGGACGAGGGATCGTCGGCCTGGGTGATCTTGCTCACCCGCGACGTGCGGGTCGCCGTGACCGACACCCTGGGGGCGGTCTCGGCGTCGCCCGGCAGCACCACGTCGTGGCGGAACCGGTCGGGAGCGAAGCCCGGCAGCGGCACGCCGTCGACCGAGATGCCCGACAGTGTGGTGGTGGCGTCGTCCGCCGTGGGCGCCCAGGCATCGAGAGGGACGAGCGCCGGCCGGTCGGTGGGCGGCTGCTGCCCGGCGTCGAGCGGCATCACCCGCACCGCGAACCTGGCCTGCGTGACCCCCGAGAGGCGGATCGTCACCGCCGACAGGCCCGGTTGGGCACTCTGCCCGGCCGGAGCCGGGCTCGACGGCAGGGGCGCCGTCCGCCCGACGGTGAACTGCCCGCCCAGCCCGGCGTCACCGAGCAGTTGCAGCCACACCCGCTGACCACCGCGGGTCAGCACGGCGGAGCGGCCGTCGCTGGCGATGGTCACGTCGGCGCGCGTGTGGAACACCGACACGACGTCGACGGGGTTGGCGGCGACGATCTCGTCCTGCACCAGCACCTGGCGACGGTCGTCGAACAGTTGCACGCCGCGCTGGGCGCCGGTCACCGCCGTTCCCGCATACATCGCCGTCAGGTCGGTCACCGCCGCCCATCGGCGTGGGGTCGCGATCCGGGTCTCGACCGTGGCCCCGGCCGTGAGTGCGGTCGAGGGCACGGGTCCGCCACCGATCACCACCGTGTTCTGTCCCTCGGTGCGGGCCACGAGATGGTCCCATCGTCCGCCGTGGTCGAGTTTCCAGTCGAAGTAACCGGGCAGGCCGTAGCCATCGCCGCCCAGTTCCTCGAACCACCGCACGCCCAGCGCGTCGAGGGTCAGGTTGCCGGCGTCGAGGTTCTCGTGGGCGACGACCTGGTCGTAGCCGGCCCGCAGCCCCTTGAAGGCCACCCCCACCGACTGGGGCGACCAGCCGCTGCGCGCGGTCGCCAACTCGACGCCGGCGAAGGTCGCATCGGTCGAGGCGGGGTGCGTCTGGCCGGTGCCGCTCCCCGGGTCGTACCAGATCAGATCGAGGGGGCTCGGTGACAGGTCGGCCCGCTCGGCCTCCCAGGCAGCCACCGTGGGCAGGTCGTAGCGCTGCGCCAACCACAGCTGGTGGGGCAGTTGCCATCCGGGGGTCACCGACCCGAGGAAGTCCGTGCCACCGTCACCGAAGTTGGCGGCCAGCCCGGTCGGGCCGGTGACGTGCAGACCGAACCAGCCCGTCTCGGCCAGCCCCGGCAGGTCGCCCAGACCCTGATCGGATCCGGTGGCCGTCGTCAGGGCCGCGAGGTAGCTGACCAGGGCATCGGTGCCGTAGGCCCAGTAGACGGGGCTCTCGGCGTAGCCACCGTCGGGTGCGTACTCGGTGATGCCGTGGCGAATCGAGGCCACGCTGGCCGCCAGCACCTGCTCGGCCACCTCCGGCTCGTCCTCGGCGATCGCCAACGCCCCCAACGCGACGGTGTTGCACACGAGATTCCAGTTGTGGGTCTGCGTGAAGAAGCTGGTGGTCTGCCCGTAGTAGGCCCACGCGGGTCGCAGGGACTTCTCGAGCAGCGCCTGCCGGATCGTGGCCCGTTGCTGATCGGTCAGCACCGGGTACAGCCAGTCGTAACCGATGGCCACCGCCTGGGTCATCTCGGCCACGTCGAGGAAATGACTGGGGTTCCAGGTGGTGAACGACGACACGGCCATCACCTCGGCGACCGCCCGGTCGGCGTAGCGGCGATCGTCGGTCAGCAGGTAGAGCAGGCCGAGGGTGTACACCCGCTTCTTGACGACGTCCTCGAGATCGCCCGAGACGTTCCCGCCGCCCTGGATCGGTACCGGCTCGGTGAGCATGCCCTCGGCCGTGACGACCAGGGCCTGCTGCCAGCGCTGCAGCCTGGCGTCTCCCTCGACCCGGGTGCGCAGGTCATCGACGGACGACGGCGTGACCAGCAGGCGAGGGTGCTGCGGGCTGACGGCCAGCACCTGGGCGACCAGACTGGTGGACGAGTCGTCCGGTTCGGCGGCGGCCGGGGCCGGGGCGATGACGCCCGCCATGGCCGTCACCATGCCGAGCAGGGTGATCAGCGCCCGGCTCCAGCGGTGACGGGTCCAGCGCTGGCGGGGCAGCCTGGTTGACGTGGGACGGGGATCTGATGCGGGCACGGGGGCTCCCAGGGGTGAGAAGTGGGGGGCCAGCGACGATCGGCGTCATTGCCGTGGGGGGAGGGCGTCGTCCGTCCATCGCTGGCTCCATGCAAGAGTAAACCGGTTTAACAATCTCGGGTCAAGGGCTACTACACTGACGCGGTGACCGAGAAGCGCCGGGTGGGCATCCGCGACGTGGCCGAGCGTGCCGGCGTGTCGGTCGCGACCGTCTCGCGCATCCTGAACGACAGCTACACCGCCGCCCCCCGCACTCGGGAGAAGGTCGCGCAGGCGGTGCGTGAGCTGGGTTACGTCGCCAACCCACACGCGCGGGCCCTCACCCGCCCCGCCTCGGCGCCCGTCGCTCTCGTGCTGAGAATGCTCGACGACGGGTTCCTGCTCGAACTGACCCAGACCCTGACCGGCGCGCTCGCCGAAGCCGGGCGGCTGTGCCTGATCGCCACCACGGCGGGTGATCCCGAGCGCGAACTGCAGGCGGTCCGCCGGCTGAGGGCGCAGGCGGTCGAGGCGGTGGTGATGATCGGGTCGGTCGTCGACGACGACGCCTACCAGCGGGGCATGGCGGACGAGGCCCGTGCCCTGGCCGCAGCGGGTGGGCGCCTGGTGCTGTGCGCTCGCCCACCCCTGCACGCCGACCTCGAACAGTCGGTGGTGCAGTACGACGGCGAAGGCGGGGCCGAACAGGCGATCGCCCAGCTCACCGCCCTCGGGCACCGGCGCATCCTGCAGGTGAGCGGGCCGGCCGACCAGTCGATCACCCGCGAACGTCAGCGCGGCTGGCGTCGCGCCCTCGAGGCGGCCGACGGCGACCTCGACCCGGCTCTGGTCGTCGGCCCGGCCTGGGACCGCGACTCGGGTCGAGCCGTCATGGAGGCCGTTCTGGCGAACGGGTTGAGTGGCTTCACGGCGGTGGTGGCCCACACCGATCAGGTGGCTGCCGGAGTGCTGATCGCGCTCGACGATGCCGGCATCCGGGTGCCCGAGGACGTCTCGGTGGTCGGCTTCGACGACGCCGCCTTCGCGGCCGACCTGAGGCTCACCACGGTGCGCATTCCCGCGCGCGAGTTGGGGTTGGCGGCGGCACAGTTGGCCCTCGGCCAGGAACCCGACGCCGTGATGCTGCCGACCGCAATGGTCGAGCGGTCCACCACGGCGCCACCACGGTCACACCAGCGCGGTCAGAGCACCTCGCCCGGACGATAGGCGGCCGCCTGCGGGTTGGCCTGGGCCAGCTCGCCGATGCGGGCCACCAGCGCGGCCACCTGCGACCGGGCCGCCCCCGACAACTCGAGCGGCTCGGTGAGCATGCCCTCGAGGTGAGCCTTCGACAGCCCCAGCCGCTCGTCGGCCGCCAGTCGGTCGAGCAGGTCGTTCGTCCGTGCGCCCGAGGCGCGCATCTCGAGCGCCACGGCCACCGCATTCTCCTTGATGGCCTCGTGGGCGGCCTCTCGTCCGACACCGGCGCGCACGGCGCCCATCAGCATCTTGGTGGTGGTGAGGAAGGGCAGGTAGCGGGCCAGTTCGGCCTCGATCACGGCCGGGAAGGCGCCGAAATCGGTGAGTACGGTGAGGAAGGTCTCGAACAGGCCGTCGAGCGCGAAGAACGCATCGGGCAGCGCGACCCGGCGCACCACCGAACACGAGACATCGCCCTCGTTCCACTGGTCACCGGCGAGTTCGCCCACCATCGAGACGTAACCACGCACGATCACGGCCAGCCCGTTGACCCGCTCGCAGGAGCGAGTGTTCATCTTGTGGGGCATCGCGGACGACCCCACCTGGCCCGGCTTGAAGCCCTCGGTGACCAGCTCGTGCCCGGCCATCAGGCGGATGGAGGTGGCGAGGTTCGACGGGGCGGCGGCGACCTGGGCTAGCGCGGTGATCACGTCGTAGTCGAGCGAGCGCGGGTAGACCTGCCCGGTCGAGGTGAACACCCGGCCGAAGCCGAGGTGCGCGGCGATGCGCTGCTCGAGGTCGGCCATCTTGGCCTCGTCACCGCCGAGCAGGTCGAGCATGTCCTGACTGGTGCCGACGGGCCCCTTGATGCCGCGCGCGGGGTAGCGAGCGATCAGCTCGTCGATGCGGGCGTGCGCGACCAGCAACTCGTCGGCGACGGTGGCGAACCGCTTGCCGAGGGTGGTGATCTGGGCGGCCACGTTGTGTGAACGGCCCGCGATCGGCTGGTCGGCGAAGCGAGCGGCCAGATCGGCGAGCATCGCCAGCGCGGCCACGATGCGGTCACGCACCACCCGCAGCGAGGCCAGCACCTGCAACTGCTCGACGTTCTCGGTGAGGTCGCGGCTGGTCATGCCCTTGTGCACGTGCTCGTGCCCGGCCAGCTCGTTGAACTCCTCGATGCGCGCCTTGACGTCGTGCTTGGTGACCCGCTCGCGGGCGGCGATCGAACCAAGATCAACACGGTCGATGACGGCCCGGTAATCGGCCAACACCTGGTCGACGTCCTCGGCCGTTCCGTCGGGTGCGGTGAAGGCGACGCCCAGGTCGCGCTGCGCCTCGATCACGGCCAGCCACAGCTGACGCTCGGCGATGATCTTGTTCTCGGGGCTCCACACGGTGCGGATCGCGTCGGACGCGTAGCGGTTGGCGAGCACGTTGGGAACGCTGGTGCGCTCGGGCATGGGGTCTCCTCAGGCAGGCTCGCCGGCGAGCACTCGCTCGGCGATGTCACGGCGGACGAATCCGGTCTCGAAGTCGATGGCGTCGACCAGCGCGTAGGCCTCGGCGCGGGCGGCGGCGAGGTCGGGGCCTCGTCCGACGACGGTGAGCACCCGACCACCGGCGGCGACGAGTTGATCATGGTCGCCCCGGCTCTGGTCGAGCGCGGTGCCGGCATGGATCACCCAGGCGTCGTCGCGGTCGGCGGGCAGGCGAATCACCCCACCCTGGGCGGGGGTGCCCGGGTATCCGTCGGCGGCCATCACCACCACGACGGACGACCCCTCGCGCCAGCCGACGGCGCCGAAGTCGGCCAGGGTGCCGGTGGCGGCGGCCAACAGCAGCTGCCCGACGGGGGCGTCGATGAGCGCCATCAGCGCCTGCGTCTCGGGATCGCCGAAGCGGGCGTTGAACTCGACCACCTTGAGCCCCGTGCTCGTGAGAGCGAGGCCGCAGTAGAGCAGGCCAGAGAACTCGATGCCGCGCAGGCGCAGCTCGTCGAGGGTGGGCCGGGCGACGGTGGCGAGCACCTGCTCGGCCAGGTCGTCCGGAGCCCAGGGCAGCGGCGAGTAGGCACCCATACCGCCAGTGTTCGGGCCGGTGTCGCCCTCGCCGACCCGCTTGAAGTCTTGGGCCGGCTGCAGCGCCACGCAGGTGGTGCCGTCGGTGACCACGAACAGGCTGATCTCGGGACCGTCGAGGTAGTCCTCGATGACCACCCGCTCGCAGCCGGCGGCGTGCTCGAGGGCGGCGGCACGGTCGTCGGTGACGATCACTCCCTTGCCGGCTGCGAGACCGTCGTCCTTGACGACGTGGGGGGCACCGAACTCATCGAGGGCGGCAGCCGCCTCCTCGGGAGTGGTGCAGACGCGGGCGGCGGCCGTGGGCACCCCCGCGGAGGCCATCACGTCCTTGGCGAATGCCTTCGACCCCTCGAGTTGGGCGGCCTCGGCGCTGGGACCGAAGCACGGGATGCCCGCGGCCCGCACGGCATCGGCGACACCGGCGACCAGCGGGGCCTCGGGGCCGACCACCACCAGGCCCACACCGAGCTCGACGGCGAGTGCGGCCACGGCGTCACCGTCGAGTTGATCGACGGCGTGGTTGGTGGCGAAGCTCGCGGTGCCGGGGTTGCCGGGGGCCACGTGCACGGCCTCGACCAGCGGGTCGGCGGCGATGGCGCGGGCCAGAGCGTGCTCGCGGCCGCCCCCGCCCACGACGAGAACGCTGAAGGGGGTGGGATTCACAGGGTCAGCCTAATTGCTGTCGGCGGTGGCGGTCACCGGCGCCCAAGCCGCGCCCGGCTGCCGGCGTTTTGTGTGAAATGCGCACCCGAAACGGGGTTCGTTCCCCAGATGAGCCACGAACGGCGACTCGGATGCGCCAGCCGCACACTCGCCCGCACCGGGGCGGACCTCACAGGCTGACCGGCAATCCCGTCCGCGCCGACTCGTACAGCCCCAGCACCAGCGCCAGCGAGACCCGATGGTCGGCCAGCGACACCGGCGGACGAACCCCCCGCTCCCCCGCCTTCCAGGCCTCGAGGGCGTCGACCATCGCCTCGTACTGCCGGGCGTGCCCCACCCCCAGCGGTTCCTCGGCCTGTACCGCCTCGCGCAGGTCGGGGGGCAGCTCGTCCACCTGGTTGGTGATGGTCAGCGACCCCTCCCTGAGGCGGGGGTCGTCGTGGCCCTCGCCGTGGTGCAGGTAGCGCAGTTGGTGGTTCTCGAGCAGCGCCGACCCGCGCGTGCCCATCACCCCCAGGGTGACGCTCAGCCCCGGGTTCGCCGCCGTGGTCGCGTGCAGCATGCCCAGGGTTCCGTTCTCGAATCGGACGACGCCGACCGCCGTGTCCTCCACCTCGATGGCGTGAGCGAGCGTGGCCGCCCAGGCGAACACCTCGGTGGGGCGACCGAGCAGGTGCACCAGCAGGTCGAGCGCGTGGATGCCCTGGTTGATGACCGCTCCGCCGCCGTCGTGGCGCCAGGTGCCGCGCCAGTCGCTCTCGTCGAAGTAGGCCTGGGGGCGCCACCAGGCGGTGGAGGCCAGGCCCGAGGTGATCCGCCCGAACGCGCCCTCGGCGATCCGCTGCCGCACCAGAGCGGTGCCGGCGTCGAACCGGTGCTGGCTCACCACCGCGACGGTCACCCCCGAGGCACGTTCGACCTCGAGCAGCCCGTCGACCTTCTCCAGGGTGATGTCGGCGGGCTTCTCGAGCAGCACGTGCAGACCCAGCCCGAGGGCCTCGGTCGCCACCGCGACGTGGGCCCCGGTCGGCACCGTCACCACGGCCAGATCGACGTCGGTCGCCTCGGCCGCCTCGGTCAGCGTGCGGAAGGTCGGCACGCCATGGCGGTCGCCCCACGCCGGCTCGCGACGACTGCGCTCGACGACGCAGGCGAGTTCGACCCCCGTCGCTCGCGCGATCGCCTCGGCGTGCACCCCGGCGATGAACCCGGTACCCACCAGCGCTGCTCTGATCATGCCTGCAGACTGCCCATGGCTAGCACGTGCCAATAGGGGTTGCCAGTGGTTGCCGTAGTCTCGTTCAGCGGGTGGTGTGCGGATGGAAGGCCGGGGCCGTGAGCTGCGGCACGCAGAGCACGCGGGGGGTTCGTCCGAGCAGGTCGGCGGCCTGGCGCAGGGCGGCCTCGACGTCGGGTGCCGTGCGCGCCCCCATCGCCCGGGCCAGCCCGGGGCGCTGCGCCCCGGCGATGATCACCCGTGAGGCCTTGTCGAGGGCCACTCCGCCCATGTAGACCATCGAGAACGCGTGGAACGGGTGGTAGCCCCAGCGGTCGCGATAGGCGCTGATCAGATCGGGGTCGGTGGAGAGTTGATCATGGAATTGCACCATCTCGCGGGGGTGGTCGACGGTCTGCAGCAGGTCGAACGCGGGCCGGTAGCTCGGGAAGTCGTCGTCGTTGAACCAGCCGTCGCACACGCTCGCCGCGATCACCACCGGTTGGTCGATGAGCGCCTTGGCGGCCCGGACGACCCCCGCCCCGCACGCCTGCATCATCAGCACGGGGTTCGAGCCCATGCCGGGCCCGTAGTGGAAGGTTCGCGGCATGCCCAGCAGCAGCACGTCGAAGGGTTCGGCGTCGAGTTCGACATCGGTGCGTGCTCCGGCCACCGGCCACGAGGCCTGCTCCACGTCGCCGATGGCACCGGCCGTGACCGCCAGCTGCCGGGAGCGGGAGTCGAGCACGGCGTCGATCGCCAGGAACGGCGACCCCAGATGGGCCTCCATGCGCTCGCCGATCGACCGGAGCTGCTCCCGGAATCGTCCGTAGGGGGTGGCGGGCACGAAATCGGGCCGATACATCGTCGACGGAGCGTGGTGGGCGGCGATCGAGCGCCACGAGGTGAGTCCGGTCGCGGGCATCTTCCAGCCCCCGGAGTAGCCGCCGTAGGGGTTGCCGGCCGCGTGCCCGATCAGCACCGACAGGTCGGCCTCGACGGCGTGGCGGTTGGCGGCCACGGGGTCGCCCAGTTCGGAGTGGCCCAGGTCGACCATGGCGTCGGGGTCTTCGGCGTCGTGGTTGACCACGCGCATATCGCGGCAGCGCTCGAGCAGGTCGGCCCCGAGGTACTCGGCCCACTCGTCGGTGCGATTCTTGCGGTGCAACCCGATCGCGCAGACCAGCGTGACGTCACGGTCGCGCACCCCGGCGGCCCTCAGCTCGTCGAGCACCGCGGGAATGGCCACCCGCCGGTGGGCCGTCTCGTGGGCGCCACCCTTCACCCGGTCGGGAAAGCTGATGGTGACGGTGCTGCCCGGGCCCACCCGATCACCGATCGGGGCCGACCCGGCGGGGTTCGCGAGGGCGGCCCGGGTGGCGGCCACGGGGTCGGCGAGCGGCTCGGGTTCGCGGGAGAGATCGGCGGTCAGTACCACCGAGCCTGGTGGCAGGTCCACCTCGACCTCGCCGTCGCCGTACTGGAGGCTCACACGCTGCGTCGCGTTCATGCCTCCCGATGGTGCCCCACCCCCTCCGCAAAACACCAGCGTGTGCGCAGAACTCCATGGTGGACGGTGGAGCTTTGAGCCCAGCCTGGTGTTCTGCGCGGGCCGAGCGGGCTGCAACAATGCGTGGCCATGAGCAACGATGCGCATGACCTTGGCGTCAGAGGCCCCGTTGGGGTCGTCGGTTTGGGAGCGATGGGCTGGCCCATCGCCCAGCACCTGCGAACCGCCGGCGTCGACGTCGTGGTCACCGATGCCAACCCCGCCGCCCGCGATCGGGCCCGGGCCGAGGGGCTGACGGTGGTCGACTCCGCCGCCGAGCTGGCCACCCGGGTTGACGCCTGCATCGCGTCGCTGCCGACGGGAGCGATCGTCCGACAGGTCACCGACGAACTCTGGTCGGTGCGCCCCGACCTGCTGGTCTGCGACACCTCGACCATCGACCCCGCCACCGCGCGGGAGCTCGCGGCCCGCGGACCCCACCTCGACACCCCGATTCTCGGACGACCTGCGGGCGTCGGCTCGTGGACGATCCCGGTGGGCGGCGCCGACGACCTGGCCGCTCGCGCCGAGGTGCTGCTGGCTCCCCTGGCGCGGCGCGTCGTCCGGGTGGGAGATGCGGGCGCGGCGGCCGTGTTGAAGGTCTGCAACAACCTGATGCTGTCGGCCATCAACGCGGTCACCGGCGAGGCATTGGCACTCGCCGAGGCGTCGGGACTCGACCCGCAGACGTTCGTCGACGTGGTGCTCGACTCGGGGGCGGCCAGCGTGTCGGGACTCTTCCGTGACGTCGCCCCGCGCGCCGTGGCCGGTGACTTCGACCCGGTCTTCTCGCTGGCGCTGATGCGCAAGGACGCCCAGCTGGCCCTCGATCTGGCGGCCGCCCAAGGCACCCCGCTCGAGGTCGTCGCCGCAAGTCAGCGCGTGAACGACGCCGCGATCGAGTCCGGCCTGGGGGCCGAGGACTCGATCGCGGTGGTGAAGTCGATCAGAGCAGGTCGTTGATCATCACCGACTGCTCGCGCCCGGGGCCGACCCCGATGCCCGAGATGCGGCAGCCGATCTTCTGCTCGAGGAAGCGCACGTAGGCCTGGCAGTTCGCCGGCAGCTCCTCGAAGCTGCGGGCCGACGAGATGTCCTCGGTCCAACCGTCGAGGAACTCATAGATCGGCTTCGCGTGGTGCAGATCCGACTGGGTCATCGGCATGGTGTCGTGGCGCACGCCTTTGACGTCGTAGGCGACGCAGACCGGGATCTTCTCCCAGCCCGACAGGATGTCGAGCTTGGTCAGGAAAATGTCAGTGAAGGCGTTCACCATCGAGGCATGCTCGACGACCAGCGCATCGAACCAGCCGCAGCGACGCTTGCGGCCCGTGGTCGCGCCGTACTCGCCGCCCTTCTCACGCAGCTGCTCGCCGTCGTCGTCGAACAGCTCGGTCGGGAAGGGCCCCTCGCCCACGCGGGTGGTGTAGGCCTTCGCGATGCCGACGACGCGGTCGATGCGGGTCGGGCCCACACCCGTGCCCGTGCAGGCCCCGGCCGCGGTCGGGTTCGACGAGGTCACGTAGGGGTAGGTGCCGTGATCGACGTCCAGGTGCGAGGCCTGGGCGCCCTCGAAGAGCACCACCTTGCCCTCGGTGAGGGCCTCGTTGATCACCCGCGCCGAGTCGATCACGTGCGGGCGCAGCTTCTCGGCATGGCTGAGCAGCAGTTCGGTGATCTGCACCGGGTCGATCTCGCGGCGGTTGTAGACCTTGAGCAGCAGGTGGTTCTTCTGGTCGAGCGCAGCCTCGACCTTCTGCCGCAGGATCGACTCGTCGAACAGGTCCTGCACCCGGATGCCGAGGCGATTGACCTTGTCGGAGTAGGCCGGGCCGACGCCGCGACCGGTGGTGCCGATCTTGCGCTTGCCCAGGAACCGCTCGGTGACCTTGTCGAGGGTCGAGTGGTACGGCGTGATGATGTGCGCGTTGGCGCTCAACAGCGGGTGCGGAACGTTGACCCCACGCGACCACAGGGCGTCGAGCTCGGTGGCCAGCACGTCGAGGTCGATGACCACGCCGTTGCCGAGGATCGTGGTGGTGTCGGGGTTGAGAATGCCCGAGGGCAGCAAGTGCAGGATGAACTTCTCGTCACCGACGACGATGGTGTGTCCGGCATTGTTGCCGCCCGAATATCGCACGCAGACGTCGACGCGCTCCCCGAGTTGGTCGGTGGCCTTTCCCTTGCCTTCGTCGCCCCACTGGGCGCCGACGACGATGATGCCCGGCATGGTTCTCCCCTCGATCTGAGGTCCAGTCGCTGGCGCGGGTCGGCTGGTTGCCGACCCGATCCACCCGACATGTCGCATGACACGTCGCGAGCCCCGCCGTCACCGCACGATGAGATCGCTGGGACGAGGGGCTCGTGCGACCCGAGTCTAGGCCACCGGCTGGCCCTCACCCGACCCCGACCGAGATCAGCACGCGACCGTTAGCGGACCGTGACCCGCCAGCCGCCCGGGGGCCGTGAACGCTCACCCGCAGGGGTGAGGCGGCACCTCAAAAGGTGTTGGCGCTCAGCTCCTGCCAGGCCTCTTCGGACGAATCGCGCAGGAACTGTGCGCAGCGCTCGGCCTCGTCGGCGTCACCGATCCGGTCGGCCGCCACGGTCAGCGCCCACAGCGCCCGCAGGAAGCCCTGGTTGGGTTCGTGGTCCCACGGCACCGGGCCGGCACCCTTCCAGCCGGCGCGGCGCAGGGCGTCGAGCCCGCGGTGGTAGCCGGTGCGGGCGTACGCGTAGGCGGCGACGTCGCCACCCTCGGTGTGCGCCAGCAGCGATCCCTCGGCCAGCAGGGCCCAGACCACGGACGACGCCGGGTACTCCCGCACCACCGCGAGGAAGCCCTCTCGTCCGCGCTCGGAAAGAGCGTCCAGGGCAGGGTCGTCGGGCAGCCGCGTCGGAATGCCGGAGGCAGCCATCAGGTTCGGATGCGTCTCGGGAATCGCCATGCTCAGACTCTAGTGGAGCGGCGCCGGTCAGCGGCTCGGCTGCAGCGGCAACACGGGCGGTTGCAGGAACCCCTGGGCGGCGAGTTCGCGCTCGAGGATCGGCGTCAGCGACGTGACGTAGGTCTTGGTGAGGTGACTCGACTGGCGGTAGACGAACACGTTGCCGACCACCAGCGGGCACTTCTGCAGGGTCGGCGGGCAGATCCACTCGTTCATGCTGAGCACCGGGGCGCCCAGTTCGCGCGCCGCGTAGCGCAGATCGGCCGTGCCGTGGCCTTCGTTGTTCGCGAACTCGCAGGCCGTCGTCGAGCCCTCCCGCTCCGCGCACTGGTAGGGCGACTCACCGACGGTCGGGGTGGGGTTGTCCTCGAGGAACAGCAGCTTCGACCCCTTGGCCTGCAACTGCCCGAGCAGGTCGACCATGCCGGGGCCGACCGTGCCCTGTCGCTCGGCGTAGGTCGAGGTGATCACGAGGTCGGGCGGGTCGGCCAGCAGTTGCTTGAGCAAGGCCTGGTTGTAGGTGTTGCAGGTCTCGTACTGGGTGGCCGACGAGAACGAGCACCCCGACTTGGCCAGCGTCTGCACGGTCCACCCGTGCCGGGCGCCGATCAGGCCCAGGGCGGGTTCCCACTGGTCCATCTTCGAGTCGCCGACCAGGGCCACCCGCACCGGGCCCGAGCCGATCAGGCACTGGTCGGGCCGCACCGGGTTGGCCTGCTGCTTCGTCCGCTGGCAGCCCGAGGCGTAGACCGACGGCTGGTCGAGGCTGGCCGCCGAGACGTCGGGCACGACCGTCCGGGTCACCCTGGTGGCGGCGGTCAGGTCGGTGCGCAGGGTCGGCACGCCGTCGACGGACGAGTTGAACACCCACGCCAGTCCCCCGGTGTAGTCGCCGGTGACGGGCAGCGGCGTGGGCTCGGGGGTGGGAGTGACACTGGGGGTCTCGACGGGGGTCGGCACGACGGCCGAGGCACTGCCGCTGGGGTCGTCGCCGAGCACGTCGACCTGGCTCACCGTCGGCAACTGGGTACGAATCGCCTGGGCGACGCCGATGGTCAGGGCCAACAGCACGATCGCGAGCACGAAGGCTCGTCCGGCGTGCTTCTGCAGCACCCCCGAGAACCGGATGGGGTCTTCCACCAGGCCGAGGGTGAGCATCGAGAGCACCACCGTGAGCAGCACGATCACCACCTTCGACAGCCAGCCGGCGTCGGGGTGGCGCAGGGTCCAGATCGCGATCAGCGGCCAGTGCCACAGGTAGAGCGAGTAGCTCAGCATGCCGAGTTGGCGCATCACCGGGTTGCCCAACGCCCGGGCGACCAGGTTGTCGGAGCGCACGTTGCCGGCGAGCAGCACCGCGGCGGCACCGGCGACCGGCAGCCAGGCCCAGACACCCGGCCACGGGTCCGTTCGTCCGATCACGAAGGCGGACGAGACCACCGCCGCCAGCCCCACCAGCGCCACCGGCACGGCGGTCCAGCCGGGGAACCAGCGGCGCACCTTGACCGAGAAGCAGGCGACCAGGGCACCGACCGCGAGCTCCCACAGGCGGGTCAGCGTCGAGAAGTAGGCGCGGCCGGCGTCCACACCCGTGTAGAACCAGGAGTAGAGCGCCGAGGCGACGGTGATCAGGGCCAGGCCTGCGGTGATGGTGACCAGTGCGCGCTTGGTCCAGCGGCGCGCGATCAAGAGGCAGACGATGATGGTCAGCGGCCACAGGATGTAGAACTGCTCCTCGACCCCCAGGCTCCAGTAGTGCTGGAACACCGACTGGCCCGCATCTTCGGCGAGGTAGTCGACCGAACGGGCGGCGAGCCCCCAGTTGAGCACGTAGACGGCGGCGAGTTGGCCGTCGGTGGTGAGCCGTTGCCATTCGCTGCGCGGCAGCAACCACCAGCCCAGCAGCATGCCCGTGACCAGCACCAGGGTCGCCGCCGGCATCAGACGGCGCAGGCGTCGCGACCAGAAGTCGGCCAGGTCGAGCCGGCCGGTGCGCTTGACCATGCTGAGCAGTTGCCCGGTGATCAGGAACCCCGAGATCACGAAGAACACGTCGACGCCCGCGAACCCGCCCGACAGCCCGGGCACGCCCAGGTGGTAGAGCAGCACCCAGACCACCGCGATGGCGCGCAGGCCCTCGATGTCGCCGCGCACCGTGGAGTACTTCGGACGACGGTGCACCGCCAGGTCGAGGAGCACCCGCTTCCAGGTGCGGCGGGGAGCTGCCATCGCCCGGCGAGGGCCGGTCGGCTGAGGTGCGGGGTCAGTCGTGCGGGCGGCCGGTGTGCGGGCGGCCGGGGTGCGGGCGGCCGGCGTGCGGGTGGCCGGCGCGTCGGGGTCGTCGCGATCGAGGTCGAAGTCGAAGTCCGACCCGAGGTGGTTGGCCGCTGCCGTCGCCGCACGAGCCCGGGGCACGGGCACCGGGAGCGAGCGTAGCGACGCAGGCTCGAGGTTCGCCGCCGGCCGCAGGGGGACGACCTCGGGAGGCTTCGGCTGGTCGGGCTCGGGCTGGTCGGGCTCGGGTGCCTCAGCCTCGGGTGCCTCGGGCTCGGTTGCCTCAGGGTCGGTGGTCTGGGCGTCGGCGTTGGGGCTCGGCTGGGGGGTGATCGGCTCAGGATCGTCCGCGGTCCGTCGTCCGGGCACCACGGGAACCATCCTGAGCGGGGCGACCGGCTCGTCCACCACCGGATCGGGGTCGACGGAGGCGAGCGCCCGGCGGGCCGCCAACTGCGCACGCCTGGCCGACTGCACGATCTCGTCGACGAAGCGGCGACCGAGGGTGGGGGTGGCCTCGGCACCCGAGCCGGGCTCGCCGATCTCGGAACGCGACGTCTCGTCTGACGCGCCACGGGAGGGGCCGGGCTGCACGGGTCGCCTTTCTGCCGAATGCCTGTGGTGGGGGGACGAGGCCCCAGCCTAGGCCAGTCCGGGACAGGATCCGACGTCGGCGGCGTAGGCTGGGGTGAGTCCACCGAGGAGGGTGTCGCATGTCTGGTACCGCCGAGCTTCACCGGGCAACGTTGACGCCCACGAAGGCCGAGCTGTTGGCCGAGTGGTTGCCGCGCCAGCCCTGGTTCTCGTCCGACGGTGGTGACCTTGAACTGCTCGACGCGTTCCGGTTCACCGACCCCGACGGCGAGGTCGGCATCGAGACGCATCTCGTGCGTGCGGGCGGGGTGATCCACCACGTGCCGGTGACCTATCGCGGGGCTCCGCTCGAGGGGGCCGAGGAGTGGCTGATCGGCACCATGGACCATTCGGCGCTGGGTCAGCGGTGGGTCTACGACGCGACCGGTGACCCGGTCTACCAGGTGGAGCTGATGCGCGTGATCCGCGAGGGCGACACCCAGGCGGCCCTGCGGGTGGGCGACGAGCCGCTTCCCGACAAGGCGACGGCGCTGGGCTCGTGGGTCGACCCGACCGCGGAGTCGTCCGGCGTGGTGCGGATCGCCAGGAACATCGACGACTTCTCGACGGCCCGGGCGCGAGGGCTGCTCACCGTCACCTTCACCGTGGACGGCGAGCAGCGCGACGCCGTGGTCGCCGTTCTGCGCTGACGCCCCTCCCCCGCCGGAGCGCACGAAGGCGAGGGCGAGCGGGCGATTCTCGGACGAGCGGCCCCAACCGTTACGATGGCTCGGCGCTTCCCGGCGCCCCCACCCAGATTTGGAGCGCCCATGCCCTCACGCCAAGACCTGCGCAACATCGCCATCGTGGCCCACGTCGACCACGGCAAGACCACCCTGGTCGACGCCATGTTGCAGCAGTCCGGTGCCTTCCGCGAGGGCGCCGATGTCGCGGCCCGCGTGATGGACTCCATGGATCTCGAGCGCGAGAAGGGCATCACCATTCTCGCCAAGAACACCGCCGTACACCACGTCATCGACGGTGAGCCGATCACCATCAACATCATCGACACCCCCGGTCACGCAGACTTCGGTGGCGAGGTCGAGCGCGGCCTGTCGATGGTCGACGGCATCGTGCTGCTGGTCGACGCCTCCGAGGGCCCGCTCCCCCAGACCCGCTTCGTGCTGCGCAAGGCGCTCAACGCCGACATGCCCGTCGTGCTCGTCGTCAACAAGGTCGACCGCTCCGACGCCCGCATCAGCGAGGTCGTCGACGAGACCTACGAGTTGTTCATGGACCTGCTGGACGAGTCGCACTCGCAGGAGGCGCTCGACTTCCCCGTGATCTACGCCTCGGCCCGCGCCGGTCGCGCCTCGCTGACCCAGCCCGCCGACGGCGGCATGCCCGACGCGGAGGACCTGGAGCCGCTGTTCCGGACGATCCTCGACACCATCCCGGCGCCCACCTACGACGAGGACGCCCCGCTGCAGGCGCACGTCACCAACCTCGACGCCTCGCCGTTCCTGGGTCGACTCGCCTTGCTGCGCATCCGTCAGGGACGACTCAACAAGGGCCAGACCGTCGCCTGGATGAAGCGCGACGGCTCCCGCCACAACGTGCGCATCACCGAACTGCTGATCACCGAAGGCCTCGAGCGCAAGCCCGGCGAATCGGCCGGCCCGGGCGACATCATCGCCGTGGCCGGCATTCCCGAGATCACCATCGGTGAGACCTTGGCCGACGCCGAGAACCCGATCGCTCTGCCGCTGATCCACGTGGACGAGCCGGCCATCTCGATGACCATCGGCACCAACACCTCGCCGCTGGTCGGCAAGGGTGGCAAGGGCCACAAGGTCACCGCCCGTCTGGTCAAGGAGCGACTCGACTCGGAGCTGATCGGCAACGTGTCGCTGCGCGTGCTGCCCACCGAGCGCCCCGACGCCTGGGAGGTGCAGGGTCGAGGCGAACTCGCCCTGGCGATCCTGGTCGAGCAGATGCGCCGCGAGGGCTACGAGCTGACCGTCGGCAAGCCGCAGGTGGTGACCCGTGAAATCAACGGCAAGCTGCACGAGCCGATCGAGCGCCTCACCATTGACGCGCCCGAGGAGTTCCTCGGCACGATCACCGAGCTGCTCGCCGTCCGCAAGGGCCGCATGGAGTCGATGACCAACCACGGCACCGGCTGGGTGCGCATGGAGTTCGTCGTGCCGGCCCGTGGCCTGATCGGCTTCCGCACGCAGTTCATGACCGAGACCCGCGGCACGGGCATCGCCCACCACGTCAGCGACGGCTACGAGCCGTGGGCGGGCGAGATCCGTTCCCGCGAGTCGGGTTCGCTGGTCGCCGACCGCGCCGGCAAGGCGTCGTCGTACGCGATGACCAACCTGCAGGAGCGCGGCACCATGTTCGTGGAGCCCACCACCGAGGTCTACGAGGGCATGATCGTCGGTGAGAACTCGCGCGCCGACGACATGGACGTGAACATCACCAAGGAGAAGCAGCAGACCAACGTGCGCTCCTCCACCTCGGACAACTTCGAGAAGTTGGTGCCGCCGCGCAAGCTCAGCCTCGAGCAGTGCCTCGAGTTCTGCCGCGAGGACGAGTGCGTCGAGGTCACCCCCGAGACGGTGCGCATCCGCAAGGTGCAGTTGGCCGCGACCGATCGCGCCAAGAGCCGCAACCGCGCGAAGAACGCCTGAGGTCTGCCAACCCGTCGGTCGAGTGATCTCGGCACGGCCGCAGGCGGCCTACTCGATCAGTGGTCGACCAGGGCTGCCAGGGTCTCCGACGTGCCCGCGTCGATCCTGAGCGTCGCCAGGTCATCGGCTCGGGTTCGTCCCTGATTGATGATCACCACCTCACGACCCGCCTTCGCCGCCCACCGGACGAACCGCAGCCCGCTCATCACCGTCAGCGACGATCCGGCCACCAGCAGCACCTCGGCCGCGTGCACCATCGACCACGCCTGCTCGACGCGCGCCGCCGGCACGGATTCCCCGAAGAAGACCACGTCGGGCTTCAGCACCCCCGCGCACAGCTCACAGGCGGGCACCACGAACCCCTCCGGCTCGGCCACCTCGGCATCGCCGTCGGGGCGAAGTTCGGCCTGACCAGCGGGAATGCGGCCGGTCACGTGCGGGTTGGCGGCCTCGAGCCGATCCTGCAGGTGGTCGCGGGAACTCGTCCGACCGCACGCCAGACAGATCACCCGGCTGATCAGTCCGTGCAGGTCGATCACCTCGGACGACCCCGCCGACGCGTGCAGGCCGTCGACGTTCTGGGTGAGCACCGGGCATCCCAACCGCGCCAGCGCCAGGTGTCCAGCGTTGGGTGAGGCCCCACCGAAGCTGCGGTAGCCCATCATCGACCGGCTCCAGTAGCGCCGCCGGGCACCCTCGTCGCCGATGAACGCCTGGTACTGGATCGGGTTGGTGGGCCGGGCATCCGGCCCGCGGTAGTCGGGAATGCCCGAGTCCGTCGACAGCCCGGCGCCGGTCAGTGCGACCCACCTTCGGCCATCGATCACCGACGCCAGCCGCGCGACCTCGAACGCCTCGGGTGCGCGTCGCCCGGTCACCACCGCCTCACGCCTGCGCGAGCCCGTCAAGCACCCCACGCCGCACCTGCACCACGCCCACCGGCTCGCCGTGGCCGAGCACCGGGGTGAGCGCCAGCTCGTCCAGTGCCGACGACCCGTGCCCAAGCGCCGTCAACACCACCGCGGCCAGCGCGAACACCCCGCGCATGTTGCCGTCGTCGGACTTGATGGCGACCCCGGTGCCGTCGGGCAGCCCGATCGCCAGGCACCCCTCGGCCCCGCCCTTGCAGATCAGCCCCGGCACCGCGCGATGCAGCGAGAGATCTTCGCGGGACGACCCGGAGGCGTACTCGGGGAACTGCCGGTAGGCGTCGGCGACGGCCCGCTCGGGCCCGTCGGAGGCCCCGGCGATCCGGCCGAACGCCCGCGCCAACCCGGTCAGCGACATGGCGAACAGGGGTGCCCCGCAGCCGTCGACCGAGGTGTGGGTGGCCTCACCGGCGAACTCCTCGACCGCCGCCGCGATGGCCTGCTGCAGCGGGTGCGACGGATCGCGGTAGGTCTCGGTGGGCCAGCCCGCCCGCACACAGGTGCGCAGCATCGCCGCGTGCTTGCCCGAGCAGTTCATGGCCAGCGGTTCCTTGTCGTGGCCCTCGCGAATCCAGGCCACGCGGGCGGCCTCGTCCAGCGGGAAGTCGGGCGTGGTCTGCAGGTCGTCGACACCCAGCCCGGCCCCCGTGAGCACCTCGACCACCAGGTCGCGGTGGAAGGTCTCGCCCGAGTGCGAGGCGGCCGCCAGCGCCAGCGCCGCCCCCGACAGGTCGAGCCCGGCCCGCAGCATGGCGATCGCCTGCACGGGCTTGATCGACGACCGCGGGAACATCGAGGCCTCCACCGACCCCAGCCCGAACACCACCGAACCGTCGGGGGCGGTGACGACCACGCGCCCTCGGTGCACGCACTCGAGCAGGTCGCCGCGCACCACCTCGGTGACGATCGGGTCGTCGTCGAGGGCGGACGACAGGGCGGGGGCGTCGATGCGGGCCAAGCTGCCAGGAAGACTCATGCCCGCATTCTGGCAGGCCTCCACCCGCCCGGTCAGCCGAGCCGTGCCCGCACCAGGCGATCCAGCTCGAGCCGACGCCGACGGTAGTCGACGGGGTCGGGCCAGGCGGCCTCGTAGCCGCGCTCACCGGCGAAGTCACCCTCGGGATCGATGATCGCGACCACGGCTTCTCGTCCGGCCAGCTCGGCGGCCCACGCCATCACCCGCGCGTCGGCGGTCATGGTCGCCAGCACCCGGTGGCGCAGGCTCGGCAGGCAGCTGCCGTCGGGCCCCGGGTAGACCGTGAACGGGTCGCCGGAGGGGAATCGTCCGCCGGCCGAGGTCTCGCGGTAGGGGTCGATCGGGCGGGTCGCGTGCTGGGCCCAGTAGAAGTCGTACCCCCAGTGCAGGAAGGTGTCGGCCCCCTGCACGAACATCTGCGCGGCCAGGTGACGGTGGCCGACGGCGGGCTGCGCGATGAAGCGGTTCGAGACCGCGCGGTTCTGCGAGACGCAGTAGTACACGCACGGCACCTCGAGACCACGCTCCAGGAAGGCATGCACGTGGTCGGTCGCGACGATCGGGTGGTCGACCACGTCGACGAAGTCGGGGGACGAGAGCGCGTCGATCACCACCGCACCCTCGAGCAGGTCGGCCACGACGGCGCGCGCGGCCCGGTAGGCGTCGAGGTGCTGCTGGCTGGGCTCGTCCGAGATGTGCCACAGCACGTTCTCGACCCCCCAGGTCGGCTCGAGGTGGGCGCGCAGGAACGGGATCGCCTCGGCCAGGAACTCCCGGTAGGCCGGGTCGGTGGCGTCGACGTGCCAGCCGAACCGCATCTCGGGGCCCGACGGGGTGTCGACCCAGATCTGGGGCGTCTGCCGGGCGCCCCACTGGGTGAACAGGTGGGCAATCTCGACCTCGCGGATGCCGTGCGCGGCGAGGATGCCAAGGTGGCGGTCGAGCAGGTCGGTGTTGAACTGGTAGCCGTCCTCGTCGTGCCAGATGCCGAGCAGCTGAACGTTGGGGCGGTAGGTGCCGACGGCGGTGTCGAGGGCCGGAGTCCACACGGGCGTGAGCACCGCGGTCACCCCCATCTCGGCGGCGGAGGCGATGTGCGCCTCGAGGGCGCGCCAGTGGGGCTCGGACCAGACCGGGACGTCGTGGTAGGTCGACAGCGAGTCGGCGTGCAGCCAGGCGATGTGCCGGATCGGCGTGGGCGGCGCCTCGGCACCGGTGACCTCGATGGGCAGCACCTGGGTCAGCAGGGTCTCCGGGTCGTCCAGCTCATCGCTGCCCCACTGCCGGCCGCGGCGGGTCACCGTGAGTTCCACCTCGGACGACTCCTCCGCCAGCGTGAGGTCGATCCAGGTGGAGTTCCAGCCGGGGCTCCGCAGGTCGAGGCGGGCCGTGACCTCACCGACCCCGCTCCCCTGGGGCAGGGGTTCCAGCAGGTCGGGGTAGAGCCCCGGCACGTCGTCGAGGTAGTTCTCGTCGTGCTCGGGGAAGATCGGCATGTCGGCCGGCACCAGCCCCACCCGGTGCAGCGCCACCGCCGCGCCGGGGCAGCGCACGGTCAGCTCGAGTTCGTCCATGGACAGGTGAGCCGTCAGCGGAATCCGCACGGCCACCTGCAGGCCGATCCGCTCGCCGGTGAAGCCGGTGAGCGGCACGCCGGCATCGAACGGACGAGGGTCTCGCTTGGGGAAGACCTTCTCGAGGTCGTCGACGACCACGGCGACGAACCGGTCCCTGGGCAGGTCGAGGCTGGGCAGGGCGTGGGTGGCGGCATGTTCGGGCATGACCCCACTCTTCCAGCGGCCCTCGGCCCCGGCCAACGCGGGCGCCCGATCGCGCGACCGGCCTGCACGAGCCGGCCCGCCCCAGCCGAACAGACGCGACCCGGATAGACTCACCGAGTGGACCAAGCGGGCGTGGTGGTGATCATCCTGATCGCGGTGGTGGGGCTGATCGGGCTCGCCGCCGTCGTCGGCGTGATCCTGCTGTCGCTCCGCAGCGGCCGGGTGCAGTTCGAGGAACTCCCCCAGCGCCGGCGTCCCGCCCCCACCTCCCCGCAGACCGCGGACGAACCCACCCACGTGCGCCTGGACCCCTCACCCGGGGCGTCGGCGCAGAAGGAGTCCTGACCCATGGCCTTCGAGATTCCCCAGAACCTGTCGAACAACCTGATGGGCCTGGCCTGGATGATCGGCACCTGGCGCGGCAACGGCCACGGCACCCACCCGGGCACCAACGGCGAGGCCGGGCAGCAGTTCGAGTACGGCCAGCAGATCGACATCGTCGAGAACGGTGGCGACTTCCTGCACTACCACTCGCAGATCTACACCACCGATGCCTCGGGTGCCCCCGAGAAGCCGCTGTGGACCGAGTCGGGCTACTGGCGCCCCTCGCTCGACGGCACCGTCGAGGTGGTGATGAGCAACCCCGAGGGCTGGGCCGAGGTGTGGGCCGGCAAGGTCGAGGGCGCCAAGATCGAGCTGGTCACCGACGCGGTGATGCGCACCCAGGGCGCGGCCGTCAGCTACACCGGCGGCCAGCGCCTCTACGGTCAGGTCGAGGGCGACCTTTTGTGGACCTTCGACCGCGCCACGGCCGATCAGCCCCTGCAGCCCTACCTGTGGGCTCGCCTGCAGCGGGCGTGAGCCAACCAGCGAAGGAGAAGGCATGAGCACCGTCGAGGTTCTCGAAGGCATCGACGCCGGTCTGGTCTGGCACCACGGCCAGCCGGTGGCCGAGCAGCGCGCCCTCGAGGCGGGCACCGGGGTGGTCGACTGGTCACCCGCTCCCGGCGTGGGCCGCGGGGTGTTCACCGTCACCGGACCCGATCGGCTGACCTGGCTGCACTCACTGACCACCCAGCACCTCGAGCGGCAGGCCGACGGTGAGCCCTTCACCGCCCTGCTGCTGTCGCCGACCGGGCACATCGAGCACGTGCTGCACGGTGTCGACCACGCCGCCGACGAGACCGTCTGGGCCTGGACCGAGCCCGGCCAACTCGAGTCGCTGGTCGGCTGGCTCGACCGCATGCGGTTCATGACCCGCGTCGAGGTGGCCGATCGGTCGGCCGACTTCCGGCTCATGCAGGTCGGACGAGAGCTGCGGGTCGTCCCCCGCTCCGAGGCCCTGCCCGACGGCACTCCCGCCGGCACCTGGGCGGCCGAGGCGCTGCGCATCGCCGCTGGTCAGCCCCGCATCGGGCTCGACACCGACCACAAGACCATCCCCAACGAGATCGGGCTGCTCGGCACCCACCTCGACAAGGGCTGCTACCGCGGGCAGGAGACCGTCGCCCGCGTGCACACCCTCGGACGACCCCCGCGCCGCCTGGTGCAGCTGCTCCTGGACGGATCGGTCGACGCCCTGCCGGCGCTCGGTTCGTCCGCCACCCTGCCCGGCGAGGACGGCCAGCCCGGCCGCGAGGTGGGGGTGGTCGGGTCGTCCGCGCGGCACCACGAACTGGGGCCGGTCGCGCTCGCACTGGTGAAGCGCAATGTGCCGGTCGAGCAGACGCTGCTGGCCGACGGGATCGCCGCCTCGCAGGAGGCCCTGGTCGACCCCGAGGTCGGCCTGCACGTGCGTCCCCTGCGCTGACTGCACGGCGCCCCGTCAGCGCGGCGTCAGCATCTTCGTCATAGTGGCGCACAGGGTGACGTACTGAGTGCCGTCGTCCTGCGGCCAGCCGTCGAGTTCGACGCCCTGGTCGACGTAGCCGAGGCGGCGATAGAGGGCGTGGGCGCGCGGGTTGTCCCACTCGACGCCCAGCCCGACCCGGTCGAGTCCACGCTCCCTGGCCCGGCCCTCGAGGGCACCGATCAGGGCCGTGCCGACGCCGAGCGACTGCCAGCGGGCGTCGACCGAGAGCATCCACAGCTCACTCGGCTGCTTGCCGTGGTTGAGGGCCCCGCAGGCGATCAGCTGACCCGTGGGCAGTTCGCCCACCAGCAGGTCGACCTCGCCCAGCCACGCCCGTTCGAGGGCCTCCCGAATCGCCACCAGGTGGGCCGGGCCACCCGACCACCCCAGCCGATCGGGCGAGATGTCGTCGGCCTGCAGGTCGCGGAAGGTGACGGGCACGCTGATCGAGAAGGTCTGCTCCATTCGAGCATTGTGGCAGCCTGAATCCCATGCGTGTCGTGCTGCAGCGGGCCTCCCGGGCCCAGGTTCTCGTCGACGGCGAGGTGGTCGGACGACTCCCCTCCCCCGGTCTGGTCGCCCTGGTCGGCGTCACCCACACCGACCCGGACGATCCCACCGTGGTCGACAAGCTGGCCGCCAAGACCTGGGGGCTGCGCATCCTCGACGACGAGCGCAGCGCCTCCGATCTCGGCGCGCCGATCCTGGTGGTGAGCCAGTTCACGCTCTACGCCAATGCGCGCAAGGGACGTCGTCCGTCGTTTAGCGCCGCCGCCCCGGGGCCCGTCTCGGAGCCCCTCGTCGACGCCTACGTCGCGGCCCTGCGCGCGCTGGGGGCCCACGTCGAGACGGGCATCTTCGGTGCCCACATGCAGGTGGACCTGGTCAACGACGGCCCGGTGACGATCCTGCTCGACAGCGCCGACCTCAGCCCTGGGTGACGAACGCGACCGTCGACAGCAGCACGGCGTCGCGAGTGGCCTCGCCGGTCTTGCCCGGCTGGGTCGAGGCCTCGATGGTCAGCGTCACCGGCCCGGTGACCTGCGTCGGCGGAATCAGCACCTGCTGCACAGAAGTGTTGTTGTCCGACAGCGACTGGGTGAACCACGACCCGTCGGCCAGCGTCCAGCGCACCCGGGTGACCTTGCGGTACTCGTCATACAGCTGGGCCTTGCCCGAGGTCTTCACGTACCCGTTCTGCACCCCCACCCCGACCAGCACCGACCCGGGGGCGAAGGTGAAGGTCAGCGACTGGCCGAGGCCGTCGCCGTCGCATCGCCAGGCGGTGGCCGGCTCGTTGTCGGTGACGTTGGTCGCCGGGTAGGTGACCGGCTTGCCCTCGATGTCGGTGGCGTTGGGGGCGGTGCACGAGGCGGCCGTGGTGGCCGGCACCAGCGCCTTGGTGGCACCCGACCACGGGGGCACGACGCTGCTGGTGGGGGTCGCGCTGGTGGCCGACGGGCCACTGGGGCTGCCGGCGGTGCTCGCCGGCGGGGTCGAGACCTGCGACCCGCGGGTGCGGTCGCGCAGCACCTGCCCAGCGGCGAGCCCGACGACGAGGGCGAGCAGCACGGCGACGACCGTGACCACCACCCGGTGTCGCCCGACGAACGACGACGGTGTGGGCGGCGCGGTTCGTCCGCGGTCGTGGGTGGCCGGGGGCACCCGGGGGCCCTCGTTCACCTCGGCCGGTGAGGGGCTGGGCTGCTGGCGCGGGGGCACGGGCTCCACGCCCGCGCGCTCCCGCGGGCGGTAGCCCGGCTTGAACTGGGTGGTGTAGCGCTCCATCGTCTGCTCGACGGGGGTCTCGCCGCCACCGGGGGTCTGGCCAGCACCAGCCTGGCCAGCACCGGGGGTCTGCGGGCGCGGCGCAGCCTGACCAGGGGCCTGGTTGGCGTCGGAATCGCGAGGGCGGAACCAGTCGTCGGGCATGTCGTCGGGCATCGCCGCCACTCTAGCCCGCAGCCGGGCACCGACAAGATGGTGCCGTCGAACCACACTCGGGGTGCCAGAATGGCGAGCGGCCGGGCGAACCAGCCCCGCCGCAGACGATCGAGCGAGGGAGGGCGTCATGGCCGATCTCGTGGTGGTCACTGCCCGCTCGAGCCTCGACGACCTGCCGGCGGCCCTCACGCTGCTGCCGCACTCGGTCGTGCTCTCCACCGATGCCAGCGAGCAGATGTCGGTGATCGACGCCGATGTGGTGATCATCGACGCCCGCTCCGACCTGAGCCGCGCCCGCGATGCCTGCGTGGCCGTGCGCACCCGTTCGTCCATGCCGATCCTGCTGCTGGCCAGCACCCAGGCACTGTCGGTCGTGCAGCCCAATTGGGGTGCGGACGATTTCGTGCTCGAGTCGGCGGAGTCGGCCGAGTACGAGACCCGCATTCGTCTGCTGACCCAGTCGCGGCGCACCTCGTCGCTGATCGAGGCGGGGCCCATCGTCATCGACGAGGAGGGCTACACGGTGCAGGCGGGCGGCCACTCTCTCGACCTGACCTACACCGAGTTCGAACTGCTGAAGTACTTGGCGACCCATCCCGGGCGCGTGCTCACCCGTGAGCACCTGCTCAGCGAGGTCTGGGGCTACGACTACTACGGCGGCACCCGCACGGTCGACGTGCACGTGCGTCGGTTGCGGGCCAAGCTCGGCTCCGAGTTCGAGGGTCACGTCACCACCGTCCGGAACGTGGGCTACCGCTTCAGCCCCGTCCGCTGAGCCCGCCGCCGCGGGGGCCCCGGCTGTCGGACGAGGCCGTGGCCTGCCAAGCTGCGCTCCCGGGGGAGAAACTGCGCAGCCCGGCGAGCACCACCCCGATCACGCTGGCCACCAGCGCGAACCAGGTCAGCAGGGTGGCCGCGTCACCGGCGGCCGGCGTCATGGTGGCCCGCCACCCGGCGAAGGCCTCGAGCACGACCACCACCACCGACAGCCACCCGCCCAACATCGACAGGCCAAGCCACGGCGACAACCGCGCGGCCCGCACGCCCCGCCACTCCAGCCAGGCCGACACCCACACCCGCCACTGCAGCACCCCCAACATCAGCACCACGACGGCGCCGACATTGGCGGCGGTCGACCACAACCGGTCCGACCCCGGGTCGAGTCGCAGCACCGAGGCGGTCACCATCAACACGGCCCCCACCAGCGCCGCCACCACGCCGAGCCGGGTGAGGCCGATGCGCCGCCGGGCGCGGTCGGCGAGCGCGGGATTCGGCACGAGGGTCTCGCCGCGGTGCGCCTGCGGGGGAAAGAAGGCGTGGTCGGCCGTGGGGCGCGGCAGGTGCACCGTGGTCTCGGCGTCGTCCGCGGGCTGCCCCCGGCGCCGGATCACCAGCGTCTCGGTCTCGCGATCGGCCTGCTCCGCGTCGGACGAACCCGCCGGTGGGGTCCACCGGCGCTGCAGGTTCGAGGGGCGGGCGCGACCCAGCCGATCGAGGGTCGCGGCGCGCAACCTGGCGACCCGGCCCGGCCGCGCGGGCGGCCGGTCGGCAACCCCCTCGTCGGGGCCATCGGCAGACATGGCAGCCACCCTAACGGGCGGCACCGACACGACGCGCGGCGACCTGCAACTGACCGGCATCGAGGTTCTGCTGCACGATCCACAGGCGCACCTGCGACCCGTGCACGACCACGATCTCTGACCAGACGACCCCGCCCGAATAGGTGCGGTGGCCGAGCCAGGTGCCGGTCGTGGTGCCCGGCATCCGCTGCACCCCGGGGGCACCGCCGGAAGCAGTGTCGGGGCAGGCCTGCAGCACCCGCTGCACGACCGCCTGGTAGCGCCGGGCCTCGGCCTCGTGGGCGAACTGCAGCACGAGCCCGATGCCGCCTCGCCCCTGCGCGGACCCCTCGCCGGTGACGTTGAGCATCAGCGCGTGGGTCGGGTCGACCCAGTCGCGCCGGTCGACGCCGCCGCAGACGAGCACCGCCTCCCAGGCCGCACGGGCGGCGTCGCGTCGCTGGGCCGCCGTGCCGTTGCTGCGCGAGGTCTCGGTGTCGGGGAACGGGGTCAGCGCCCACCCCGGCGGGCGGGGCTGCGTGGCCGCGGTCAGCGGACCGGCCGTGGTCGCGGGGCGCTCGTCGGAGTAGCTGGGCGGGGGCAGCGTGGGCTGCCGGTTGAGCCGCGCACGATCGACCGACGGCAACCCATCGGCGTCCACCCCGGACGACGCGGGTCCCGACGAAGCGGGCGAACTAGGTGCGCTCGTGACGGGAGCACTCGAGACGGGTGCACTCGAGACGGGCGCACTCGAGACGGGCGCACTGGAGACGGGCGATCCCGACGCCGGCGATCCAGTCACAGCTGGGCTCGAGACTGGCATCGAGGGGCGCACACTCACCGGTGAGGGTTCGGCCCGCTCGTCCCGCGAGCAACCCGAGACACCCATCGCCGCCAGCACCACCAGCGCGAGTGCCCCCCGTGCGAGCGCACGCGGGGCCCCTCGTCCGCTCAGCTGCGAAACAAACCGGCTCATGTCAGCCACCTCAGCGCTCGAAGTGGTGCCAGTCCCACCCCGAGTACCAGTCGAATCCCTGCGCCTTGAGGGCCACCACGATGGGGCTCGACGAGGTGTGCAGGCCCTTCACGGAGGCGGGGCGGTTGTAGGCGTAGGTCGAGGTCGGGTACCAGCGGCCCTGCGGGTCGCGGTAGGGGTTCTCGCGCTGGTTGATGTCGATGGCGATGCCGTAGGAATGGGGCGACTGCACGTAGGGGTTGCCCACCACCGATCGGCAGTTGAAGGCATTGGTGTTGCCGGCGGCCATCACCTTGACGTCATCGGCGCCCCACAGCGTCGGGTTCTTCATCTGCTGAATGGGCTGTCGTCCGGCGAAGGCCTGCTTGAACGCCGCGACCACCCGCGGCGCGTTCGCGTTGCTGACCACCAACATGCCGTTGCTGACGGTGCCGGAGTAGTTCCAGTGGTTCATCTCGATCACGGTCAGGCCGCTCGGCGCGACCGGGCAGCCGGCGCGCCAGGTGGTGCCCAACTCGGCCGCGGTGGCCGTGTGGGTGGTGGCGCGGAAGACGGTCTCGCGGGTGACCAGCCACGCCGCCGAGCGGGTGGTGACGGTGGGCGACAACCAGACGTGGGCCTCGAGCCAGATGCGGCCGCTGGTGCCCACCCCCTGGGTGAGGGTGCCGCGCAGGCGCCCGGTGGCGTCGAGTCGACCCTTGCCGACGATCGTCCAGACGCCGTTGACCAGGGCCCTGATCTCGGCGGTGGAGCCCGCCGAGCCGGCGCCGGCCGACATGGTGATCACCGGCTTGTCGGTCGGAAGGATCGACGAGGGGGCCGTCAGGGTGACCGCCGACGGGTTCACCCGCAGCGTGCGCGTCGGGGTGGTCGCCGTGGGTTCGCCCCCGGCGGTGACGGCGAACCGGTAGACCGACGGCTTGAGCGAGGGCAGCACCTCCGTGAGGGTGCATCCGTTGGTGTCATCAGTGACGGTGCGGGTCACCAACGCCCGCCAGCGCAGCGTCTGCCCGTCGGAGAACCACAGCGTGTTGGTGCCGGCGCAGTCACTGCCGGTGGCGGTGATCCGGGCCCCCTGCCCCGCCGACAGTGTGGTCACGGGCTCGCCGTTGCGGGCGGCCACGATCGTCCAGGCTTCGGCCGCGCGGGCGGGCGGGGCGGCGAGACCGGCCACCGCCAGCGCGACGGCGGTCGCCGTCGCGGCAATGAGAGACAGGAGGGCAGGGCGTTGGGGCGTGGTCACGATGCGGGGTCACTCTCGTTGACATGGGGGTGGGTCACCGGGGAGTTGGCTCGACGCTAACACGGGCCGGTTCCATCGGGCCGGTGGGCGATGGGGGTGATGGAATGGGGACCGTGACCGTGACCCGCCTGCCGTACACCGATGCTTCCGCCCTGGCCGACTCCCTGGCCGAACTCCAGCCCGCCTCCCAGCCCGGGGGTGCCGCCGCCGTGCACGCGCTCGTCGAGGCCGCCCGCCGCGTCGACGGGGTCTCACCCGTCAATGAACTCGGACGATTCGCCCTGCACGGCCGACGGCCCGGGGTGCACTGGCTGGCGACGGACAGCCAGGCCACGGACGGCCAGACCACCGTCACCGGCTGGGCGTGGCTCGACCCCGAGGACTCCTCGGTGCAACTGGTCGTGCACCCCGACCACCGACGCCGCGGCATCGGGCGCGAGCTCGCCGAGGCCGTCAGGCGCGACGCGCACCCGCGCCACTGGTGGTCGTTCGGCACCCTGCCGGCGGCCGCCGCGCTGGCCGCCTCACTGGGACTCACGCTCGAACGCCAGTTGTTGATCATGGTCCGCGACCTGGTGGCGCACCCGGAACCCGAGCCGGCCCCGTTGCCGGGGGTGGCGCTCGAGCCCTTCACCCCCGAGCTGACCGCCGACCTGGTGCGCATCAACGCCGCCGCCTTCGCCCACCACCCCGAGCAGGGGGCGATGAGCGTCGACGACGTGGCCACCAAGGTGGCCGAACCGTGGTTCGACCCCGAGGGGCTGCTGTTCGCCCGCGACGACGCCACCGGCGAGGTGCTGGGCTTCCACTGGACGAAGGTGGAACACCCCGCCGGTCAGGCCAAGGGAGTGGGCGAGGTCTACGTGCTCGGCGTGCATCCCGACGTGCACTCCCGGGGGCTCGGCCGCCACCTGCTGAGCGCCGGGTTGGCCCGCATGACGGGCCAGGGCGTCGAGCACGTGCACCTGTTCGTCGAGGCCGACCAGGAACGGGTGGTGCACCTGTACGACTCCGCTAACTTTGTGATCAAGAACCGCGACTCCAGCTACGCGTGAACCGTGGCGGCGTCGTCCGTGAGAGGTGGGATCAGAGCCGTGGCCAAGAGTGAGACCAGCCGTGAGGTGGGCCCTTCGTCCGGGGTGAGCACCGTGTCCGGAGCGGGCCAGCGGGCCGGCTCGGTCGCCAAGGACGCGGTGATCGCGGCCCGCCGTGCACTGGAGTCGTCGCCCGAGGGGTCGCTGCCGGCCGACCGCTATTCCGACCGTGAGTTGTCGTGGCTGGCGTTCAACAACCGGGTGCTCGACCTCGCCAAGGACTCGCTGCGGGTGCCGCTGTTGGAGCGCGCCAAGTACCTGGCCATCTTCTCGTCCAATCTCGACGAGTTCTTCATGGTGCGCGTCGCCGGGCTGAAGCGGCGCATCGCCGCCGGGGTGGCCGTGCCCTCGGTGACCGGCCAGATGCCCCGCGACCTGCACGACGCGATTCTCAGTCGCGCGCAGGAACTGGTGGCCGAACAGTCCCGCACCTTCCACGAGGTGGTGCGCCCCGAACTGGCCGCCAACGGCATCGAGGTGCTGCGCTGGGAGGAACTCAACGCCGCCGAGAAGGACCGCATGCGCTCGCTGTTCGCCGAGCGCATCTTCCCCGTGCTGACCCCACTGGCGGTCGACCCCTCCCACCCGTTCCCCTACATCTCGGGGCTGTCGATCAACCTCGCGGTGTGGCTGCAGCACCCGCTCACCGGCGCCCACCAGTTCGCGCGCATCAAGGTGCCCTCGATCCTGAGCCGGTTCATCAATCTCGGCGGTGGCCGCTTCCTGCCCCTGGAAGAGGTCATTCGGCGTCACCTCGACCAGCTGTTCATCGGCATGCGCGTCGTCGAGCACACCACCTTCCGCGTCACCCGCAACGAAGACCTCGAGGTCGAGGAGGACGATGCCGAGAACCTGCTGTTCGCCCTCGAGAAGGAGTTGCTGCGTCGCAAGGTCGGACGACCGCCCGTGCGCCTCGAGGTGCAGGACGACATCTCGGAGCAGATGCTCGAACGGCTGATGGCCGAACTCGACGTCAGCGCGAAGGAGGTGTTCGCGATGCCGGCCCCGCTCGACCTGACCGGGTTGTTCTCGCTGGGTGGCGTCGACCGGGAAGACCTCAGCTTTCCCAACTTCCTGCCGATCACCCACCCGCACCTCGCCGAGGTCGAGAGCGCCCGGCCCGCCGACATGTTCGCGGCGCTCCGCAAGCGCGACGTGCTGCTGCAGCACCCCTACGACTCGTTCGCCACCTCGGTGCAGCGGTTCATCGAGCAGGCCGCGGCCGACCCGCAGGTGCTGGCCATCAAGCAGACGCTCTACCGCACCTCGGGCGACTCCCCCATCGTCGACGCGCTCATCGAGGCCGCCCTCGCCGGCAAGCAGGTGCTGGCCGTCGTCGAGATCAAGGCCCGCTTTGACGAGCAGAACAACATCGCCTGGGCACGCAAGCTCGAGCAGTACGGCGTGCACGTGGTCTACGGCATGGTCGGCCTCAAGACGCACTGCAAGCTGTCGCTGGTGGTGCGCGACGAGGCCGAGACCCTGCGCCGCTACGCCCACATCGGCACCGGCAACTACAACCCCAAGACGGCCCGGCAGTACGAAGACATCGGTCTGCTGACGTCGAACCCGATCATCACCGAAGACGTGGCCCAGTTGTTCAACCACCTGTCGGGGGTCACCCACAACACCGACTACCGCCGCCTGCTGGTGGCACCGCACGGGGTGCGCCAGGGGTTGCTGGAACGCATCCAGACCGAGATCGACAACCACGCCGCCGGGCTGCCCGCCGGCATTCGCATCAAGGTCAACTCCCTGGTCGACGAGGCCATCAGCGATGCCCTCTACCGCGCCTCGAACGCGGGCGTGCCGGTCGACCTGTGGGTGCGCGGCATCTGCACCATTCGTCCGGGCGTGCCGGGGTTGAGCGAGAACATCAGGGTGCGCAGCATTCTGGGGCGGTTCCTCGAGCACTCGCGACTGTTCTGGTTCGCCAACGCCGGCCGGCCCAGCGTCGGCATCGGCTCGAGCGACCTGATGCACCGCAACCTCGACCGTCGCGTCGAGGTGGTGGTGAGCATCACCAACCAGGCCCACGTCGCCCAGATCGAGCGACTGTTCGACCTGGCCTTCGCCGACGACACGGTGTCGTGGCAGTTGGACGACACCACCTGGACCGAGCACTCCCGCGACTCCGAGGGCGCCGCCCTGGTCGACATGCAGGAACTGCTGGTCACCGAGACCGCCGGGCGGCGGGCGAGCGTCGGCAAGTGAGCAAGAAGCCGAAGCTGCAGGCCGCCGGGGCGTGCGTGCTGCGGGCCGGCACCGACGGCGAGCCGGCGGTGCTGGTGGTGCATCGTCCGGCCTACGACGACTGGAGCCTGCCCAAGGGCAAACCCTCCCCCGACGAGGACCTGCCGGTCACCGCCGTGCGCGAGGTGCTCGAGGAGACGGGCTGCCTGGTCGCCATCGGTGCACCGTTGGGGCGCGAGCACTACGACACCGGCAAGGGTCGCAAGCGGGTGAGTTGGTGGGTGGGCACGCTGATCAGCGAGGCACCCCGCACCCCCGACGACGAGGTCGACCGCGTCGAGTGGATGAGCCTCAAGCGGGCCCGGCGCAAGCTCTCCTACCCCGACGAGGTCGCCGTGCTCGACCGCGCGGCGGCGATGCCACCCACGGCGGTACTCGCGATCGTCCGTCACGGCAAGGCGATGGATCGCAAGCACTGGTCGGGCAAGGACTGGTTGCGGCCGCTGTCGAGCCGGGGTCGCCGGCAGGCCAAGCGGCTGGTGCCGCTGCTGCGGGCCTACGGCCTGACCCGTGCTGTCACGTCGACCTCGACCCGGTGCGTGCAGACCCTGGAGCCGTTCGCCGCGCGGGCGGAGATTGAGTTGGAGCGGGCCGCCGAGTTCTCGGAGGAGTCGTTCGAGGACGACCCCGCCCCGGTGCGCAAGACCATGCGCGAGTTGCTCGCGTCGGCCGCCCAGTCACCCGGACGAGGCCTCGCGGTCTGCGGCCACCGACCGGTGCTGCCCGAGATGCGGGAGGCGATCTTCGCCCCCACCGACCCGATGTTGACCGGCGAGGTGCAGGTGCTGCACGTCGATGCCGACGGCGGCATCATCGCGGTCGAACGGCACGCCTCGCGGTTCTGAGCTCACGACAAGACGAACTGATCGCCCGTTCACTTCGGGCATACTCCCAAGTCATCCGCCGATTGTGCGCGCTGGCCAGAATACGAGCGACGTTCACCGAATGTTCACGCATTGAGAGGTTTCGCGTCACACAGGCTCTTTAGCGTGAGGCTCAACGCCGCCGCACGAGCACGACTCGCGGTCGCGGACCACGCTCGCCCAGAGAAGGAATCAGGACTGTGATCCTCAACCGTTTCGCCACCGTCGCGGCCATCGCCGCCATCGGCACCCTCAGCCTCGCCGCCTGCGGTGGCACGACCACCACCACCCCGTCGGCCGGCTCCTCGGCGACCTCGGCCGCCTCGCAGGCCTCGAGCTCCACCGAGGCCTCGTCGACCGAGTCGTCCGCCGGTGGCACCGAGCTCACCTGCCCCGCGGGCAAGATCAACGGCGGCGGTTCGTCCGCCCAGGACATCGCCATGCAGGCGCTGACCAAGGAGTACAACTCGCTGTGTGGCTCCAACGGCACCGAGGTGATCTACACCAAGTCGGGTTCCGGTCAGGGCATCAAGGACTTCTACAACAAGCAGCTGCAGTGGGCCGGTTCGGACTCAGCGCTGAAGTCGGAGGCCAAGGACGGCGTCGTCGAGACCGAGAAGGTCAAGGAGCGCTGCGGTGGCAACGAGGGCTGGAACCTGCCGATGATCGTCGGCCCGGTCGCCTTCGCCTACAACCTCGAGGGTGTCGACAAGCTGGTGCTGACCCCGGCCATCGTCGCTGACATCTACGCCGGCAAGGTCACCACTTGGAACGACAAGGCCATCGTCGCCGCCAACCCCGGCGTCACCCTGCCCGCCGACAAGATCGCCCCCTTCTTCCGTGGCGACGAGTCGGGCACCTCTGAGAACGTGACCAAGTTCCTCAAGGCCGCCGCCCCGAAGAACTTCACCGAGGAGACCTCGAAGACCTTCCCGGCCAAGGCCGGCGAGGGCAAGCAGGGCACCCAGGGTGTCGCTGACGCCATCAAGGCCACCAAGGGTGGCTTCGGCTACGTCGAGTGGAAGTACGCCGTCGACGCCCAGGTCGGTGTCGCCCAGATCGACAACGGCGCTGGCGCCGTCGAGCTGACCGCCGAGACCGCCGGCAAGGCCATGGAGTCGGCCGAGGTCGTCGGCACCGGCAACGACCTGTCGATGAAGCTGAAGTACGACGGCACCCCCGCCGGCGTGTACCCGATGGTCATGGTGACCTACGAGATCGTCTGCTCGGCCGGTCTGGACGCCGCCGAGGGTGCCGTCATGAAGGACTTCCTGACCTACATGACCACCCCCGAGGCCGTCACCACCCTCGAGAGCGCCGGCTACGCCCCGCTGCCGGAGGCCGTCTCGACCAAGGTCACCGCCGCCATCCAGGCGCTGAAGTGACACACTGACCCCACACGGGTCAGTTCGTGAGGGCGCCCCTCACGAGAAAGCCACGGGAGGGCCCCCCGCTCACGCAGCGGGGGGTCCTCTTTCGTCAGGGAGAATCATGAACCAGCCAGCAGACCACTCCACCGAGGCTGCGACGCTCGAACCCGAGGAGCACGACCTGACCGCCGAGATGGCGGGCAGCGCGGACGAGTCACCGGTCGGCAAGCACCTCACCCCCGAGACCAAGGGTCGGATCGGCATCCCGCACGTCGAGATGCCGCCCCCCACCAAGGGCCCCGACAAGTTCTTCAGCGGCCTCACCGTCACCACCGGCGTGCTGATCGTGCTGCTGATCGCCGCGATCGCGCTCTTCCTGCTCTACTCGGCCGCCGGCCCCATGAGCCGCAACGAGGTCAACTTCTTCACCTCGCGCGAGTGGACGATCAACGACCAGCGCCTGGCCTTCGGTATCGCCGCGCTGCTGTGGACGACGGTGATCAGCTCGATCGTCGCCATGCTGATCGCCGTGCCGGTCGCCATGGGCGTGGCGCTGCTGATCACGCACTACGCGCCGCCGAAGGTCGGACGAGTGGTCGGCTTCCTGGTCGACCTGCTGGCGGCCGTGCCCTCGATCGTCTACGGCCTGTGGGGCGCCCGCGTGTTCGCCCCGTGGCTCAAGCCGTTCGGTGACTGGCTGTCGGGAGCGCTGGGCTTCATTCCCCTGTTCGAGACCGGCATCACCTCGGCCGGCACCGTGTTCGCCGCCTCGATCGTGCTGGCGATCATGATCCTGCCGATCGTCACCTCGATCTCGCGTGACGTCTTCGACCAGACCCCCCGCGACCACATCGAGGCCGCCTGGGCCCTGGGATCGACCAAGTGGGAGATGATCCGCCTGGCCGTGATCCCCTACGGCCGGTCCGGCTCGATCGCCGCCGCCATGCTGGGTCTGGGCCGCGCCCTCGGCGAGACCATCGCCGTCATGCTGATCCTGTCCACCGTCCCCGGCTTCAGCTGGTCGTTGTTCTCCGGCGGCCAGACCTTCGCGTCGCTGATCGCCCGCGGCGCCCCCGAGTTCGACAGCCCGACCAAGGCCGGCGCCTACATCGCCGCCGGCCTGGTGCTCTTCGTGTTGACCTTCGCGGTCAACGGCGTGGCGCGCCTGGTCGCCGGCGGAAAGAAGGCCTGAGATGTCGTCCGAGACCACCACCTCGCCGACCCGCGGCTACACCGCCAAGGCGACCGACCTGGGTCGTCCGAAGGGGTCACGCCAGCTCGTCGACAACCTGATGCGCGCGCTGATCTGGCTGGCCGCGTTGCTCGCGATCATCCCCCTCGTCTGGATTTTGGTGACCGTGGTCACCAAGGGGGCGGCACTGCTGTTCACCGCGGAACCCGCCTACACCCGCATCTGCGTGGTCGAAGCCAAGGCCCCCGACAGCGCCCACCAGAACTACCAGCGGGTGCCCAACGCCGACTGCGAGACCGGCGCCCAGGGTGCCTTCCCGATCTGGAACGTGGGCGGCCAGTACCCCGCCGTCGGCCAGTTCGTCGACTACAACCCGGTGCCGGCCGTGAAGGCCGACCCGAACGAGCGCAAGTCGACCATTCGCATCAAGGGCCAGGAGAACAAGCCCGCCGCCGGTACCGCCGTGATCGGCATCCCGGGTTCGGACTCCGATGGCAAGGTGCGCACGTTCAGCCTGCAGTGGTGGACGCAGGACCAGTCGAAGACCGACCAGACCGTGCCCAACGGCGGCGCCCTGCACGCCATCGTCGGCACCCTCGAGATCGGGCTGATCACCTCGCTGGTGGCGGTGCCGCTGGGCATTCTGGGAGCGATCTACCTGGTCGAGTACGGCCGCGGCAAGAAGCTGGCCCGGGTGGTCAGTTTCATGGTCGACATCCTCACCGGTGTGCCCTCGATCGTGGCAGCGCTGTTCATCTACGCGCTGCTGATCACGGTCTTCGGCATGGGACGATCGACCTTCGCCTCGTCGATGGCCCTGGTGCTGCTGATGCTGCCCACGGTGCTGCGGTCGACCGAAGAGATGCTCAAGCTGGTGCCGGACTCGCTGCGCGAGGCCTCGTACGCCCTGGGTGTGCCGAAGTGGAAGACGATCCTGCAGGTGGTGGTGCCGACCTCGTTCACCGGCATCGCGACCGGTGTCGTGCTCGGCATGGCCCGCGTCATGGGCGAGACCGCTCCGCTGCTGATCCTGCTCAACTACGGCCCGCGCCTGGTGGGCAACCCGTTCGGCAGCAACATGGGCTCGCTGCCGACCATGATCACCGGCGCCGCCAACACGGCCAGCAACTACCCCGGCGCCGAGCGCGGCTGGGGTGCGGCCCTCACCCTGATCCTGTTGGTGATGGGGCTCAACCTGATCGCCAAGTTCATCGGTGCCCGCACCAAGAAGACCCGCTGAGGAAAGACACAATGGCCAAGCGCATCGAGGTCAAGGACCTCAACATCTACTACGGCACGCACCACGCCGTGCAGAACGTCAACCTGACCGTCGAGCCCCGCTCGGTGACGGCCTTCATTGGCCCGTCGGGCTGCGGCAAGTCGACCGTGCTGCGCACCCTGAACCGCATGCACGAGGTGATCCCCGGCGCCTACTGCGAGGGCGAGGTGCTGCTCGACGGCGTCAACCTCTACGGCAAAAACGTCGATCCGGTGGCCGTGCGTCGCCAGGTGGGCATGGTGTTCCAGCGCCCCAACCCGTTCCCGTCGATGTCGATCTACGAGAACGTCGTCGCGGGCCTGAAGCTCAACGGCGTGAAGTCGAAGAGCGTGCTCGACGAAGCGGCCGAGAAGTCACTCAAGGGCGCCAACCTGTGGAACGAGGTCAAGGACCGCCTCGACAAGCCGGGCATCGGCCTGTCGGGTGGCCAGCAGCAGCGTCTGTGCATCGCCCGCGCCATCGCGGTCTCGCCCGACGTGCTGCTGATGGACGAGCCCTGCTCGGCCCTCGACCCGATCTCGACCCTGGCCATCGAAGACCTGATCCACGAGCTGAAGGACGAGTACACCGTCGTCATCGTGACCCACAACATGCAGCAGGCCTCGCGGGTGAGCGACAAGACGGCCTTCTTCAACCTGGCCGCCCAGGGTCAGCCCGGTGAACTGGTCGAGCTCGACACCACCGAGAAGATCTTCTCCAATCCCGAGAAGAAGGCCACGGAGGACTACATCACCGGTCGCTTCGGCTGACCTGTCCCCATCTGGGGGGCGGACGAAGCTGAAGATTCCGCGCGGCTGTGAACCGGCTGTGCGGGCTCGGCGTGTACGGGGCAACCACACACCGAGGAGGACATCATGTTCCGCTCAACCCTTCGCCGCAGCGCTGCCGCCCTTGCTCTGGGCCTCGCTGTGACGGGCGCACCCGTCGCTCTGGGAGCCACGAGTGCCAACGCCGCTCCCTACTGCGGCATCACCTGGGGATCGCTGGCCAAGTCGTCGCAGACGATGACCGCCTCGACGGTGCTCGGGCTGCGCACCGGACGCCACGCCTGCTACGACCGACTGGTCGTGGACATCAAGGGCAAGGTCACCGGGTACGACGTGCGCTACGTCTCGCAGGTCACCATGGACGGTTCGGGCCTGCCCGTGGCCGTCGCCGGCGGAGCCAAGCTCCAGGTCGTGGTACGCGCCGCGGCCTGGTCGCGACCCGCCATGCCCAGTGTCGCCGGCTACACCACCTTCCGGCAGGTGGCCTGGGCTGGCTCCTTCGAGGGCCAGACCACCTTCGGGCTCGGCGTTCGCGCCCGCCTGCCGCACCGCGTGTTCACCCTCTACGACGCCTCGACCAACACCACCCGGATCGTGGTCGACGTCGCCCACCAGTGGTGATCTCGCCCGACCAACCGATCCGAAACGGCGTCACCCTGCACGTTCTCGCCATCTGGCGGCAACTTCTCGCAGGGTGACGCCGTTTTGGATCGGTGTCGTGTCGGTAGCCGGGGTGCCCGAGCGGCGACTCAGCAGCGGACGATCCCCAGCGACTGCTTGAGCTCGACCACGCGGGTGGCACTGGCCGCCATCTGCTCGGCGAACGCCGGGTCGGAGGCGGCGCGGGCCACCAGCGCGGCCGACATGTCGTCGATGGTGGCCGGATTGGCGTTGATCACCAGGTCACCACCCGCGGCCACGAAGCGCACCGCGCGCTGCCCGGCCGGCACCTTGGCGACGCTGGCGGCGGCCCCGAGATCGTCCGAGATCACCACGCCGGTGAAGCCCAGGTCGCCCCGCAGCATGCCGGTGATGATCGTCCGCGAGAAGACCGCCTGCTGATCGGGATCGATCTTGGCGTAGACGGCGCTGGAGACCATCACCGACGAGGCACCGGCGTCGATACCCGCCCGGAAGACCCCCAGGCCGGCGTCGCGACGGGTGATGGTGGTGTCGGTGGCCGCGGCGAAGTCGGTGTTCGAGGTCACCTGTCCGAGCCCGGGGAAGTGCTTGAGGCTGGTCGCCACCCCACCGGTGCGCATGCCGGTCACCGCCGCCGCCACCCGCGGCGACGCCTGCTGGGGGGTGGTGCCGTAGTTGCGGCCCAGTCGTCCGATGGGGGCATTGGACGACAGCTTGGCCGCCGGCACCACATCGGCGACGGGGGCCAGGTTGTAGCGCACCCCCGCGGCGCGCAGCTGGGTGGCCCACACCTGCCAGTTGGCGGTGATCTGGGCAGGGGTCAGGGTGGCCTGCTTGCGGGCGCTCGGAATCGGGGGCAGCCCCGTGCCCTGCAGCCGCTGGATGGTGCCGCCCTCCTGGTCGGCCGCCACCACCACGGGCACCGCCATGTTCAGGCTGGTCAGGGGGCCGGTTGCGGCCCGCACCTGGGTGCGTCCGTTCCAGTCGCCCAGCAGCACCACCGAGCCGACCTGGTAGCTCTCCATGGTCGTCAGCTGCTGGTCGGTCACAGCGGGGCCGGCGACGCCCATCATCAGCAGTTGGCCGGCCTGCTGCTTGGGGTTCATCTGGTCGACCAGCGAGCGACAGGCCGACGCCGTGGACGAGGGCTCCGACGACGAGGGGCTGGCCGAAGGGCTGCTGGCCGGTGGGCTGGCCGCCGGCGAACTGGCCGAGGGCGAACTGGCCGCCGGTGAACTGGCCGCCGATGGGCTGGCCGCCGGCGAACCGGCCGCACTGGTCGAGCTCCCCCCGGTCGGAGTCTGACAGGCCGCCAACGACACCCCCACCAACGACAGTGCCACCAGCCCCGACGCCAACACCTGGGGCCGCACGCGCATGCTCACGCCTCCTGCCCGAACTGGTCCACCAACCCCAGCAGCGCGTTCTCGATCACCTCGGTGAGTGCCGGGTGAATCCAGTACTGCCCGCGCGCCATGGTCTCGACGTCGGTGCCCAGGCTCATCGCCTGCACGCACAACTGCACCAGCGTGGCCGCCTGCGGACCCATCACGTGCGCGCCCACCAGCTGGCGGGTGGCCCGGTCGGCGAGCAGCTTCACGCAGTTCGTCCGGTCCTCCAGCGCCCACCCGTAGGCCACGTCGCCGTACTCCTGCACCTTGACGACGTAGTCGACCCCGGCGGCCCGCAACTCGGCCTCGGTTCGTCCGACCTGACCGATCTGCGGGTCGGAGAACACGGCCGAGGGGACGAACCGGTGGTCGGCCTCGATGAGCTCGTCGGGGTGGGAGAGGTTGTGCTGCACGACGCGCATCTCGTGGTTGGCGACGTGCTTGAGCTGCCACGGCGAGCTCACGTCACCGAGCGCCCAGATGTGGGCGGCGGTCGTCCGCTGGTGGGGGTCGACCACCACGAAACCGGAGTCGTCGACCTCGACGCCGGCGCGGCGCACGTCGAGGGTGTCGGAGTTGGACACGCGTCCGGTGGCGTTGAGCACCAGGTCGGCCGGGTGGCGCACCTCAGTGCCGTCGGCGGCCGTGGCCACGACCGTCACGGGGGCGTCCCCGCCCAGCTCGAGTCGGACGACCTGCTGGTTGAGCTGCAGGTCGACGCGCTCGTCCATGGCGGCGGTGAACCGCTGCGAGATGGTCTCGTCGGCGGCGCGCAACAGCCGGTCGCCGCGGTGCACGAGGGTGACCTCGACCCCGTAGGCCGAGAACACGTGGGCGAACTCGGCGGCGATGAACCCGGCGCCCAGAATGACCAGCCGGCGGGGCAACTCCGGCAGCCGCATGACGGTGTTCGAGGTGTGCACAAGCCCGCCCGCCCGGGCCTCGTCGAAGCCGGGCACGTGCAGCTGCCGCGGCCGCGAGCCGGCCGCGAGCACGAACTGGCGGGCGGTCAGGCGGGTGCCGTCGGCCAACTCGAGGGTGTGCTCGTCGAGGAACCGCGCGCGCTGCCGGTACACGTCGACCCAGGGCAGTTGCTCGCGCCACTCGAGGCCGCCGGTCGAGATGGCGTCGATGCGCCCGAAGATGCGGTCGCGAATGTCGCCGAATCGCACCCCCTGCACCGCCAGGTCGACCCCGAGCCGCTCCGCCTCCGCGGGGCTGGCCGCCAGATCGGCCGGCAGCACGAACATCTTGGTGGGAATGCAGCCGACGTTGAGGCAGGTTCCCCCGAAGACGGGGTTCCCGAGTTCGGCATTGACACCCTCGTCGACCAGGGCCACCTTCCACCCCGCAAAGCGGTCGTCCAGCAGCGAATTGCCCGAGCCGGAGCCGATCACGCACAGGTCGTAGGAGTGGGCACCGGTGGTCGGCGCCGGGGGGTCAGTGAGGGTCATGGCGCCAGTCTTTCACGCCCGCGGCAGCCAACGTCGGCCCCTAGAATCGAGCCCATGAACACGACGCGCACCGCCGCCCACACCACCACCGACGGCCTGCATCCCGCCGCCCCGCAGCGCGGCTCGTGGGCGCTGGTGACCGGCGCGTCCGGCGGCATCGGTGAGGCGTTCGTGCTGTTCCTCGCCCGCCACGGCGTCAACGTGATTCTCACCGGACGACGCCGCGACGCCCTCGAGCGGGTCGCCGAGCGCGCCCGCGGTCTGGGGGTCGACGCCGGCGACGGCCGGGCCGTCGAGTTCGTGGTGCTCACCGGCGACATGGCCGTCAAGGACGACCGGGACGAGCTCGTGGCCGAGATCTCGAGGCGGAAGCTGCGGGTGCAGACGCTGGTCAACAATGCCGGTTTCGGCACCATCGGCGACTTCGCCGTGAGCGACCCGGCGCGTCACTTGGAGCAGGTGCAGGTCAACTGCGCCGCCCTCACCGACCTGACCCAGCGCTACCTGCCCGGCATGCTGCAAAGCCACCGGGGCACCATCATCAACGTGGCCTCGACGGCCAGCTTCCAGCCGCTGCCGGGCATGGCCGTCTACGCGGCCACCAAGGCCTACGTGCGCGCCCTCACAGAGGCCCTGTGGCACGAGGTGAAGGGCACCGGCGTGAAGGTGATCACCCTGTGCCCCGGCCCGACCGAGACCGGGTTCTTCGAGGCGGCCGGCGACTCCAAGGCCCTGAACTGGCGGCGCACCGCCGAGCAGGTGGTGCAGACCTGCTTCGACGGCCTCGCGAAGGGCTCCCCCACCGTGGTGGACGGCCCGTTGAACCTCGCCCAGGCCGTGGCCGGCAGGCTCGCGCCGACCCGGCTGGGGCTGGTGATCAGCGAGAAGGTGATGAGGCGCCGCTGATCGTCCGGGGTGTGACGAACGCGTCAGCCGACGACGAAGACCTTCACCAATTGCAGCTGCCCGTCTGCGGGTGAGGCGTACTCGATGTGCAGGGCGTACTCACCGGGAGCGAGCTCGCCGGCGTCGATCTTGAACGCGGTCCACCCGGCCGCCTCCTGACCGAACGACACCGGGCTCCAGGTCGCCGCCGACTGCCCCTTGGGCACGATCGACCAGGCCAGACCCTTCGTCCCCTCGAGCGCCACGGTCTGCATCTGCCCGGTGATCGTCACCGGCGAGGTCAGGGTCTGCCCGTACTCGAAGGAGTCGACGATCACGTCGGTGATCGGCTGGTTGCCGGTGCGGGCGAAGTCGGTCGTCGGGGCGCCGATCAGCGGCAGGTTGGGCGAGCCGTCGATCAGGATGCGCACCACCTTCTGGCCGTTGCGGTCGCCGACGGCGGCGGTGGCGGTGTAGGTGACCTGCTGCATCGCCTGCAGCACCTGCGCCCGCGATTCCATCGACGCGAACGCCGACTTCGACAGGTCCAGGGTGATGCGGTTGCCCGACAGTTTCGCCGAATTCACCTGACCCCCCGACCACAGCGAGTGGTAGGCCGGGTCGAGCGGGGCCACGTTCAGCACGGCCGCGACGGCGGTGGTCAGGCGATCGCCCTGGGTGGGCAGGTCGCGGAACTCGCGCGCCAGACTGCCGTGGGAGTCGAGGTAGTAGACGGCCACGTCGGTGTTGACGGTCGGGATCGACGGCGGGCCGGTGGGTGCCTGCGAGCTGCTGGACGAACTGGTGGTCGGCACCGGCGTCGGGGTGTCGGCGGGGTCGCTGGGCAGGATGCCGGGAACCAGCAGCGGCAGCGCCACGCCCACGGCCATCACGGCGACGGCGACGGCGGCGAGCCAGCGGAAGGTGCCGCGGCGGGGGGCTTCCTCGTCGGCCGAGGTGCCCTCGGCCATGGCCAGGATCTGCGCGAAGCGGTCGCCCGGCACCACCGATCTGGCCTCGTGGCGCAGCGCGGCGCGCACCATCTGCGTGTACTCGTCCTCGGGCAGATCACCGAGCGGCATCGGCTCGTCCATCATCGCCCTCCCTTCGCGACCGCGGCCAGAGTCTGCCGCAGGGCCTGCATCCCCCGGTGGGCGTGCGACTTCACGGCTCCCCGCGAGATGCCGAGGGTCTCGGAGATCTCGGCCTCGGAGGCCTCGGAGTAGAACCGCAGGATCAGCACCTCACGCTGCCGCTGGGGCAGGCTGCGCAGGGCCGCCATCACCTCGTCATGGGTCTCGCCGCGGGTGGCGGCCGCCTCGGGGGTCTCGACGCCGCCGTCGGGGTCGGGCCGGTAGCGGTTGACCACGGCGCGGTGGCGGTGCACCGAGCGGCAACGGTTGACCACCGTCATGCGCAGGTAGGCGCCGGCATGGCCCAGGTTCTCGAACTGGTCGCGGCGGTGGTGCACGGCGATGAACCCGTCCTGCACGACCTCCTCGGCCTGATCGGACGAGCCCAGCAGCAGCGACGCGAGCCGCACCATGCCCGCCCAGTAGGAGTCGTAGAGGTCGCGCAACCAGACCTCGCCGTCGGTTCGGTCAACCATCGGACGAGGCCTCGCATGCATCCCTGCTGCAGACAGGGGGCGTTCCAGCGTGACCGTCACACAGCGTCAACGCGCGGAGGGGCGAAGTGGTTGTCATCGGGACGGAGTTTTCCATCTTGCGGGCTCGCGCGCCGCTCAGATCCCCGCGTAGGAGTGCAGACCGTTGATGAACAGGTTCACACCCACGAAGTTGAACCAGAAACTCGCCAACCCCACCAGAGCGATGATGGCGGCGTTGCGGCCCTTCCAGCCAGCAGTGGCGCGGGCGTGCAGGTAGCAGGCGTAGACCACCCAGGTGATCAGCGCCCAGGTCTCCTTGGGGTCCCAGCCCCAGAATCGTCCCCAGGCGTACTCGGCCCACACCGAGCCGGCGGCGACGGTGAACGTCCACACCGGGAAGCCGAAGGCGTGCAGGCGGTAGGCGAAGGTGTCGAGCGTGGTCAGCGAGGGAACGCGCCCCAGGAATCCCCGCACCACGGGGTCGGCCTGGGTGCGTCGGCGGCTGCGGGTGAGCACCGCCGTCGAGCCGCCGCCCGACGCCGCCGGCACCGATCCGCCACCGGAACCCTCGTCCGGACTCTCGTCGGCCACCACCGGGACCGACTGGCGCTCGACGGCACGCAGCTTCACCAGGTAGATGATCGAGGCCAGCCCGCCCACGTTGAACGCGGCGGCCGAGATGCAGGCCGCCACGATGTGGATGATGAACCAGACCGAGTGCAGCGCCGGCACCAGCGGAGCCACCGCCACGTAGAACACGGTGGCGGCCACGCCCTGGCCGACGGCAAGCAGCAGCGCCACCGGCCCGCCCAACCACCGCAGCCCGAACCGCCACACCCCCACCAGGTAGGCGACCACGACGAAGGCGAGCGCCGAGATCACGAACTCGTACATGTTGCCCCACGGCGCGCGCCCGGCGGCCAGCCCGCGGGTGACCACCCCGGCCAAGTGCACCAGCGCCGCCAGCACCGTGAGCGAGACCCCGTAGCGACCGGACTGGTCGGCCCGCAGCCTGGCCGGGTCGTGCTCGTCCGACCCGTCGGTGGCCCGGGCGACCGGCACCCCACGCAGGAAGGCCCACTCGGCCGCGTGGCACAGGAAGGCGACCAGGTAGAGCACCGCCGAGGCGACGATGGCCAGCGCGGAGAATGTGGTCAGCGTCATGGCGTGGCCTCCTCGGATGGGTCGGAATCGGGGTCGGGGCTGTCAGGGGCGGAGCTGTCGGGGTCGGGTTCCACTCCGGCCGCCGCCAACAGGTCGGCGACGTCGTCGGCGAGCCCCAGCCGGGAGTCGGCGCGGTCGAGGCCGCCCACGTCCACCTGCAGTCTGCCACCCTCGCCTTCCGAGGAGAGCTCGCGCACCTTCACGAACAGCCGTCGTGGACGCACGAACAGGCTGAGGCAGATGCCCGCCACGCCGGCCGCCAGCGATCCGAAGACGAGCGGCAGCCCGGGAGCGCGGGAGAACTGCAGCTTCGTCCAGCGCTGGTAGCCGCGGAAGGTGATCGAGCCCTGCCCGTTGGGCAGGTCGTAGGTCTGCCCCGGGGTGAGGCGCAGCCGCAGCACGTCGTTGGCATTGTCGGGATTCTTGACCTGCGTCAGCCCGGTGGTGTCGAGCACGTAGACGTTCTCGGGTCGGCCCGTCTCCTGCTTCGGCGGGCCCGACCAGACGTTGAGGAAGAGTTCGGGGTTGATCGCGTCGGGGAACAGCGACCGCGGCCCCTGGGCGTCGACGGTGGCCGTCGGCAGGAACCAGCCCTCGAACGCGAGCCGGTTCGGTCGTCCGTCGGGGGCCTTGATCACCCCGGCCGAGGTGAAGTTGCCGTCCTGGGGAAGGAAGACCACGGGGCCCGCGAAGGCGACGTCACCATTGCCGTCCTTGACCTCGACATTGGCCGCGTACCCGTGACTGATCAGGTGGATCGTGGTGCCGTGCACCCGCAGCGGATGGTTGACCTCGATCACCCGCTGGCTGGTCGACTTCCCGTCCTCGACGGTGACGTCGGCCTCGAACGAACGGGCGGCGCCGGTCTGCACCGGCCCGGTCTCGAAGGTGGCCGTGAACCGGTTGAGCAGCAGCGTGAACGGCGGCAGGTTGTCGGTGTCGACGGCGGCGCCGGCATGGAACTCGTCGTACTGGGTGATGTTGTTCGAGAAGCCCTGCCCCTCGACCACCATCGCCGACCCCTTGGACCCCCACAGGCTGTTCCAGGCGATGCCGACCAGCACGACCACCAGGCTGACGTGGAAGACGAGGTTGCCGAACTCGCGCAGGTAGCCGCGCTCGGCGCTCAGCCCGGCCTGCCCGTCCGCCGGATCGGTGCGCCGCACCCGGAACCGCTTCGAGCGCAGCCAGGCCTCGGCGTCGTCCAGCACTCGCGTCTTGGCTTCGCCGGACGACGACCCGCCCGCGGTGCCGCGCCCCCATTCGGGCAGCCGGTCGAGCCGGCTGGGCAGGCGAGGCGGCGGGGTGCGCAGGGCGCGGGCGTAGACCAGCACCCGCGGCAGGATGCAGCCGATCAGGCTCACGAACAGCAGCAGGTAGATCGCCGAGAACCACACCGAGGTGTACACGTGGTACATGCCCAGGAAGCGGTAGACGGCGTCGAGGCGGGGCTGGTCACGGGCGATCTCGGCGACCCGCGACGGCGAGTTCGACGACTGCGGCACCAGCGACCCGGGGATCGCGGCGAAGGCGAGCAGGAACAGCAGCACCAGGGCGGTGCGCATGCTGGTCAGCTGCGTCCACAGCCACCGCAGCATGCCCGCGGGCCCCAACTCGGGAACGTTGCCGGGAACGGTGTCGGTGGCGGCCATCAGATCGGAGTCCCGAACGAGACGACCCACTGCCGCAACTCGGCCATGGCGCGATCCCACACACCGGTGACGAGCGCGAGCCCGACCAGTACCATCAGGGCGGCACCGACGGTCTGGAAGAGCCGCTGGTGGCGCTTCACGAACCCGACCAGTCGACCCATCGAACCGAAGGCCAGGGCCGCCGCCAGGAACGGGATGCCCAACCCGAGGGCGTAGACGAAGGCCAGCAGGGCGCCTCGTGGTGCCGACCCCTCGGTGAACGCCAACGTCAGCACGACCGACAGCGCCGGCCCGATGCAGGGGGTCCAGCCGATCGCGAAGACCAGCCCGAGTAGCGGGGCGGCGACCACGCCGACCGTGGGGGCCCGGTTGAGCCGCAGCGTGCCCCGGCCCAGCGGCAGCCAGCCGCCGAAGACCAGCCCGAGGGCGATGATCACCACTCCGGTGACGATCGAGATCAGCCGTTGGTGCACCATCAGCAGCCCGCCGAGCCCGCCGATGGTGGCGCCGGTCAGCGTGAACACCACCGCGAAGCCAAGCACGAACAGCAGGGTGCCCAGCAGCATGCGGCGGCGCGGGGCCCGCCCGGCCGAGATCTCGCTGACGCCGAGCCCGGTCGCGTACGACAGGTACCCGGGCAGCAGGGGCAGCACGCACGGCGAGAAGAAACTGACCAGGCCGGCGAGCAGCGCGACGGGGATGGCCAGCAACAGCCCGCCCTGGATGGAGTCGTTGATCCAGCCCTGCAGCAGCGGGAGTTCGAAGAGCACGCCCGTCATCGGGAGGCCGCCAGTTCGTTGACGGCGGTGACCAGCGTGGTGGTCGACACCTGTCCCAGCACCCGGGCGGCGATCCGGCCGGCGGGGTCGACCAGCAGGGTCGACGGGATCGCCTTGGGGGGCAGGTCGGTCAGCTTCATCAGCAACGCCCCGTTGGGGTCATAGAAGCTGGGATACGTGAGCCCGAACGAGCGGACGAAGCTCTGCGCCGGCGCCCGGTCGAGGTCACGAGTGTTGATGCCGAGGAACTGGGCCACACCGGCTGTCTGCTTGGCCGCCTCGACCAGGTGCGGTGCCTCGGCGCGGCAGGGTGAGCACCACGATCCCCAGACGTTGATCACCAGCACCTTGCCGGCGAACGTCGCGGTCGACAGCGTCTTCTCGTCGAGGTCGCTGCCGGTCAGCGCGGGCAGCGCCTTGCGGCGGTCCGCCGCGATCCGGGTGAAGCTGCCGTCGCCCTGCGCGAAGCCGGTGTCGCTGGTGGCGGTGGGGTTGTTCGAGCAGCCCACGAGGGCCGCGGTCGCGAGTCCGGCGGCGCCGGTGAGCAGCCCGCGTCGTCCGAGAGAGGAGAACGCCACGGTCACGAGCCCGAACTGAAGCTCTTGCCGCGGTCCTTGGCCTTGACCAGGTCGCCCGCCGGTTCCGCGTAGGTGACCCCGACGATGCGCTGGTCGCGCAGGTGCAGGGTGGTCACCGAGGCGACATTGCACTGCCGCTTGCGGGGGTCATGGACGAGCCTGCGGCCCTCGGCGTCGAGTCGGGCGATCCAGATCGGCAACTGGTGCGACACGATCACGGCCTGCCCCGCCGAACCGCCGGCTCCCTCGCGGGCGGCGACGGCTGCCTCGGCGATGGCGGCCACCATGCGGTCGCGCACCTCGGTGAACGGCTCACCCCAGCTCGGACGAAGCGGGTTGCGCAACTTCCACCAGTTGGCGGGCCGACGCAGCGCCTGGTTGCCGGCGCCGAACACCTGGCCTTCGAAGTCGTTGTGGGCCTCGAGCACCCGCTCGTCGATCACCACCTCGAGGTCGGGGTGGGCGGCGGCGATGGGGGCCATCGTCTCCTGCGCGCGCTCCAGCGGCGAGCAGCGCAGCGCCGTCAGCGGCTTGTCGGCGAACCACTCCCCGAGCCGGTCTGCCATGGCTCGTCCGTTGTCGGAGAGGTGGAAGTCGGCGAGGCGGCCGTAGAGCACGCCGGTGGGGTTGAACACCTCACCGTGGCGCACCAGGTGCACCAGCGTGTGGTCAACCATCGTCACCTGCCTTCGATCGCCCGGCGTGCCGCGGCGGCGGCCGGCGGCAGTGCCTCCACGATACGTGCCAGCGCAGCATCGTCGTGAGCCGCGCTCAGGAACCAACACTCGTAGCCACTGGGGGGCAGGTAGACCCCCTGGTCGAGCATGGAGTGGAAGAACGCGGCGAACGCCTCGGACGACTGCTCGCCCGCCTGCAGGTGGTTGGTGACCGGGCGAGACTCGCCGGGTTCACCCCCCCAGGGCAGGGGCTGGCCGAACAGGAACACCGAGAACATCGAGCCCGCGGAGTTGATGGTGTGCGGCACCCCGGCGGAGGTGAGCGCGTCGGTGACGGCAGCCCGCACCAGATCGGCGGAGCGGTTGAGGTGCTCATAAACCTCCTCGGTGGCCAGGCGCAGGGTGGTCGCCCCCGCCGCGGAGGCCACCGGGTTCCCCGACAGGGTTCCTGCTTGGTAGACGTTCCCGACCGGTGAAAGGTGAGCCATCAGCTCGGATCGGCCGCCGAAGGCCGCCGCCGGGAACCCACCGCCCATCACCTTGCCGAACGTCATCAGGTCGGGCACGACGCCGTCGAGGCCGTACTGGCCCTGCCGGCTGACACGGAACCCGGTCATCACCTCGTCGGAGATGAACAGCGCACCGTGCTCGTGGGCGACCCGGGCGAGGAAGGCGTTGAAGTGCTCGGGAGCGCCGTCGGGGCCGGGTTCGACCCCGGGCGGCAGCACGCCGGTGTTGCCGGGGGCGGCCTCGGTGATGATCGCGGCGATCTCGCCCGGGTGGGCGGCGAAGGCCGCCTCGACGCCGGCGCGGTCGTTGTAGGTCACCACGACGGTGTCGGTCGAGGTGCCGGGCGTGACTCCCGGGCTCGAGGGAACGACGCCCCGATCGCCCGCCGGGTCGGTGTCGCGCAGCGTCAACAGCCCCGACCCCGCCTGCACCAGCAGCGAGTCGACGTGGCCGTGGTAGCAGCCCGCGAACTTGATGATCTTGTTGCGCCCGGTGACCCCGCGCGCCAACCGGAGCACGCTCATGGTCGCCTCGGTGCCCGAGTTCACCAGCCGCACCTGCTCGATCGGGGTGCGCTCGACGATCAGTTCGGCGAGCTCGACCTCGGCGCGGGTGGGTGCACCGAAGCTGGTTCCGTGGGCGGCAGCTCGTCCGACGGCGGCCAGCACCTCGGGGTGGGCGTGACCGAGCAGCATCGGGCCCCACGAGCCGACCAGGTCGACGAGCCGGTTGCCGTCCTCGTCGGTGACGTAGGCGCCCTTCGCCGAGGCGATGAACCGGGGGGTGCCGCCGACGGAGCGGAAGGCGCGCACCGGCGAGTTGACGCCGCCGGGAATGACCCGCTGGGCGCGTGCGAACAGGTCCGCCGACACGGGTGCCGGGGTGGGGGTGGGGGCGGTCATGCGTTCCTTTCGGCCCATTCCAGAGCCCAGTAGCTGAGCACCACGTCTGCGCCCGCTCGGACGATCGACAGCAGCGTCTCGTCGACTGTGCGGTCGCGGTCGAGCCAGCCGTTGGCGGCGGCAGCCTCGACCATGGCGTATTCGCCCGACACGTTGTAGGCGGCGACGGGCACCTCGACGGCGTCCCTCACGCGGGCGAGCACGTCGAGGTAGGGCAGGGCCGGCTTGACCATGATCATGTCGGCGCCCTCGGCGATGTCGGCGAAGACCTCCCGCAGCGCCTCCCGGGTGTTGGCCGGGTCCTGCTGGTAGGTCGTCCGGTCGCCCACCAGGGACGACGCCACCGCCTCGCGGAAGGGGCCGTAGAAGGCGCTGGCGAACTTGGCGGCGTAGGCCAGCACGATGGTGTCGCGATGACCGGTGGCCTCGAGCGCCTCGCGGATGGCGGCGACCTGGCCGTCCATCATGCCGCTGGGGGCGACGACGTGGGCGCCGGACTCGGCGTGCAGGGCCGCCATCGCGGCGTAGATCTCGACGGTGGCGTCGTTGTCGACTCGTCCGTGGGCGTCGAGCACCCCGCAGTGGCCGTGGTCAGTGAACTCGTCGAGGCAGACGTCGGTCATCACCAAGGTGGCGTCGCCGACCTCGGCGCGCACCTCGCGGATCGCACGGGTGAGAATGCCGTCGGGGTCGATCGCGCCCGATCCGACCGCGTCCTTGTGCTCGGGCACCCCGAACAGCATCACGCCGGCCAGACCCGCCTCGGCGGCGCGGGCCGCGGTGGCCTTGACGGAGTCCATGGTGTGCTGCACGACGCCCGGCATGGACGAGATGGGCCGGTTCTCAGCGATGCCCTCGGCCACGAAGACGGGCAGGATCAGCTGGCCGGGGCGCACGCGGTGTTCGCGGACCATGCCACGCACGACGGGGTTGGTGCGCAGCCGGCGGGGCCGGTTGGCCAGTTCGGCCATGGGACTTCCCTTCTCGAAGGACCATCTGGCCTTCTCGGACGACAAGCGGGACGATTGGGGGGATCAGGTGTCCTCCTGGGACTCCCGCAACCGCTTGAGCGCGGCGGGTTGGCGACCGCGCCGGGGTTTCAGTGAGGGACGAACGTTGGGCTTGCCCTTCGCGGCCAACTCGTCGCGGCGTTCCTCGGCGAAGCGGGCCAGGGCATCGGCGAGCTCCAGCGCACTGGGATGCTCGGCCTGCACGTCGACCCGCAGCCCGTGCTCGCGGCAGGTGCGGGCGGTCTGGGGGCCGATCGCGGCGATCACGCTGGCGTTGTGCGGCTTGCCCGCGATGCCGACGAGGTTGCGCACGGTCGAGCTCGAGGTGAACACCACGGCGTCGAACTGGCCGGTCTTGATCATCTCGCGGGTCTCCAGCGGCGGAGGGGCGGCCCGCACGGTGCGGTAGGCGATCACGTCCTCGACCTCCCAGCCGAGGTCGGCCAGACCGTGGGCGAGGGCGTCGGTGGCGATGTCGGCCTTGGGCACCAGCACGCGGTTGATCGGGTCGAACAGCTCGTCGAAGGCCGGGAACTCGGCCGCCAGCCCTGCGGCCGACTGGTCGTCGGTGGGCATCAGGTCGACGCGCAGACCCCAGTCGAGCAGGGCCTCGGCGGTGGCGGGGCCGACGGCGGCCAGCCGCAACCCCGAGAAGACGCGGGCGTCGAGCCCCCAGGCGGTCGCCTTCTCGCGGAGCGCCCGCACCGCATTGGCCGAGGTGAACGCGACCCACTGGTAGCGGCCCTCGACGATGCCCTGCACCGCCCTGTCCATCTGCTGCGGCGTGCGGGGTTCCTCGACGGCGATGGTGGGCACCAGCTGGGTGTCGGCGCCGAAGGTGGCCAGCCGGCGCACCAGCGGGCCCGCCTGGTCCTGCGTGCGCGGCACCAGCACCTTCCATCCGAACAACGGCTTGGTCTCGAACCAGTCGAGCTGGGCGCGCTCGAGCTCGCCGGCCTGCCGACCGATGACGACCACCACGGTGGTGGTGGCGGCCACCTTCATGCCGGCGACGGTCTCGGCGATGCGGCCCACCGTGGTTGAGCGGCTCCGCTGCGAGGTCGACCCGGCCCGCACCGTCACCAGGGCCGGCTCGTCGGCCGCCCGCTCGGAGGCGAGGGCGATGCGCTGCACCTCGGGCATCTGGGCGGCGGCGCCGATCACCACGAGGGTGCCCGAGGGCGCCCAGTGCGAGTGCTCGTCCACGTCGTCGTGCAGGGTGATCAACTGCACCTGACCGTCGGAGAGCGAGACGCCGGCGAACTCGGGCATCGACGTCTTGCGCGGAATGCCGGGCACCACGTCGATGTCGTAGCCGGCCTGGCTGCATTCGCGGGCGATGCGGGTGGCGCGGGCGTCCATCAACGGGTCGCCGTCGACGAGCACCGCCACCAGAGCGTCGTCCAGCAGGTGGGTCAGCAGGCTCTCGCCTTCGGCGACCTGTTCGACGGACCCGTGCAGGTCGAGGGCGGTCAGCAGTCCGCGCTGCTCCTCGTGCGTGAGCACGATCTTGTCGGCGCTCTCGAGCATGTCAACGGCGGCCAGCGTCAAGAGCGAGGGCACCCCGGGCCCGGCTCCGACGAAGGCGATGCGGCCACGATGCGTGCCCATCAGCTCACCTCCGAGGTTGTTGCTTCCCATCCAACCGCGCCAACACGCGTTCGGCCAATCGGCTGCCCACCAACGCGGGGTCGTCACCGGTTTCCCGATCGCGGACGAGCGCCCCCGACGCGTCGGCGACGGCCACGTCGAGCGTCAACAGGCCCTGCTCACTGCGGGCCCAGGCGCCGACCGGGGCGAGGCAGCCGGCCTCGAGGGTGGCCAGGAACGCCCGTTCGGCGGTCACGGCAGCGCGGGTGGGGGCGTCGTCCAACGCGCTGAGCGCTGCCAGCACGGTGGTGGCGGACTCGCGGCACTCGACCGCGAGCGCGCCCTGACCCGGCGCGGGCAGCACCTCGTCGAGGGTGAGTTCGCGCAGGGGCACGTCGGGGCCGGCGGTTGTCGCGATGGTGGCGGGCAGGTGACCCTCGGCGGGCACCTTGCCGAGCCGCGCCAGCCCGGCGCGCGCGAGAAGGGTGGCGTCGACGCCGCCCAGGCTGGCGTCACGATCGGCGACCAGGTTCAGCCGGGTGTCGACATTGCCGCGCACCGACACGAACTGGGGCGTGAGCCCGCGGACGGCGGCGAGGGCGGCCAGTTGCGCCTGCCGCCTGGGCGAGCCGGTGCCGACGACCGTGTCGTTGGTCCACTCGTCGATCGGACGACCCACCAGCACGTCGTTCACCCGCTCGCGGGCGGGAATGGCGGCCACCACCAGGCCGGGCTGCGGGGCGACCGGAAGGTCCTTCAGGGAGTGCACGGCCAGGTCGATGGAGCCGTCGAGCAGGCGTGCGCGGACGGCCGCGGCGAAGACGCCGGTGCCGCCGATCTCGGTGAGGGCCCGGCGGTCGGTGTCGCCCTCCGAGGTGATGCCGACGACGTCGACGGTGTGCCCGGCGGCGCGCAGCAGGTCGGCCACGTACTCGGCCTGCACGACGGCCAGCGGAGACCGGCGGGCTCCGAGGGTGAACGTAGTCACGGCGTCCCCACACTGCTCTGGTCGGGCTGGTTTGCTCGGTCGGGGTCGGGCTGTCCGGGCAGGCGCGGCGAGGTGACCGCCAGGGCGGCGCGGGTGTCGCAGTGCTCCTGAGTCGACAGCGCGGGCGGGGCGACCTCGTCCAGGTCGAGCCGGAACAGGCGGCGCAACATCTCGGCGTAGTCGGTGGCGTCGTCCGAACCGGCCAACTGGCGTGCCTCCACCGACGGGGCGTGCACCAGCTTCTCGGCGACCCGCTGCAGGGCCTGGGTGATCTCGTCGAGCTGGGCCGGGGTGAACGCGTTCTCGTTCGAGGCGTGCTGACCACGGCGGACGAGTCGGTCGCGCTCGGCCTCGACCACCTGGTCGGCCATGGCCCGCAGCGCGATCACCGCGGGGGTGACGGCCTTGGAGCGGTCGGCGCGCACCTGGTCGGCCACCCCGTCGGCGACCAGCGCGCGGGCGGCGGCGATCTCGGCGTCATGGGCGTGGTCCGACTCGGCGGCGGAGGCCAGTTCGGCGATGTTGATCATGGTCACCCACTCCCCCACGGCCGGGTCGACGTCGGCGGGCATCGCGAGGTCGATGATCACCTCGGGTCGCCGGTCGAGGTCGCGGACGACGGCGGGGTCGATCAGCCCCTGGGCGGCGCCGGTGCAGGTGATCACGACCTCGGCCCAGCCCAACAGCGAGGGCAGGTCGGCGAGGTCGGCGGCTCGTCCGTTCACGTCGGCGGCGAGGCGGTCGGCTCGGCTGCGGGTGCGGTTCACGCAGACCAGGTCGGCTCCCAGCGCGTGCATGCCGCGGGCGGCCAGACCGGCCATCTGGCCGGCGCCGACGACCACGGTGCGTCGTCCGCTGAGGTCGACCCCGCGCTCGCGGGCGAGGTCGAGGGCCGCGGTGAACATCGATCGTCCGGCGTGGCCGATGGCGGTCTCGGACTGCACCCGCTTGCCCACCCGCAACGCGTTCTGGAAGAGGCCGTTGAGTTCGGGGCCGACGGCGTGGCGGCGCTGGCCGCGGCGCAGCGCCTCACGCACCTGGCCCAGCACCTGGTTCTCGCCGACGACCAGCGACTCCAGACCCGAGACGAGGGCGAAGACGTGGTGCACGGCGGCCTCGTCCCAGGCGACGTCGCAGATCTCGGAGAGATCGGCGCGGTCGAGGCCGGTCTGCGACCCCAGGGCGTCGGCAATGGCCTCGAGACCGGCGTGGAAACGCTCCGAGATCAGGTGCACCTCGGTGCGGTTGCAGGTCGAGAGCACCAGCGCCTCGCTGATCTCGGGATGTGTGAGCAGTCGGGCCTGCACGACATCGGCGGCGCGGGAGTCGAGGGCGACCCGTTCGACGGTGGTGATGGGCGCCGTGCGATGCGAGATCGACAACGTCAACAGGTTCACTGCTGCTCCTTCACTGCCGCGGTCGGGCACTGCTGGTCGAGCGCCGTCGTGACGTCGTCGGTCGTCACCCGCCAGCGGGCGATGACCCGGCCGTCGACGATCACGACGGGAATGTCGGTGGTGAAGCGCTCACGGGTGGCCGGGTCGTCGTCGATCATCACCCGGGCGTGGGTGAGGCCGCGGCCGGCGACCACCTGCTGGACGACGGTCTCGGCATCGTCACACAGGTGGCAGCCCTCGCGGGTCAGCAGCACCACCCGATGGGCGGCGGTGACGTCGCGGACGAAGGCGGGCAGCGCGGGCGTCTCTGAGTGCTCGGAGTACTCGGGCGACGGGACGGGGTCGGTTTCGGGAACGCCAAGGCCCGCACTCAGGTCACAGGTCCCGTGAGGGTCCTCGCTGGGTGCGGGGGTCTTGGGGTGCGAGGTGCTGGCGCCGAGCAGTCGACGCCACCAGCTCACAGGGCGGTCACTTGCCGGCGCGACGACGCTGGATGCGCGTCTTCTTCAGCAGCTTGCGGTGCTTCTTCTTCGCCATGCGCTTGCGACGCTTCTTGATGACAGAACCCACGTCAGGCCTTTCACAGTGAATGTAAGGGGCGGACCCTGGCGTGAGCCTCGGACCCGGACACACCGGGACACGACCCGGAGCAGACCCCTCACTCTACTGGGGTGCGACCGTGAGCGCGAAATCCACCCCCGCGGCCGACGGGGCTGCGGGCGGTGGCGCTGGCGAAGTGTGCAGAATGCGCATCCGAACCGGGGTTCACAGCCCACCTGGGCCACGAACCCCGATTCGGGCGCGCAGTTCGCACGGTGACCGGCGACCTCGGGTGGGGCAGACTGAACCCCGTGAGCCTTCCCGACCTGCCCCATCACCCCGTCTGGCAACAGTTCCGGATCGATCCACGCCAGGCGCCGCAGATGCGCCTGGCCGATCGCGACCGTGACGTGGCCCGCGAGGTGCTGGCCAGCGCCTACACCGACGGGCAGCTGAACCACACCGAGTACTCGGAGCGGCTCGACCGGGCCTCCGAGGTGGCCACCTTCGGGGAGTTGGTTCCGGTGATCGGCGACCTGACGATGCTCACCCCGCACCCTCAGGTGGGTGCGCCCACCCCGACGCCGATGCCGGCCGCCACGGGTGGACGACGCGGTCTCGACAAGGCCGTCTCGATCGTCCGTGGTGTGGGCGCGGGTCTGGTCGGCATCAACGTCGTCATCTGGCTGTTCGTCATGTTGGGCAACGGCCACTGGGTGTACTTCTGGCCGGCCTGGGTCGCGCTGGCGTTCGCCATCCCCGTGGTGGTGCTGATGGTGATTCGCAATGCCACCGACACCGAGCAGGATCAGATCAACCGGGAGCACCACAAGGAGCGCCGCCGCGAACTGCGGGCCCGGCGCCGTCAGCGTCGGCGGCAGCTGGGTCGCTGAGACCGAACGGCGACACGCGCACTTTCCCTCGACTTCCTTGACCATGCATAACGCGTATGCAAAGCTCATGCATACTCGTAATGCATCCAAGGAGTGTCATGTCGATCCGCCAGTCCCTGCTCGCCCTGCTCGGCGAGCGCCCGCGCCACGGCTATGAGTTGAAGAGTGAGTTCGACCGGCGCACCGGTCACTCGTGGCCTCTGAACATCGGGCAGGTGTACACCACGCTCGAGCGCCTCGAGCGCGACGGGTTGGTCGTCCGCGGCGACGAAGACTCCGAGGGTCGCGTCGTCCACTCGATCACCGAGGCCGGACGAACCGAGGTGCACGACTGGTTCGCCTCACCCGTGGTGCTGAACAACCCTCCCCGCAACGAGCTGGCGATGAAACTCGCGATCGCGGTGTCGCTGCCCGGGGTCGACCTGACGGCGCTGATCCAGATCCAGCGCCGGGCCACCATCGCCACCCTGCAGGACTACACCCGCGCACGCCGCGCCGCCGACCCCGACGACCTCGCCTGGCAGCTGGTGATCGAGAGCCTGATCCACACCACCGAGGCCGAGGTGCGGTGGCTCGACCACTGCGAGGCGGCCGTGCTTCGTGCGGCGCATCGCACTCCCGCACCCGCTCCTGCGGACGAGACCACCCCGGCACGTGAGCGGGCGCACCGATGAGCGCCGTGCTGGAACTGACCGAGGTCACCCGCAGCTACGGACAGGGCCCGACCGCGGTGGTGGCGCTCGATCGACTCAACCTCACCGTGCGGGCCGGGGAGTTCGTCGCCGTGATGGGACCCTCCGGCTCGGGCAAGTCGACTCTGCTCGGGCTGGCCGGCGGCCTCGACCGACCCACCGGGGGCACGATCGCCGTCACCGGGGTGACCCTGCAGGGACGATCCCGCGACGAGCTGGCCCGCATTCGCCGCCGTCAGCTGGGCTTCGTCTTCCAGGACTTCAATCTCGTGCCCACCCTGACGGTGCTCGAGAACATCGCGCTGCCGCTCGAGCTCGACGGTGTCGGCCCCAAGGACGCCGCCGCCCAGGCCGCCCGGGCCCTCGACCGGGTCGGTCTCACCGAACTCAGCGGCCGCTTCCTCGACCAGGTCTCGGGCGGGCAGCGTCAGCGGGTCGCCATCGCCCGGGCCATCGTCGGCGACCGCCGCATCGTGTTGGCGGACGAACCCACCGGCGCCCTCGACACCAGCACCGGCGACGAGATCATGGCGCTGCTGCGCTCGCTGGCCGACGAGGGGGTGGCCGTCGTGATGGTCACGCACGAGGCCCGTCACGCCGGCTGGGCCGATCGGGTCGTCTTCCTGCGCGACGGGCGACTGGTCGACGAGACCACGGCGGACGACGCCTCGTCCCTGCTGCGCCGCAGCAACCCCGCGGCTCCTCGGCGGGTGTCAGACCGCGATCTGCCGGATCCGTCGAGGGGGGCCTGAGATGGCCTCGCTCGCCACCCGACTCGCCACCCGGGAACTGCGCCGTCATCGCGGGCGCACCCTGCTCATCGCCCTGCTGCTCGCCGTGCCGCTGGCCGCGCTGGGCGGGCTGGCCACCGCCACTTCGAGCGCCCCGCAGGACGACGCGGTCGCCATCGCCTCGGGCTTGATGGGTGAGGCCCCGGCCGTACTCACCCCGCTCGCGGGGGCCGACGGTGTCTGCACCCAGCCCGATCTCGCGATCGCCACCTGCCCGGGTGAACCCGGCAGCACCGAGTCGCCGGCGGGTCAGCCTGACTTCACGCCCACACCGCTCGATGCGGTCACTGTTACCGGCAGCAAGCCTCGCACCGTGGCGACCCGGGAGGCGACCCTGACCTGGCGGGGGGCCACGCTGGCGTCGCCGGTGTTGGTGCAGGACGTGACCGCGGCCGAGGAGTCCATCCGCCACGACGTCGAGCCCCGCGCGCTGCCCGGAGCCGGCCAGGTGTTGGTCACCGGCGAGGGCATGCGGCGGCTCTCGCTGGCGCCCGGCGACACGGTGCACCTCGACGGTCACGACTACCTGATCTCGGGTCGGCTGCGGTCGGCGACTGCGGACGACTTCGGGCCTCCCGCCTGGTTCGCGGTCGGCCCCGAGCACCCGTTGGCCGCCGGCGCGGCGGTGCAGCAGGTGCTGCTCGACCGGGTGCCGACGGCGCAGCAGGTCGCCGACCTGAACCACCAGGGCGTGGGCGTGCTCTCGCGCAGCGCCGTCATCGACGAGCAGCGCAACAACCCGTCCGGGTCGCCCGACAATGTGCTGATGGCCGCCATGTACACCGCCGGCACCGTGCTCGTGTTGCTGGTCACCGGCACCGTGGCCGCGGCTGCGTTCGCCATCGGTTTTCGGCAGCAGGCCCGGTCGCTGGCCCTGCTCGCCGCCACCGGGGCCAGGGCGGCAACGTTGCGCGCCATCTCGGTGCGACAAGGTCTGACGATCGGTCTGGTCGCCTGCGCGACCGGCACGGTGGTCGGAGCCCTGGCCGGTGTCGGCGTGCAGTGGTGGTCCAAGGCTCACGACACCTTCTACCCCGCACCCCTGTCGGTGCCGGTGGGAACCCTGGTGGCCATCACCGCGGTGGGCGTCGTCGCCGCCGTCGTCGCCGCGTGGCTGCCCGCGCGCCGGGTGGCCCTGCAAGAGGTGGTCGGGGCCATCCGCTCGTCCGAGACGGCGCAGGCGCCTGCGCGTCGCCCATGGGTCGGGCTGGCCCTGGCCGTGCTGGGGTTGGCGGTCGGCGTGGTCGGCGCCATCGCGGCGTCCCCTCAAGCGAACGGGATTCGCAAGGTCGAGAACGGCATCATTCCGGCGGTCGGAGCCGTGGTGCTGTTGTTCTTCGGGGCGCTGTTCTCGATGGGCTGGGTGCTCGAGCGGTTGTCGGGGTCGCTCGGACGAGGCCCGGTCGCGGTGCGGCTGGCCAGTCGTGACTGGTCGCGCAATCGCGCGCGGGCCAGCGCGGTGGTGACGGCAACCATGGCCGTGACGGCGTTGGCGGGTACGGCGCTGGTGGCGAACGCCTCGGTGGGGCGCACCTCGGTGGCCGACTGGACCCAGACCGAACCCTCCGGGTTCGTGATCGTCACCGGCGGACCGAGCCGCAACGCCTCGATCGACAACCAGGTGGTGACCCGGATTCGCGGGGTGCTCGGCGAGCCCCGGCAGGTGCGCACGCTGACGGTTCCGGCCCAGGGCGAGGCTCCCTACGTCTTCCCAGCCCTCTACGTGTCGGCCACCTGCACGGGCGATGGACGCTGCGGCGCCAGCGTGCCGGTGGTCGTGGACGACGGTTCACTCGTCGAGTTCCTGACCGGCTCCCCCGCGACACCCCAGCAGCGCGCCGTGCTGGACGAGGGTGGGGCCTTGGTCCCCTCAGCCTTCATTCACCACAACCAGGTCGAGATCGGGAGCGAGCAGCCGATCACGGTGGCCGCGCTGCCCTATGGTGAGCCCACCATGCCGGCGATCATTGGGCCAGGATTCGTGGCCAGGCATGGGGTGAAGGCCCCGCTGACCCTCACCGAAACGTGGCTTGACTACGGGCGTCGCCCCACACTCGAGCAGCAGCACACCCTGGAACAGGTCGTGCTCGAGTACGGGGCCGGCGAGACCAGGGCGCGGTGGGACACGGGCCCCGTCGACAGCTATGCCCCGATCACCCGCTGGTTCGCGCTCGTATTGGGCAGCCTCTTGGTGGTGGTGTCGGTGATCGCGACCAGTCTGGCGTTGCGGGACGCCCGCCACTCGTCGTCGGTGCTGGCCGTCGTCGGGGCGAGCTCGTGGACGCTGCGGCAGGTCACCGCGACCTCGGCGGCCGTGACGACCGCCGTCGGGGTGGCGGCGGGGTTGCTCGTCGGGGTGGTGCCGGTGGTGCTGGTGATTCTCGGCACGCGCGGTTATGTGCTGCTGTCGATCCCGTGGCAGTACCTGGTGCCCCTGGTGGTGGGGGTGCCGCTGCTGCTGGGTGTCGCCGGCTGGCTGACCCCGCCGGCGACCGCCCGGGCGGTGCGGGCCGACTGACGGTTCAGCTCTGGGTGCGCAGGTTCTCCGCGAGGCTGCGGGAGCGGTCGCGGGCGGCCTCCATGGCGGTGATGAAGGCGGCCCGCACCTTGTGATCCTCGAGTTCGCGGATCGCGGCAGCGGTCGTCCCTCCCGGTGAGGTGACCTGCTCGCGCAGCACCGTCGGATGGGTGCCGGAATCGCGCAGCAGGGTCGCCGAGCCGAGCATCGTCTGCACGACCAGCTCGGTCGAGACGTCGCGCGGCAGCCCCAGGTGCACGCCGGCCTCGATCATCGACTCGACCACGAAGAACAGGTAGGCGGGGCCGGAGCCCGAGATGGCCGTGACGGCGTCCTGGTACTTCTCGGGCACGACGATCGCCTTGCCGACGGCCTGCATGAGGTCGACGACGCGGGCGACCTGGTCGGGGGTGGCGTGCGAGCCGCCGGAGACCGCCGCCATGCCCTCGCCCACCATCGCCGGGGTGTTGGGCATGACCCGCACCACCGGTGATCCGGCGGGCAGCTTCGACTCGATGAGGTCGGTGGTGACGCCCGCCGCGAGCGACACGACGAGCGCGTCGGGGGCCAGGTTCGGACGAATCTCGGCCAGCAGGTCGGGCAGGTCCTGCGGCTTCACCACGAGGACGACCGTGTCGGCGCCGGTCACCGCCTCGGCGTTCTCGAGGCACTCGATGCCGTAGGTGCGGGAGAGTTCCGCGCGCCGGGCGGCGCGGCGGTCGGTGCCGATGATGGACGAGCGGTCCCAACCGGCATCGATCAGGCCCGAGAGGATGGTCTCGCCCATCACCCCGACGCCCAGGATGGCCAGGCGCGTCGGGCGGCCCCCCTTGGGCTCGCTCACTGGCGCGCCACCAACTCTGCGATCTGGATGGCGTTCAGGGCGGCGCCCTTGCGCAGGTTGTCGTTCGAGACGAACAGCACCAGACCCTTGCCGTCAGGCACGGACTGGTCGACGCGGATGCGGCCCACGAAGCTCGGGTCGGCACCGGCGGCCTGGCGCGGGGTGGGAATGTCGGCGAGCTCCACTCCGGGGGCGTCGGCGAGCAGGGCACGGGCCTCGTCCGGGGTGATGGGGCGCTCGAACTCGGCGTGGATCGCGAGGCTGTGGCCCGAGAAGACGGGCACGCGCACGCAGGTGCCAGCGACGGCCAGGCCGGGGATGTGCAGGATCTTGCGCGACTCGTTGCGGAGCTTCTGCTCCTCGTCGGTCTCCTCGGATCCGTCGTCGACGAGGGCGCCCGCGAGCGGGACGACGTTGTGGGCGATCGGCTTGGCGTAGGGGGCGGTGTCACCATCGGCGAACACCGAGCCGTCGTGCGCGAGGCGCTCGGGGTTGGGGGTGTTCGCGAGCTGGCCGGCGAGGGCTTCGACACCCTTGAGTCCGGAGCCGGAGACCGCCTGGTAGGTGGCGACGATCAGGCGGGTGAGTCCGGCCTTGTCGTGCAGCGGACGAAGCACCGGCATCGCGGCCATGGTGGTGCAGTTCGGGTTGGCGATGATGCCCTTGGGGCGGTTCGCGATGTCGTCGGGGTTGACCTCACTGACGACCAGCGGCACGTCCGGGTCCATGCGCCACGCGGACGAGTTGTCGACCACCACGGCGCCGGCGGCGGCCACCTTGGGTGCCAGCTCGAGCGAGGTGCCCTTGCCCGCGGAGAACAGCGCGATGTCGAGACCGGAGAAGTCGGCGGTGGCGGCGTCCTCGACGGTCACCTGCTTGTCGCCGAAACCGATCACGGTGCCGGCCGAACGGGCGGAGGCGAAGAAGCGCACCTCATCCATCGGGAACTGGCGCTCCAACAGCAGGGTGCGCATGACTCCGCCGACCTGACCGGTGGCTCCGAAAACTCCGACTCGCATGGGGTGATCCTACCGAGGGGGTGTGGGGAGGGCCTGCGGGTTTCAGGGGGTGGGTGGGGGTGGTGGGTCGGCGGCCGCGCCGAGGTCGAGCTAGCGTGGAAACCGCCTAGCCCACTCGCGTGGGACACCCACCAATGGAGGTGCCATCATGGCCCCCGACGTGCTCGTCATCGGCGCCACCGGCTATGCCGGGCGCCACATCGCCACGGCCCTCGCCAACGCCGGCCACTCAGTCCGCGCCGTGGTCCGGTCCCGCGCAAGGGCCGAACAACCCGGGGCCCACGGAGCACCGAGCCTGGCGGGAAGCATCGCCGAGTGGATCGAACGGCCCCTCACCGAACCCGGCGCCGCCGACGGGCTCTGCGACGGCGTGCAACGGGTGGTCTCGGCCCTGGGTGTCACTCGCCAGAAGGCTGACCCTTGGACCGTCGACTTCCTCGCCAACCTCCGCGTTCTCGAGGACGCGCGCCGCTCCGGGGTCGAATCCTTCCTCTACGTGAACGTGATGCACGTCTGGTCTGGCCGCTCCATGATCTTGCGGTCGAAAGCCGCCTTCTGCGCCGCGCTCGAGCAGTCGTCCCTGCGCCACCACCTCATCAACCCCTCCGGCTACTTCTCCGACGTCAGCGAGTACCTCGAGATGGCCCGCCGCGGGCTGGCCGTGCTCCCACCTGATCCCGACGTGAAGGTGCAGCCCATCCATGGCGCCGATCTGGCCGACTTCTGCCTCACCAAGCTGGACGAACCTTCCGGCTCCTGGGACGTGGGTGGACCCGACACCCTGAGCTATCGCGACATCGCCACCCTGGCGGGCACAGCTGTGGGCAAACAGCCACGGCTCGTCGTCCTCCCGCGAACCCTGATGGCCGCCGGAGTGGCCGTGGCTTCACGCATCGGCCGCCGCCAGCGTGATCTCGCCGAGTTCTTCTCCGACGGCCTCACCCAGCAGGCCACCGGCGAGCCCTTCGGCTCCCATCACCTGGCCGACTTCTTCGCAACACTGACCCCATGACCCAGGTCACCGCCGCCCTCGGCGACATCACCACCCAGCGCGTCGATGCCATCGTCAACGCCGCCAACAACGCCATGCGCGGCGGCGGAGGCGTCGACGGCGCCATCCACCGAGCCGGCGGACCTGCCATCCTCGAGGACTGCATCCGACGCTTCCCGCACGGTCTCGCCACCGGCGACGCGGGCTGGACCACCGGCGGCAACCTGCCAGCCCGCTGGGTGATCCACACCGTCGGCCCCAACCACCGCGCCGGCCAGACCGACCGCTCTCTGCTCGTCTCGTGCTACCGCCGCTGCCTCGAGGTCGCCGACGAACTCGGCGCCGCCACCATCGCGTTCCCCCTGGTCAGCGCCGGTGTCTACGGGTGGCCCATGGACGACGCGATCGCCACGGCGGTCGAGACCCTGCGCGCGACCCCGGGCCAGGTGGACGAAGCCCGGATCGTCGTCCTCGACCCCACGGTGCTCGCCAAGGTCGAGGCGGCCCTCAGAGCCAGCTGACCTTCCCCGCCAACAGCGAGTACCCCACGAACGACACGATGTCGAGCAGCGTGTGCGCGATCACCAGCGGCCACACCCGCTTGACCTTCAGGAAGAACAGCCCGAACAGGGCACCCATGATCAGGTTGCCGACGAAGCCGCCGAACCCCTGGTACAGGTGGTACGAGCCCCTGACCAGCGCCGACACCGCCACCACGACCCACGTCCGCCACCCGGCCTGCAGCCAGCGCGTGAACAGGTAGCCGATCATCACGACCTCTTCGAGAATGCCGTTCATGGCCGCGGACGCCACCAGCACCGGGATCGTCCACCAGTTCTCCTGCAGATTCGCGGCCGCGACATTGGTGTTCACCCCCATCGCCCGCGCGCCGAGGTACAGCCCCAGCCCGGGAATGCCGATGCCGGCAGCAATGATGAACCCCCACGCGACGTCGAACCCGACCCGACGAGGCCGCACTCCCAGCGCCTTGCGCACCCCACCGACCGGGACGAACCGGCTGCCCAGCAGGTACACCGCGAGCACCGCCGGCACCACGCCGAACACCACCCCCGCCACCTGGTAGCTCAGGTCGAGCCACGGACGATCCGGGGTCGCCGACGTGTTCAGCGTCGAGGTCTGCTGCGAGAGCGGGACGGCCCGAGTCAGCCGCTCGATGATGCTGAGCACCGAATAGATCGCCGACTGCCCCAGCGAGATGGCCAGCAGCAGCGCCGTCTCCCAGTGAAGAGTGCGACGCAGGGCCGGGGTGATCTCGACACGCGGCTCATTCCCCGCCGCCACTCGACCACCGGGTTTGTCCGACATGGCCGTCAGCGTCGTCCGACGAGTTGGCGCGCGAACAACGAGGCCGTCGCCGGCTTCTCGGCCACCCGCCGCGTGAAGTAGCCGTACCAGTCGGTGCCGTAGGGCAGGTAGATGCGGCACTGGTTGCCGATGTCGACCAACCGGCGCTGTTCGAGCGGACGAACGCCGTGCAGCATCTGGAACTCGAACGAGTCCGGCGTCCTCCCCACTTTCTTGGCCAAAGCAGCCGCGATCTCGATCAGCCGCGGATCATGGGTCGCCACCATCGGGTGTCCGTCACCCTCCATGAGCACGCGCAGCGCCCGCACGTAGGCCCGATCGATCTCGTGGCGCCCCTGCCACGCGACCCCGGCCGGCTCCGAGTACGCCCCCTTGCACAGCCGCACCCGCGACCCGGCCGTCGCCAGTTCGCGCGCGTCCGACTCAGTGCGCCGCAGGTAGGCCTGGATGACCGCGCCCGTCGAGGGGAAGTCCGCGCGCAACCGCTCCACGATCGCCAGCGTGGCGTCGGTGGTGGTGTGGTCCTCCATGTCGATGGTGACCGTGGCCCCGATCGCCGTCGCCGCCTCGCAGATGCGTCGCGTGAAGTCGTGCGCGAGTCCCTCGCCCGCACGCCCCAGCAGCAGCCCCATCGCCGACAGCTTCACCGAGACGTCGACCGAGCCTGCCCACGGACGATCGGCCACCGCCCGCAGCAGTTCGAGGTAGCCGTCGCTGCACTCCTGGGCCGCCTGCTCCGAGGTGGCGTTCTCGCCCAGGTGGTCGAAGGTGACCACGAGCCCCTTGCCCACGAGATCGTCCGCGACCGCCACGGCCTGCACCGCGTTCTCACCCGCCACGAACCGTGACACCAGTTCGTCGGTTCCGGGGGCGGCCTCGACACGCGACCTCACGCGAGGATCGTTGGCCACCCGCAGCAGGCTTCGTCGCAGCATCGCATTCCCTCCGCGACCGGCGTCACCCTTGTCAGCCGGTTCTCGTCGTCAGTCTTGCACGTTGCCGGAGCCGCTGCGAACCCGCTGGGAACCCCGCCTGCGCACCTCGAAATGAGGGCCGTCGGTGAAGGGCAGATCGCCGTCGACGAGGTCGTGCGGGGCGGTCAGCTCCTCCTCGTGCGCATGCCTGGTCTCGTCGCTCGTGGTCGTCGAGATCGGCTGCCCCAACCGCTCCCGCACCGCGATCAGCGAGTCGCCGAGGCGGGCCTCTCGTCCGGCACGCCCCCCGGACCGTCGCGAGTTCACCTCGAGCACGACGTCGCCGGTGAACCCGCGCTCGCGCAGGTCGCCCAAGAGATCGAGTGCCTCCTGGTCGCCCTCGCCGGGGAACAGGTGGTCGTCCTTGATCGAGCCGTCGCCGTCGGTGAGGTGCAGGTGGTGCAGCCGGTCGCCCCAGGCGGCCGCGAGTTCGCGCGACTTCTGCTGGGCCGTCGACGCGTGCGAGCAGTCGAGCACCAGGTGGTCGTAGGGCAGTTCCGAGGGGTCGTAGGCCGGCAGGTACGCCTTGAACGGACGCGCGAACGACCGCCACGGGTACATGTTCTCGACCGCGAACGTGACGGTGGGGAACGCGTGGTTCAACCGCTCGATACCGCGGACGAATCCCCTGCCGTACGCCTTCTGCCACCGGAAGGGCGGGTGCACCACCACGGTGCCGGCACCCAGGCGGGCCGCGGCCTCTCCGGAGCGTTCGAGCTTGGTCCAGGGGTCTCGTCCCCAGGTCTTCTGGGTGACGAGCAGGCAGGGAGCGTGCACCGACGTGACCGGCAACTGGTGGGTGTCGCGTAGCCGTTCGACAGCGTCGAGGTCGGCCGCGAGGGGGTCGATGCCGACCATCAACTCGATGCCGTCGAAACCGAGGGCGGCCCCCACTTCGAAGCCCGCCTGCACACCGTCGGGATAGACCGAGGTGGTCGACAGCACCACCCTCGACGCGCTCGGATCTGGACTGACTGGGGTGTCATTCACCGCAACCACGGTACTCGGCCCCCGCTCAGTTTCGTGATTGTCACAGCATCGGGCCATGATGAACACATGCATGTCGACCACTTGATCTTTGCCTGCGGACCGGAGGGCCTGCAGGCCCGTGTCGAGCAGCTCAGCGACCTTCTGGGTGAGAAGTTCAAGGACGGTGGCTTCCACCCCCGCTTCGGCACCCGCAACAACATCCTGCCGCTCACGGGCGGCCGCTACCTCGAGGTGGTGGAGGTGCTCGACCACCCCGCCGCCGAGAAGGCCGTCTTCGGTCAGGCCGTGCGCGCCCGCTCCGAGATGGGCGGCGGCTGGCTCGGGTGGGTCATCAGTGTTGACGACCTCGCCCCCTACGAGCAGCGCCTGGATCGCAAGGCTGTTCCCGGTTCGCGCCACTTCCCCGACGGTCGGCTGCTGGAGTGGCAGCAGATCGGCATCAAGGGGCTGATGGCCGACCCGCAGTTGCCGTACTTCCTGAAGTGGGAGTCGGGTGAAGACGTTCGTCCGAGCGCACTGCAGGGCGACATCACCCTGCTGGGTCTCGACCTGGCTGGCTCGAAGGATCGCGTCGACGAGTGGGTCGGCGAAGAGATCGGGGACGACCTCGACGGGGTTGCCCTCACCTTCCTCTCGGAGAACGGCCAGCCCGGCATCCAGGCGGTCAACTTCGAGGTTCCCGGCAAGGGCACCGTCCGCATCTGATCCCGGCGTCGGCGGGTTTTGTCGGAGGCCTCCCCTACAGTCGGGCGCATGGCGAAGGCGAAGACCCAGGACGCGTACCAGTGCACCGAGTGCGGCTGGACGACCGTGCGCTGGGTCGGGCGCTGCGGCGAGTGTCAGACGTGGGGCTCGGTCGCCGAACGCGGCGCACCGAAGCTGCAGCAGGTCGCCAGCAGCGTGCCCGCCACGAAGGCGGTGCCGATCTCGCAGATTCCCGAGGGCCAGGCCAACCGCTCGCTGACCGGCATCGGTGAGCTCGACCGCGTGCTCGGCGGCGGCCTCGTGCCCGGCGTGGTGGTGCTGCTCGCCGGCGAGCCGGGGGTCGGCAAGTCGACGCTGCTGCTCGAGGTCGCAGCGCGGTGGGCGCGCGGTGTTCAGGCCAAGGGTGAGGGGGCCGGTCGTCCGACCCTGTACGTCACCGGCGAGGAATCCGCCGCCCAGGTGCGCCTGCGCGCCTCCCGCACCGACGCCCTCGCCGACGATCTGTACCTGGCCGCCGAGACCGACCTGGGCACGGTGCTGGGGCACGTCGAGGAAGTCTCCCCCAGCCTGCTGGTGATCGACTCGGTGCAGACCATCGGCACCGCCGAGGCCGACGGCTCCCCCGGCGGAGTCACCCAGGTGCGCGAGGTCACGGGCGCACTCGTGCGGGTGGCCAAACGCCGCGGCATGGCCGTGGTGATCATCGGGCACGTCACCAAGGACGGCGCCATCGCAGGTCCGCGCCTGCTGGAACACCTGGTCGACGTCGTGCTGGCCTTCGAGGGCGACCGCCACTCCGGCTTCCGCATGGTGCGCGCCACCAAGAACCGCTTCGGGCCCGCCGACGAGGTCGGCTGCTTCGAGATGAACGAGGGCGGCATCACCGAGGTCTCCGACCCGTCGGGGCTGTTCACCAGTCACCACAGCGAACCCGTGCCCGGCACTTGCGTGACGGTCACCATGGAGGGACGACGCCCCCTGCTCGCCGAGGTGCAGGCCCTGGTAGCGCCGTCGCCCTACCAGACCTCTCCACGGCGGACGACCTCGGGCATCGACTCGTCGCGGGTCGCGATGATTCTCGCGGTGCTGGAACGCAAGGCCCGGGTGCCGCTGGCCCAGCACGACGTCTACGTCTCGACCGTCGGCGGGGCCCGGGTGGGCGACCCGTCGGTCGACCTGGCGGTCGCGATCGCGGTGGCGTCGGCGGCCGTCGACCGGAACTTCCCCCAGCGGGTGGTGGCGCTCGGCGAGATCGGGCTGGCGGGCGACCTGCGCCGGGTTCCGGGGCTCGAGCGGCGCGTCGGCGAGGCCGCCCGGTTGGGGTTCGAGCTGGCGATCGTCCCGGCCAATTCGCGCGACTCCAGCCAGAGGGTTCCGCGCATGCACGGGCTGAAGGTGGTGGAGTGCGCCACCCTCGCCGACGCTCTCGGGGTGCTCGACCTGCGCCGAGGCCGGCAGGAGTCGTCCGACTACAGTGGTGGCCGTGGCTGACGACTCCCGCCTGCGCAAGTACCAGGCCCTGCTCGCCCCCGGCACCTCACTGCGCGACGGGTTGGAGCGGATCCTACACGGACGCACCGGAGCCCTGATCGTGCTCGGCAACTCCAAGGCGGTGCTGAACGCCTCCTCGGGCGGGTTCGACATCGACGTCGAGTTCACCCCGCAGGCGCTGCGCGAACTGTCGAAGCTCGACGGCGGCATCATCATGTCGACCGACCTCGACCGCATCGTGCGGGCGGGGGTGCATTTCGTGCCCGACGGCTCGCTGCCCACGCCCGAGACCGGCACCCGGCACCGGTCGGCCGACCGCATGGCCCAGCAGACTGGGGTGCCCGTGGTCACCGTGTCGGCGTCGATGTCGACCATCGCCCTGTTCCTCGAGGGCGAGCGCCACGCCGTCGAGAAGCCCGAGCAGATCATCAGCCGCGCCAACCAGGCGCTGTCTGCCCATGCCTCGTACCGCCAGCGCCTCAACCAGCTCACCACCCAGCTGACGTCGCTCGAGGTCGCCGACGAGGTGACGGTGCGCGACGTCACCCTCGTCGCCCAGCGGCTGGCGATGCTGCGCCGGCTTGCCACCGAACTGTCCGGCTATGTCACCGCCTTGGGCATTGAGGGACGACTGCTGGAACTGCAACTGCGGGAGCAAAACCAGGGTCTCGACGACCTGGCCGACGCCCTCGCCGAGGACTACCGCCCGCAGGAGTCCGATGCCCCCTTCGGCTGGGCGGGCCTCAGCGGTCTGCACACCGACGGTCTCTTCGACGTGATCGAGGTGGCCCGGGTGTTCGGCTTCACCTCGGAACAGTTGGACAGCCCGATCACCCCGCGCGGCTACCGGCAGTTGTCGGCGATCCCTCGCCTGCCGCAGGTGCTGGTCAACCGGGTGATCGACCATTTCGGCTCACTGCAGGCCCTGATCGGGGCGACGATTCCCGAACTGCTCGAGGTCGACGGCATCGGCGAGCAGCGCGCCCGCCTGATTCGCGAGGGACTGCTGCGCATGGCCGAAGGCGCCCTGCAGGACGTCCGTCGCAGCTGAGCCCACCCAGCCCTGTTCTGAAAAGCACTTGGCTCCGCTGCCGACGGAGAGGGCGCGTTGTGCGAACACCCTGCTAAGCTGTTCTGGTAATTCACTCATTCCGTCGCCGGCGGAACAGGTTTGGATTCGAGAACAGACCCAGTCGTGACAAGGAGCCCCGTCGTGACAAGCAGGGAGGCACCGACAGCCGCCGAGATCGCACGAACAGCCATTGCCTCCGTCCGCTCCCGTCTTCCGCAGACGTGGAAGACCGTGGAGACCCTCGAACCAGCCCGAGCATCGGCTCTCCCGAACCTGACACTCACCATCGAAGCCCCGGATGGGCGTAGGGCTCGCCTGGTGTTCGAGATCAAGCAGTCTCTGGACCGACGTGACGTTGGCCAGATCGCGGACCCGTCCCGAACCAGCGCACTGAACCCCACCGACGTTCCGGCCGTCGCCGCCAGGTATCTGAACGCATCAGTTCGCGAGGCACTGGCCGAGCGAGGAGTCTCGTACGTGGATGCCACCGGCAACATCCGCATTGCCATCGATGAACCCGCCATGTTCATGTCGGACCGGGGCGAGGATCGCGATCCCTGGCGCAGGGGTCGCCCACTCGGAACGCTGAAGGGACAGCCAGCAGCGCGAGTCACTCGCGCACTGCTGGACTACCGTCGCGACTGGAGTGTGCGCGAGCTGGTCACCGCCTCGGGCGCCTCCACCGGCGGCACCTACCGAGTCCTCGAGCACTTGTCACGGGAGGACCTCGTCACCAAGGACTCCACGCGCTATCGCGTCACCGACTGGGAGCGGCTGCTCCGTGAGTGGAGCAACGACGCGCCCTTCCACGTGACGAGCCGCGCCATGTCGTTCATCGAGCCTCGGGGCGTCGAAACCTTCCTCCGAAAACTGGCGGACGACCCACCGTTCGCCCTTGCCCTCACAGGCTCGATGGCTGCACAGGAGTGGGTCACCTACGCCCCGGCCAAGGTTGCCCAGGTTTACGTCGCATCGATCGAGCAGGCCGCCGAGCACTGGGGTCTGCGCGCCAACTCCGCGGCGCCCAACGTGATCCTTCTGGAGCCGAGCTCGACTGACGACGTGCCGTTCGTCAACACCGTTCGATCTCAGGCGGGCCATACGGTTGCGGCGCCGCCCCAAGTGGCAGCCGACCTGCTCAACGGCCCGGGCAGGCAGCCCGCGGAAGGCGACCACCTGATCCAGTGGCTGCAGACCCACGAAGCGCAGTGGCGCCGTGACTGACGCAGTCACGCTCGCGAGGATGGGCCTGCTCGACGCGTTGGAAGCGCTGGAGAGACACCTCGGCGCACTCGTCGTCATCGGGGCGCAGGCTGTCTACCTGCACACTGGCGCGACCCAGATTGCCCTGGCCGAGTTCACAACCGATGGCGACATCGCCGTGGACCCCAGTCTGCTGAGCTCCGACCCCCTCATGGAGGGAGCCATGACCGCCGCCGGGTTCACACCGGATCCGCGGGGAAGCGCAGTCGGGTCATGGATCTCACCTCGAGGAGTACCCGTCGACTTGATGGTGCCTGAGGCTCTTGCCGGGTCGGGACGACGAGGCGTTCGCGTACCTCCGCACAGCAGGAGGTCGATGAGGAGGGCTCGTGGCATCGAGGCGTCAATGGTTGACAACTCCCCGATGGTCATCGGGTCGCTCGAGCCCAGTCGGGACGGGCGGGCGTTCGAGGTCTCAGTTGCCGGTCCCGCCGCGCTGCTCGTGGCCAAGCTGCACAAGCTCCACGACCGAGTCGATTCCCCATCGAGGCGAGACAACAAGGACGCCCATGACGTCTACCGACTGCTTCAGGCCATCGAGACGCCCACGTTGGCCGCGTCGCTCGAGAGCCTCCTTCACACCCACGTGAGCGAAGCGGTGACCCGCGAGGCGCTCGTCCACCTACGGCAGCTCTTCGGAGATGGACCAGATGCCCTTGGGTCCAGCATGGCTGGTGCCGCCGAGGAGTTGGTCGGGGACCCAGCTGGTGTGTCTGCGAGCGTGGCGCTGTTGTCACAGGATCTGCTGACCGAACTGGGACGGTGAGCCGGCCCTCACGCCAGGTACAGCACCGTGCGGAAGCTCGCGCTCTGGCTTCCGAGCGACGCCTTCGCCCAGTAGGTGCCGCCACCGAGCCGCTGGTCGACGAGCACGCACCCGCTGCGTGAGCGCTGCGTCGTCCAGTTGATCGGGAACACGCGCTCCTCGCCCGGCTTGAGCCGCAACGTTCCGTGCGGAGCCCAAGCGGCGCAGTGCTGGGTCGTCCAGATGTTGTCGCTGCCCGAGGTGATCGCCAGGGTCAGCGGGGTCGTCGCCAGCGGCACCGCACAGGCGGCCTCGGCGGTGTTGATGACCCGCACGTACAGGCTGGTGGTGCGACCCGACCGCACCTGCCGGGCTCCGCGCAGGTCGAGCCGAAGATCGGCGACCGTGCACGTGGGCTTCGGGGTGGGAGTCGGCGTCGGGGTAGGTGTGGGGGTGGGTTTGGCTGACGGGCTCGCCGATGACGTCGAGGGGGATGCACTCGAGGAGGACGATGCCGACGTGGCGGGTGAGGACGCCGTCGAAGCCGACGCCGAGGCCGCCGCCGAGGCCGCCGTCGACTGCACCGCACTGATCGGCGCGGACGACTGCCCGTCCCGCCCGAAGGCCTTCACCGCGACGGCCACCAGCACCACCAGCACCACCACCACGAACCCTCGCCTCAGCCAGTACGTCAGCGGCGACGCCGGCCCTTGCGGATGCAGCCACGGGTTCATGCCCGCATGCTAGGCAGGTTGGTCGCCGCGCGGGCCCGCACACGCCGGGCTCGCTAGAGTCCCGACGTGACCGATCAGACCAGGCGTGCCGCGACGGTGCGCACCGTGCTCGACTGGTACGCCACCCACCGCCGCGACCTGCCGTGGCGCGCGGACGACCGCACCCCGTGGGGGGTGCTGGTCAGCGAGGTGATGCTGCAGCAGACCCCCGTCGCGCGGGTGCTGCCCGTCTGGTTGGCATGGATGGAGCGCTGGCCCGAACCAGCCGACCTCGCCGCCGAGCCGAGTTCGGCCGCGGTCGCCGCCTGGGGGCGCCTCGGTTACCCGCGCCGGGCCCTGCGCCTGCACGCCGCGGCCGTCGCCATCACCGAGAGCCACGGGGGCGTCGTCCCCCACGACGCGGACGACCTGCTCGCCCTTCCCGGAGTCGGCGAGTACACCGCCGCCGCCGTGGGCGCCTTCGCCTTCGGCCACACCACCGTGGTGCTCGACACCAATGTGCGCCGCGTGCTCACCCGCCTCGAGAACGGTCAGGAGTTCCCCGCCGATCACCTCACCCGGGCCGAGCGCGACCAGGCCGCCGCCTGGGCCGAGGCGGCCGCCTCGCTGGGGTCGGCGCCGACCTGGGCGGTCGCGTCCATGGAACTGGGCGCACTCGTCTGCACCGCCCGCACCCCCGACTGCGACCAATGCCCGGTCTCCCAGCTCGAGGGCTCACCAGCGCACTGCGCCTGGCTCGCCGCCGGTCGCCCCGCCCACGCCGGAAAACCGCGCCGGGGTCAGGCCTGGCAAGGCACCGACAGGCAGTGCCGCGGCGTGATCATGGCCGCGCTGCGCGAGACCCCTCGTCCGCTCACCGAGGACGAACTCACCGCCGGTTGGCCGCGCGACCGCGCCCAGGCACAGCGCTGCCTGGCGTCGCTGCTGGCCGAGGGGCTGATCCACGAAACGCGAACCGGTTACGTGTTGTGAGCCCCCGAGGGCGCTAGCTTCGGCTGTGGGCAGCAAAGAAGCTGTCGAGCAGGTGACGCGGACATGACATTTTCCCGCCTCGGGAACGCCCTTCCGTGAATCCTTGGCGAACCCTCGCCCCGGACGCCTCCCTCGGCTTGTCGCGCCGCTCGTTTCATTGGTGGACTCACGAAGGACGCGCCTCCCCCGGCGGGTCCAGAAGGAACTCGATTCATGACTGTCGCTGACCCGGCGAGCACGACCACACCACCTGGCAAGGTGGCCAAACGGCCGTACTTCTCCAGCCCGCGCAACCGTCGCGACGCCCTCATCTTCGTGCTGATGGCGCTGCCGAACCTGGTGCTGATCGCGGCCTTCACCTACCGTCCGCTGCTGGTCAACCTGCAGTACTCGACGCTCAACTGGACCCTGGGCTCGCGCACGGCCACCAAGATCGGTCTCGACAACTACGTGGAGTGGTTCACCAGCGGCGACGCCGCCCTCGTGCTGCGCACCACGGCGATCTTCGCCGTCGCCACCGTGGGTGGGGCGATGGTGCTGGGCCTGCTGGTCGCGCTCGCGTTGAACACCAAGGTGCCCGGACGAACCTTCGCCCGCGCCACCGTCTTCGCCCCCTACGTGCTCTCGGGTGTCGGCGTCGGCCTGGTCTGGTCGTTCATCTTCGACCCCACCTACGGTGCCCTCAGCTTCTGGCTGCGCAAGTTCGGGCACTCCAGCCCCGCGTGGTTCACCGACCCGGGCTACTCGCTGGCGATGGTGATCATCGTCTACGTGTGGAAGAACCTCGGCTACTGCGCCGTGGTCTACCTGGCCGGCCTGCAGTCCATGCCGTCGGACGTGATGGAGGCGGCCTCGATCGACGGCGCCTCGGGCTTCGCGCGCTTCCGTCACATGGTGCTGCCGCTGCTCGGCCCGACGACGTTGTTCCTGACGATCACCACGATCCTGAACTCGCTGCAGGCCTTCGACCTGATCAAGATCATGACGCCCACCTCCGACGGCACCCGGGTGCTCATCTACGAGGCCTACCTGCAGGCGTTCGGCGCCTACCAGCGCGCCGGCTACTCGGCGGCGATCTCGGTGATCCTGTTCGTGATCCTGCTGGCCCTGACCATCATCCAGATCACCTGGGTCGAGAAGAAGGTGCACTACGCATGAGCACCACGCCCGAAACGCTCTCTCCCGGAACGTCTGTTCCCGGTGAGGTCAGGCTGCGCAACACCGGCTGGTCATCGCGCAAGAACCTCGTCTCCACCCTGGTGGGAGGCGCCCTGCCGCTGACCGTCGCCACCGTGATCGTCGCCCTGCCGCTGTTGTGGATGATCCTGTCGAGCTTCAAGTCGGTGCACGAGATCGTCACCCTGCACCCGACCCTGTTGCCGCAGTCGTGGAAGTTCAGCAACTACTCCGAGGCGATGCGCAACGTGCCCTTCGGCCGCATCTTCCTGAACTCGGTGATGCTGACCACGGTCGGATCGTCCATCAAGGTGGTGCTGGCCCTGCTCACCGCCTACGCGCTGGTGTTCGTGCGGTTCCCGTTCAAGAACGTCATCTTCGTGATGGTGCTGGTGGCGCTGATGGTGCCCAGCCAGGTGTCGATCCTGCCGAACTACGTGCTGATCGCCTCGATGGGTGGCGAGAACACCTACTGGGGCATCCTGCTGCCCGGGCTGGGCACCGCCTTCGGCACGTTCCTGCTGCGCCAGCACTTCAAGACGCTGCCGGCCAGCATGCTCGAGGCGGCCGAGGTCGACGGCGCCGGTCACTGGCGCCGCCTGTGGCGCATCGTCGTGCCCGTCTCGGGCCCCAGCATCGCCACGGTCGCGCTGGTCACGATCGTCAGCGAATGGAACGAGTACATCTGGCCGCTGATCATCACCACCGACCCCAACAAGATGACCCTGCCGGTCGGCCTGACCCTGCTCGCCAGCAACGAGTCGGGCCCGCAGGGCTGGGGCGTCATGATGGCCGGCTCGGTGCTGGTCATCCTTCCCGTGCTGGTCATCTTCGCGATGCTGCAGCGCTACATCGTCGCGGGCCTCACCCAGGGCTCGCTCTCCAACTGAACCGTCACTCCCCACCACGTCTGGGCACCCGCCCAGGTCAACCAAGAAAGGTCCGTCATGTCTCTGTTCGACATCTCGAACATCAACCGCCGTGGTTTCATCGGCCTGGCCGGGGTCGCCGCCGGCGCCACCGCGCTGGCTGCCTGCGGGGGTCCCTCGACCTCGGGTGATGCCACCTCATCGTCCGAGGCTGTCGACTGGAAGTCGGTCAAGCCGGCCAAGGAGATCCAGTTCTGGTCGAACCACCCGGGCAAGTCGAAGGAGGTCGAGCAGGCGATCATCACCGCCTTCAACGCCTCGCAGTCCGACACCAAGGTCAGCCTGGTCACCGCCGGCTCCAACTACGAAGAGGTGGCCCAGAAGTTCCAGACCGCCCAGACCGGCGGGCAGTTGCCCGGCGTGATCCTGCAGTCGGACGTGTGGTGGTTCCGCAACATGCTGAACGACCTGATCATTCCGATGAACGACGTGATGGCCGCCGTGGAGTTCGACACCGCCGACTACCAGGACGCCCTGTTCAAGGACTACCAGTACAACGACAAGCAGTGGGGTGTGCCCTACGCCCGCTCGACGCCGCTGTTCTACTACAACACCGAGATGTTCAAGGCCGCCGGCGTGCAGGCCCCCAAGACGTGGGACGAACTGGCCGAGATGGCTCCGAAGCTCAAGTCGGCCAACTCGGGTCTGCAGAACGTCTACCAGCACCCCGCCGCCTCGGACTACGACTCGTGGACCCTGCAGAACAAGATCTGGGCCTGGGGTGGTGCGCTGTCGAAGGACTTCGACATCACCTGCAACTCCGCCGAGGCCGTGGCCGCCGTCAAGTACTCGCAGGATTCGGTGTTCACCGGCAAGTGGGCCGGCATCTCGGCCAAGGATGCTGGCGCCGACTTCGCCGCCAAGGCCGTCTCCTGCACGGTGGCCTCCACCGGCGCCCTGGTGAGCATTCTCGATGCCGCCCAGTTCGAGGTGGGCGTGGCCTACCTGCCCGGCGGCCCGAAGGAGACCGACATGGTCTGCCCGACCGGTGGTGCGGGCCTGGGCATTCCGAAGAACATCAAGCCTGAGGAGCAGCTGGCAGCCGCCAACTTCCTCAAGTTCGTGGCCACGCCCGAGAACGCCGCCAAGTTCGCCACGGCGACGGGCTACATGCCGGTGCGCAAGTCGGCCGACATGTCGAGCGTGTTCTCGACCCGCCCCCAGGCCAAGGTGGCCGTCGAGCAGCTGGCCCACACCCGCGTGCAGGACAATGCCCGCGTGTTCCTGCCCGGCGCCGACCGTGAGATCGGCAAGGCCCACAGCGATGTGATGACTGGTGCCGCCAAGGACGCCCAGGCTCGCTTCGACGAGCTGAAGACAACCCTCGAGGGCATCTACACCAAGGAGGTCAAGCCGAAGCTCGGCTGACACTCGCCTCCACCTTCCCGCCGGCCGCAAACCGGCACCAAAGAGTGCGACCCTCAGGAAGTTTCCTGAGGGTCGCACTCCTTCCTCGGAGTTTGCGCATCCGGGGAGCGTTTCGGCGGGACGAGGGCGTGGGTTGGACGAGGCCGGGCGGACGAGGGCGGCCCTCGTCCGGTGGCGCTATGCTGCTCGGCAGAACACGGGAGTCCGGGGAACCGGGCTGAGAGGAGGGCTGCCGCCCTCGACCGTCGAACCTGATCTGGGTCATGCCAGCGCAGGGAGACCTCTTCGCGGCGAAGGTCGCCGCGGCACCCGTGCCATCCCTCAGGAGGCACACGCATGTCCACCAACACCGGCACCCAACCAACCACCTCTGGCACCGACGAGACCACCCCGCTCGACCGCAGCGGTTGGCGGGTGGTCGACATCGTCGTCGCCGCCGTCATCGGCGTCGCGATCGGCTTCATCTTCTGGATCTGGAACTCCGTCGGCGGCGCCCTGTTCGGCACCCTCGACGCCCTCACCCCCGGAGTCGGTGGTCTGGTCGTCGGGCCCTGGCTGCTCGGCGGCGTGATCGGCGGGCTGATCATCCGCCGCCCCGGTGCCGCCCTGCTCGTCGAGGTGGTCGCGGCCACCGTCAGCGCCGCCATCGGCAACCAGTGGGGCTGGTCGACGCTGGCCTCGGGAGCGATGCAGGGGCTCGGCGCCGAACTGGTCTTCCTGGCCGTGCTCTACCGCCGCTTCACCCTGCCCGTGGCCATGCTCGCCGGCGCGGGGGCGGCAGTGGGTGCCTGGGTCAACGAGTTCGCCTTCTTCGGCAACCGGGCCAAGTCGGCCATCTTCAACCTCACCTACCTGGGCTGCCTGGTGGTCTCGGGGGCCGTGCTGGCCGGCGTGCTCGGCTGGGCGCTGACCAAGGCCCTGGCCGCCTCGGGTGCCCTGTCGCGGTTTGCCGTGGGTCGCGAGCAGCGGGCACGGGTCTGAGCCCTTGACCAAGGAACACCAGTGATCAGCGCCCGTGGTTTCGGCTGGCGCCACGCCGGCCGCCGGGCCTGGGCACTCCGCGACGTGTCGTTCACCATCGAGGCGGGCGAGCGCGTGCTGGTGCTGGGGTCGTCCGGGTCGGGCAAGTCGACCCTGCTGCGCGCCCTCGCCGGCGTGCTCGGCGACTCCGACGACGGTGAAACCGCTGGTCAACTGCTGATCGACGGGCGTCATCCCACGCGGACGATCGGCCGCCAGGCGCTGGTGCAGCAGGATCCCGACGCCCAGGTGGTGCTCGGGCGGGTCGGCGACGACGTCGCCTTCGGTGCCGAGAACCTGCGGGTGCCGCCGGCGGAGATCTGGCCGCGGGTCGACGACGCCCTCGCTCGGGTCGGGCTCGACGTGGGCCGCGACCACTCCACGGCCCACCTGTCGGGTGGTCAGAAGCAGCGGCTGGCGCTGGCCGGGGCGATCGCCATGCGCGCCGAGGTGCTGCTGCTCGACGAGCCCACCGCCAATCTCGACCCCGCTGGCGTCGAGGAGGTCGTCGATGCGGTGGCCTCATTGGTCGCCGACCGGCGCACCACCCTGCTGGTGGTCGAGCACCGGGTCGACGCCTGGCTGGGATTGGTCGACCGGGTGATCGTGCTGTCGTCCGCGGGTGGGGTGCTGGCCGACGGACCCGCCGACCGGGTGCTGCGCGAGCAACGCGACGCCCTGCTCGAGGCGGGCGTGTGGGTGCCGGGCGTCGGGCTCGACGTGGCGCCGCTTCCCGCCCCGGAGACAACAGAGTCGATCATGGTCGGCGAGGCGCTGGTGGTGGGTCGAGACCGGCCGGCGCCGATGTCGGCCGGCGGGCCGATCGACGTCGACCTGAAGCGTGCCTCGACCGTGGTCACGGGGCCCAACGGCGTCGGCAAGTCCACCCTCGCCCTCACCCTGGCGGGGCTGCTTCGTCCGCTGTCGGGCCGGGTGGTCGCGGGCGATCGCCTGCGCGAGGGGCTCTCCCCCGACCCGCTGCGGTGGAAGTCGCGCCACCTCGCCGGACGGATCGGCTATGTCTTCCAGGAACCGGAGCACATGTTCGTGGCCGCCACGGTGCGCGACGAGCTCGCCCTGGCGGTGCGCCAGCGCTCGGGTTCCGGGCTGGAGGCCGCCCGGGTCGACGAGCTGCTCGAGCAGTTGCACCTCACCGGAGTGGCCGGCGCGAACCCGTTCAGCCTGTCCGGAGGCGAGAAGCGGCGACTCTCGGTGGGTGTCGTGCTCGGCGCCGGACCGCAGTTGATCATGGTCGACGAGCCCACCTTCGGGCAGGACCGCACCACCTGGCACGACCTGGTGCGCCTGTTCACCCGGTTGGCGGACGACGGCCACGCCCTCGTCTCGGTGACCCACGACCGGGCGTTCATCGACGTGATGGGGCAGCACCGGCTGGATCTCGATCATGGTCAGGGGCGCGCATGACCTCGCGACTCGACCGACTCAACCCCGTCACCCTGCTCGCCATCGGCGTGGTGCTGCTGGTGCCGCTGGTGATCACCATCGACTGGCTGTCGGCGGCCGTGGTGCTGGTGGCGCTGCTGGTCACGGCCCTCGCCTGCCGGGTGCCCATCGTCCCGCTGCTGCGCCGCTCGATCCCGCTCGTGGTGGTCGCCCCCATCGGGGCGATCTCGATGGCCCTCTACGGCCAGACCGGCGGACGCATCTGGTGGCGATGGGGCCCCGCCGTGGTGTCGGACCAGTCGCTGGTGCTGGCCGGCGCGGTGCTGGTGCGGGTGTTCGCGCTGGGCTGGTCGGCGATCATCCTCACCTCGGGCTTCGACGCCACCCGGTTGGCCGATGCGCTCTCGCAGGTGCTCAAGCTGCCTCCCCGGTTCGTGCTCGGCAGTGTCGCCGGCGCCCGCATGCTCGGCCTCTTCGTGGACGACTGGCACGCCCTCGCCCAGGCCCGGCGAGCCCGCGGTCTCGGCGACGGCGGACGACTGCGGCGCTGGTTCACGATGGCGTTCGCCCTGCTGGTGTTCGCGGTGCGTCGGGGCACGGTGCTGGCCACGGCCATGGAGGCGCGCGGCTTCGGCGGCAACGAGCGCAGCTGGGCTCGTCCGTCGCGACTGGGCCTCCTCGACGTGATCGCGCTCGCGGTGGCGCTGGTGGTGGCCGGGGTCGCGGTCGGCGCCGCCGTGTGGTTCGGAACGGTCTGGGTCTACTGATGCCCCCCGTGATCCGGACCCCGGCGATCCGACCCCACACATTCTGGCCCGGCGTGTCCACCTGGGTGCGCATCCGATCGAACGGAGGACGCACCGTGCTGCTGATCGACGGTGGGTCCGGTGCGGGCAAGACCGGGCTGGCCACGCGGCTGGCCGACGAGTTGGGGGCGGACCTGGTCAGCCTCGACAGTGTCTACCCGGGCTGGCAAGGGCTCGCGCGAGCCCAGCAGTGGGTGCCCGGCATCATCGCCGGCGAGGGGCATCCGCGGTGGGACTGGGAGCGCGATCGTCCGGTACCTCCCGACGACGGCGGCTGGGTCGACGTGCCGGCCGACCGCGACCTGGTGATCGAGGGCTGTGGGGCGCTCACCCCCGCGTCGAGCCGCCTCGCCACCGCCACGATCTGGTGCGAGCTCGATGCGGCGACTCGCAAGCGGCGGGCACTGGCGCGCGACGGCGACGCCTTCGCGCCGTGGTGGGACACCTGGGCCGAGCAGGAACACGAGCACTGGCGGGCCCATCGTCCGTGGTCACTGGCGCAGTTGGTGCTGCCGATGGGCGGTGCTGACCAGCCCCTACAGTGGAAGGCATGAGCAGACCGTCTGGCCCCAGCGTCGCGGGTGTCACCATGCTCAGCGTCTCGGTGTTGGTGCTGGCCGCGGGCATGTTCCTGCCGCTGGCCCAGCCGCCGAACTCGGTCAGCCGGTGGCAGGGCGGCATCGTGCTCTCGCAGTTCGGGCCCCACCTGCTCAACGGCGCCCTCGACCAGATGGTCATCTACGTGGGGCTGTTCACCTCGACCTTCGCGCTGGCCCTGCTGCTGTTGCTCGGGCTGGCCCGGCTGGTCGGGCAGGTGCTGTGGGTCGTGGCCATCGTGATGAGTTCGGTGGTGATGCTCTTCTCGAGCCTGCTGCTGTTGGGTTTCGCGGTCGCCCAGGAGGCCCGCACCGGCATCGGCGCCTTCGCCCTGCCGCTTGGGGCGCTGCTGACACTGCTGAGCGCCTGCATCCCCCGGGTCAAGGACGCCTGGGTTCGTCCGGGCGCCTTCTGAAATTTCCTCGATGTATTTCGACACCGATGTCGAGAACCGGGCCACGGCCTCGTCCCTGAAGTGAGACGGTCGCAGTGACCGCCCACGAAGAATCGGAGTTGATCATGGCCAAGTACCTGTTGCTCAAGCACTACCGCGGCGCCCCGCGCGGGGTGAACGACTTCCCGATGGACCAGTGGACCCCCGACGAGGTCACCAACCACATTCAGTACATGAACGACTTCGCGGCCCGTCTGGAGAAGACCGGGGAGTACGTCGACGGGCAGGCGCTGTCGCCCGAGGGCACCTTCGTCCGCTACGACGGTGAAGGACGACCGCCGGTCACCGACGGGCCGTTCGCCGAGACCAAGGACCTGATCGCCGGCTGGATGGTGATCGACGTCGACTCCTACGAGCGGGCGCTCGAGCTGGCGGGTGAACTGTCGGCGGCGCCGGGCAAGGACGGCAAGCCGATCCACGAGTGGCTCGAGCTGCGCCCCTTCCTCTACGACCCGCCGGTGGTCACCGAGTGACCGACCTGGGCGTGGCATCGCTGCGGGAGCTCGTGCCCGCGGTGATCAGCGTCCTCGTGCGGCGCGGAGTCGACTTCGCGACCGCCGAGGACGCCACCCAGGAGGCGCTCATCAAAGCCCTCGACGCCTGGCCCGCCGACCCGCCGCGCGACCCGAAGGGGTGGCTGGTCACCGTGGCCTGGCGCTCGTTCCTCGACACCCTCAGATCGGACGACGCCCGCCGTCGCCGCGAGCAACGGGTCGACGCGGAGCCGGCAGCGGGTGAGGTCAGCGATGCGGACGAGACGCTGCGGCTCTACTTCCTGTGCGCGCATCCGTCGCTCACGCCCGCCTCGGCGGTGGCGCTCACCCTGCGCGCGGTGGGCGGGCTGACCACGCGGCAAATCGCCGAGGCCTACCTGGTGCCGGAGGCGACGATGGCCCAGCGAATCAGCCGGGCCAAGCGCACCGTGGCGGGGGTGAGGCTTGACCGGACCGGCGAGGTGGCGACGGTGCTGAAGGTGCTGTACCTGGTGTTCAACGAGGGCTACTCCGGCGACGTCGACCTGGCCGCCGAGGCGATCCGGCTGTCGCGGCAGTTGGCGGCGGCGCTGCCCCACCCCGAGGTCGAAGGGCTGTTGGCGCTGATGCTGCTGCACCACGCCAGGAGGCCCGCCCGGCTGGCGGCCGACGGGCAGCTGATTCCGCTGGCCGAGCAGGACCGGTCACTGTGGGAAACGGCCCTGATCACCGAGGGGGTGGAGGTGCTGCAGGGGGCCCTTGCTCGGCAGGAACTGGGGCAGGAACTGGGCGAGTACCAGGTGCAGGCGGCGATCGCGGCCCTGCACGCCGATGCCCCCAGTGCCGACGAGACCGACTGGGTGCAGATCGTGGAGTGGTACGACGAGCTGGTGCGGATCACCGACAGCCCGGTGGTGCGGCTCAACCGGGCCGTGGCCGTGGGTGAGGCCGATGGTCCGCAGGCGGGGCTGAAGGCCTTGTCACAGGTGGATTCATCGGTGCCGCGGTGGGTGGCGGCGAAGGCCCACCTCACCGAACGCGCTGGCGACCGGGAGGCAGCGGCCGAGTTGTACGCCCAGGCCTCGACCCTGGCCACCAGCCAGCGGGAGCGCCAGCACCTGGCCAAGCAGGCGGGGCGACTGCGCCGCACCTGACCGCGAGTGGTCAGACCGGACCGCTCCAAAAGTGTTCCCTGGCGACACGGATTGCATATTTCTGCAATCCGTGTCGCCAGCAGACGTTTTTGGAGCGGTCAGATGATCCACAACCCGCATTCCGTGCGCCGCAGGAAGGCCCTGACCTCGCGCACCACCGCCTCCGGTTCGTTCCTGAGTCGACGCGGGGTGACGTAGGCGACTCGCCAGCCGGCCCCCTCCAGTCGCAGATGTCGGCGATAGTCCATCTCGACGGCCCGCTCGGACGAGTGATGCAGCGTGCTGGCCACCTCGAGGATGCGGCGGGCCTGCACGAAGACGACGTCGCCGATGTAGGAACTCCCCTCCAGACGGATGCGATGATTCCCGGTCCACCCGCGAATGCCGTGCCCGCGCAGCAACTGGTGGGTCTCCAGCTCTGGGTGCGACCAGGGATTCGATCGGAGCTGGCGTGCCAGCGCCACCCAGCTCTTGCGGTGCCCGTGCGATGCGTCCTCGGCGGCGGCTCGGAGGTCCTCGGGGGTGAAGATACCTTCCCGTAGCCCGTGGAAGGCCAGGTCGAGGTCGCCGTGTTCGGCAGCCCACAGAGCACCGGCCGCCAGCCTCAGGGTGCGCGCGACCGTGTCGAACTGCACGGCTGCGTCGTTCCAGACCTCACGGGTGAGGCTCACGTGGCTCGGGGGCGTGAGGGTGAGCCGGAGCACCGAGGCGTCCACCCCCACGAGTGGTACAGCGGGCCAATGCGTGAGGCGCGCCGCCGATCGCACCAGCAGCACGGCGTCAGGTCGCCACAACAACAGAGCGCGGGTCAGGGCCAGTGGGTCGTCGGCCAAACCGGCATCCATCAGGATCCCGGGAAAGGGGCGCACGCACGCCCCCTTGGCCACGGCCCGCCTCGCCTGGTGCGCCAAGTGCGGCACCCTCGCCAGTCGAAGGCAGCCGCCCGCCCGCTCGAGCTCTCGCTGAAGTTCTGTGTCTCCCATGTGGGGACTGTGGTCGGCGAGGCCCGAATCGTCCCACGGGAGCTTTCAGGCTGTGGACAACTGTTGGACCCGTCTCGCCCCTGTGGACAACTCAGCGCACCCCGGCCCCCGCGAGCGCCTCGTCGATCGTCGCGTCGGTGAACGCGAACCCGTCACCCGCCAGCACCTCGGGCATCACCCGCTGCCCCGCCAGCATCGCATCGGCCACCATCTCCGACCCGAACACCAGCCGCGCCACCGGCAACGGCAGCGGCAGCCAGGTCGGCCGCCGGTAGGCCCGCCCCAGCGCCTTCGTCAGGTCGGCGTTGCGCACCGGCGCCGGACCCACCAGGTTCACCGGGCCGGCCACCTGCGAGGTGAGCAGATGTTCGGCCGCCCGACACCAATCGCGCAGCGAGATCCAACTGACCCACTGCCGCCCCGACCCGATCCGTCCGCCCAGGCCGAGCTTGTAGAACAGGGCCTGCTTGCCGATCAGCCCACCGGTGGCGGCGATCACGTGCCCCGTGCGCAGCGTCACCACGCGAACGTCCTCGGGCGCCTGGCCCGCCGACTGCTCCCAGTCCCGCACCAGGTGGGCGAGAAATCCTCGTCCGCCGGCGCTGGTCTCGGTGAGCACCTCGTCGCCGCGGTCGCCGTAGAAGCCGATGGCCGACCCCGACAGCAGCACCCGACACCGGCCCTCCTCACCCTGCTCAGACAGGGCGTTCACCACCGTCAGCGTCGTCGACAGCCGGGACGACCGCAGGTCGCGCTTGCGGGCGGCCGTCCACCGGGCCCCGGCGATTCCCGACCCGGCGAGGTTCACCACGGCGTCGACGTCGGCCAACCCCGGCGCCTCGATGCGGCCCGCGGCGAGGTCGATGCGGCGTTCGTCCGGTGAGACGGGCGCCGACCTGACCAGCCGCACCACCTCGTGCCCGCCGCGGCGCAGGTGCTGGGTGAGGGCGTGGCCGATCAGGCCGTGGCTTCCCGTGATGGCGATGCGCATGTCAGCGGGGGAGGTTGCGCAGGTTGGACTTGGCCATGGCGACGGCCTCGCCGGCGCCGCGGTTCAGCACGATCTTGCTCATCGCCGTCGCGAACCCGAACAGCTGCTCACCGCTCACCTCCGGCGGCACCGACAGTGCGTTCGGGTCGGTGATCACCTCGACGAGGCTCGGTCCGCGGTGCCTCAGCGCCCGGATGAGCGCCTCGCGCACGTCGCGGGGGTCGTCCACGCGCTCGGCCTGGAACCCGATCGCCTCGGCCACCTTGGAGTAGTCGACCATGGGCACGTCGGTGCCGAAGTCGGGCAGTCCGTCGACGAGCATCTCGAGCTTGACCATGCCCAGGGTGGAGTTGTTGAACACCACCACCGTGATCGGCAGGTCGTAGGCGGCCGCCGTCACCAACTCCCCCAGCAGCATCGACAGGCCACCGTCGCCCGACACCGAGACGACCTGTCGTCCGGGGAAGGCCACCGCCGCCCCGATCGCGTGCGGCAGGGCGTTGGCCATCGACCCGTGCAGGAACGAGCCGATCAGGCGGCGGCGTCCGTTGGGGTTGATGTAGCGGGCGGTCCAGACGTTGCACATGCCGGTGTCGGCGGTGAAGACGGCGTCGTCGTCGGCCAGCTCGTCGAGGATCGAGGCGACCCACTCGGGGTGGATCGGCTTGTGCTTCTCGACATTGCGCGTGTACGCCCCGACGGCCTTGGTCATCAGCTTCTCGTGGCGCTTCAGGGTCGCCTTCAGGAAGCGGTCGTTCTTCGGCTCCACCAGCGGCAGCACCGCGGCCACCGTGGCCAGCACGTCGGCGTGGATGGGCAGGTCGAGGCCGGTGCGTCGTCCGAGCACCTCGCCAGCCGCATCGACCTGCACGGTGGTGACGTCGGGCAGGAACTGCTCGTAGGGGAAGTCGGTGCCGAGCAGCAGCAGCAGGTCGGCCTCCTGCATGCCCTCGGCGGCCGCCCCGTAGCCGAGCAGCCCGGTCATGCCGACGTCGAAGGGGTTGTCGTACTGGATGTGGTCCTTGCCGCGCAGCGAGTGCCCGATCGGCGCGTTGAGCACGCGCGCCAGCTCGATCACCTCGTCGTGTGCGCCCTCGACTCCCGCGCCGGCGAAGATCGCCACCTTGCGCGCCTTGTTGATCATGGTCGCCAGCTGGCCCACGACCTCGTCCGACGGTACGAGAGACGGACGAGCCGCCGGCACCCACGTGGGCACCACTCCGGCGGCGTCCTCGTCGGCGAGGTCACCCGGGAGCGTGATGACCGACACCCCGCGCAACGAGACGGCGTGGCGGATCGCGGAGGCGACCACGCGCGGCGACTGCTTCGGCGAGCTGATCATCTCCGAGAAGACCGAGCACTCCGTGAACAGCCGGTCGGGGTGGGTCTCCTGGAAGTAGCCCAGGCCGATCTGCGGGCTGGGGATGTGCGAGGCGATCGCCAGCACTGGCGCGTGGCTGCGGTTGGCGTCGTAGAGGCCGTTGATGAGGTGCAGGTTGCCGGGTCCGCACGAGCCGGCGCAGACGGCGAGCTCGCCGGTCAGCTGGGCGTCCGCGGCGGCGGCGAACGCGGCCGCCTCCTCGTGGCGCACGTGGATCCAGTCGATGCCGCCCTTCTTCGATCCGCCGGTGCGGCGGACGGCGTCGACGATGGGGTTGAGCGAGTCGCCGACGATGCCGTAGATGCGGCGCACCCCGGCGTCGACGAGTTGCCCGACGAGTTGGTCTGCAAGCTTGGTCGCCATGGCGCCCACGCTACTCGCAGGTTCGCAGGGAACGCGCGGTCCGTTCGCCGACGGCCTACGCTCATGGCATGGCCATCGAATTGCTCACCGACGAGGTGAAGCGGGTGTTGTGCGTGGTCGCACACCCCGACGACGTCGAGTACGGCACCTCGGCTGCCGTCGCCCACTGGACGGCCCGTGGCGTCCACGTCGCCTACCTGCTGCTGACCCGTGGCGAGGCCGGCATGCAGCGCCACCCCGACGAGACGATTCCGGTGCGCGCCGAGGAGCAGCGCCGCGCCTGCGAGTCCGTCGGCGTCACCGACCTGACCATGCTCGACCACCGCGACGGTGTGCTCGAGTTCACCCTCGACCTGCGCCGCGACATCGCCCGCCACATTCGCCGCTTCCAGCCCGACACCGTGGTCACCGGCACCTGGGAGGTGGAGCCCGGGTGGGGCGGACTGAACCAGGCCGACCACCGGGTCGCCGGCCTGAGCGTGGTCGACGCGATCCCGGCCGCCGACAACCGCTGGATCTTCCCCGAGCTGATCGACGAGGGCCTCGAGCCCCACAAGGTCACCCGGCTGCTCGTCTCGGGCATGACCCCCACGGTCGCCGTCGAGGTGTCGCCCGACGAGATGGCCAAGGGCGTGAGGTCGCTGGAGTGCCACGAGGCCTACCTCGCCGACCTGCCTGACCACCCCACTCCGGCCGACTTCATCCCCGAGGTGTTGCGCGCCGAGGGCGCCGAGGCCGGCGTCGACCTGGCGGTCAGCTTCCGGCAATTCCTCTTCCGCTGACGGCACGTACTCCTGCGGCAGAATGGTCCGGGTGCAGCTGACCAACAGGCCCTTCGAGCAGTCCATCGGACGACGCGACCTCACCCACTGGCGCACCCCCGTGGGGCGGCTGCTGGCGCGGGCCGTCATGCGGGCGAGCCGGTGGACGACCTGGCGCTGGCTCTCTATCGTGCTCACCCTCGGCGGGGCGATGGTGGTGGGTTCGGCCGCCTACGCCGCGGCGGCCGTCTACGAGTCCGTCGAGGACGGGCGGGACGGGTTCGGGCCGTGGGATCGTCCATTGTTGACCTGGTCGGTGGACCATCGACCGGCCGACGTCGCGCGGGCGATCACGTGGTTCACGGCGATCGGGGGTCCGGTGGTGACGCCCGTGGTGGCCGTGGTGGTGCTGGCCGTGATGACCTGGCGCTGGCGCACGCCCACTCCGGCGGTGCTCGGCTTGCTGGCGGGGGTCGGTTCGCTGGCGATCACCATTGCCGGCAAGGCTGCCGTCGGACGAGACCGCCCTCCTCTGGCGGAGGCCGTGCCGCCCTACGAGCACTCGTTCAGTTTCCCCAGCGGCCACGCGACGAATGCCGTGGTGGTGGCGGGAATCATCGCCTACCTGCTGCTGACCCGGGCCACCCGGGCGAGCACGCGGGCGGTGATCGTCACCGTGGCGGTGCTGTACGCGCTGGGCATCGGGGCGAGCCGGGTGTATCTGGGGCATCACTGGGCCTCGGACGTGATGGCCGGCTGGGCGATCGGCGCGGCCTGGTTGGCGATGGTGATCACCGGGCATCGTCTGCATCTGACGCACCACCGCTACCACGCCGAGATCGCCGCGGGTGAGGATCCGCCTGCCCTGGAGCCCCGGTCGGGCGACGGCGAGTCGGGGATTCGTCCAGTTGGGTAGCCGGATGCTCCATGATTCGGCAGGTTGACGGGGCTAGCGTTGAAGGAACGGCAACGCCGCCAGACCCACGAACGAACCTTCACACCAGAACGACAGGGATCATGACTGACATATTGGAACAGCAGATCGTGCGGGGCATCTCGCAGACCGAGCTCGACCAGTTCAACCGCGACGGATTCACGATCGCCCGTGGCATGTTCGATGCCGACGAGGTCGAGCAGTTCCGCGCCCACTACATGGAGCTCAACGCCCAGGGCACCCACGACGGTGACTTCGCCGGCGTCGACGGCGGGGGCGAGTTCGACCCGCTGAAGAAGTACCCGCGCATGATCCACATGCACCGGTGGGACGACCTGTCCCGCGAGTTCCTGCTCGACCCGCGCGTGTTCGATGCGCTGAACACGCTGCTCGGCGCCGATCCGTACGCCGTGCAGACGATGCTCTACTTCAAGCCCCCGGGTGCCCGCGGCCAGGCCGTGCACCAGGACAACTTCTACCTGCGCGCCGAGCCGAGCACCTGTGCGGCGGCGTGGCTGGCGCTCGACGTCTGCGATGCCGACAACGGTGCCCTGATGATGGTGCCGGGCTCGCACACGTGGCCGCTGCTGTGCACCGTGAAGGCCGACACCACCGAGTCGTTCACCGACGTGACGGTGCCGCTGCCCGACGACGTGAAGCCGGTCGTCATGAACATGCAGCCCGGCGACATGCTGTTCTTCAACGGGCAGGTCGTGCACGGGTCGACGCCGAACACCACCGACGACCGCTTCCGCCGTTCGCTGATCGGGCACTACATCCAGGGTGACGCCGAGAAGGTGGCGAAGTTCTACTCGCCGATGCTGCGCCGTGACGGGTCGGAGTACTCCATCGAGATCGCCGAGGGTGGCGGCTCGTGCGGGGTGTGGGTCGACCGTGACGGTCAGCCGGTCATCGAGGAGCAGGGGCTCGAGGGCAACAAGCTCGAGCACGAGTGAGCCTCGATCACCGCTCCCAAGTGTCGGCCGCGCGCGTAGCCTCACCCCATGAGCCTCTACGACATTCCCCTCACCACCCTCGCGGGCGACCCGACCTCGCTGGGCGACTTCTCCGGACGGGTGCTGCTGCTGGTCAACGTCGCCTCGAAGTGCGGCCTGACTCCGCAGTACGCCACCCTCGAGAAGCTGCACGAGAGCAAGCACGCCGAGGGGCTCACGGTCGTCGGCTTCCCCTGCAACCAGTTCGGGGGGCAGGAGCCGGGCAGCGCCGAAGAGATCCAGGAGTTCTGCTCCGCGACCTACGGGGTCACCTTCCCGATGACCGAGAAGGTCGAGGTGAACGGCGAGGGCCGCCACCCGATCTACGAGATCCTCACCGAGACCCCCGATGCCGAGGGCGTCGCCGGCGACATCCAGTGGAACTTTGAGAAGTTCCTGGTGTCGCGCACGGGCGAGGTGGTGGCCCGCTTCCGCCCCGGCACCACCCCGGACGATCCGTCGCTCGTCGCCGCGGTCGATGCTGAACTGGCCAAGTAGGCCCCCCCGTGCGGGTCAGGTCGGGCGCCGCAGACCCCTCACCAGCAACCACACGGCCCACGAGATCTCCCACGCGAACACGGGAATCGCGGCCACGGCAACCTGAGAGAGACCGGCCAGTTGCAGCAGGTTGGCCAGTCCCACCAGCGGACCCCCGACGAGCCCCAGCAGCGGGATCCAGCGCGGCACCGCCCGACTGACCCACAGGTGCGCGGCCAGCAGCACCGTGTGCACGGGCACGATCAGCCCCGGCCCGACCAGGAACGTCCAGTCGTGCACGAGCCTGAGGGCCGCTACGACATCGGACGAAAGCCCCGGCGCGGCCGGGGTCGCCGGTGCGGCCACGATCGGCAGCAGCACGACGACGCCGACCAGGATGACCGACGCCTCGAGGGTGCGCAGGGCGAGGTAGCCGGCCGCGGTGGTCGGCGCCTGACGACGCAGCAAGGGGTAGAGCGTGATGCCGGTGCCGGTGACGGCCAGCGCCAGGACGATCTCGAGCACGGCTCCCCAGAGCACCGGCGTGCGGCCGGCGAGCGGAGCGGACGGCCCGGCGGTCGTGCCGTACAGGATCACCGCGGCAACCGAGGTGACGTGGGTGATGAGGTAGAGAACGCCCGCGAGGCGTTCGAGTTGGCGTGCTGACATGGGTCCCCCGAACCAGTGTGGTGTACGCCGTACACCTGCGGTGGATCCACGGTAGGTGTACGTTGTACACCACGTCAAGCAGTCTGTGTTGCAGGAGCCCCATGACCCCCTCGCGACGCGCGCCGCTCACCCGCGACGCCGTGCTTTCCGCGGCCATCGCCCTCGCCGACGCCGAGGGTCTGGACGCGGTCAGCATGCGCCGGCTCGCCGGGGAACTCGGCGTCGTCCCCATGGCCCTCTACAAGCACGTGGACGACAAGGACGATCTGGTCACCGGCATGGTCGACGCCGTGATCGAGGGTTACCAGGTGCCGGCAGGCTCGCCGACGGAGCCCTGGCAGGACGCCTTCACCGCGCGCGTGCGCGCCGCCCGGGCTGCCGTGCTGCAGCATGCGTGGCTTCGGCGGGCCATCGAGTCCCGGACCGTGCGCACCCCTGCCGTGCTCGGCTACATGGAGGCACTGACCTCGATCATGCTCGCCGGCGGACTGGGCGCCGACCTCGTCCATCACGCCATGCACGCGCTGGGCAATCGCATCTGGGGGTTCAGTCCCGAGTTGTTCAACGGCCCGGCACCCGCGCGGACGACGGCCCCGCAGCCCGATCCGGGCGACTATCCCGGCATCCTGGCTGTGTCTGCGGAGGCGCAGGCGCGCCGGCCGGGATTGGGCTGCGACGAGGATGCGGAGTTCGACTTCGCCCTGCGGTTGATCCTCGATGGGGTGAGCTCCCGGGTCGAGTAGGGAGCGAGGCGACCGCCTCGAGACCACTCCCCACACCCACCCATGTCACCCACCCGGGCCGACGAAAAATGTCAGAGGCGGTTGGCAGACTCAACACATGGAGGCGACCACCGACGACGGAACCGGCGCCCAGATGCGACGCAGCATTCTGGACGACGCCGTTGCCGCGTCCCTGCACAGGCGCCGGGCCGAGGCCGATGAGGTCTTCCACGCCCTGCGCTATGCGGAGGCTTTCGCCGCGATCGAGCCGTCGGACGCCACCCGCGAGGCGATGATTCAGATCGGGTCCGACGGCACGCCCGAGGTGCCCGAGTTCTGCCATCTGGAGTATGCGGCCCGGTTGGGCATGCGACCCGAGTCCGGCTTCTCGGCGCTGGTGGTCGCGCTCGACCTGGCCCATCGTCTGCCCGAGCTGCTGGCCCTCGTCGACACGCTCAGCATGCCGGTCTGGGTGGCGCGCAAGGTGGCCTTCGCCACGCGGGAGCTGTCATGGGAGCAGGCGCGCGGCGTGTCGGTGAAGCTCCAGAAGGAGTGGCCCCGCCTGTCGCCGAGTGCATTCCTCGCGACGGCCAAGGCGTTGGTCCTGGCCATCACGGCACCCCAGCGGCTGACGGACGAGGAGCAGGCCCTCGCGTCGCGATTCGTCTGGATCAGGCAGGAGGAGCACTTCGCCGACGTGTATGCGCGGGTGTCGAAGGCCGATGGGCTCTTCCTCGAGGCCCAGCTCAACCGGCTGGCGACCGAGCTTGGACGAGCCGGCGACGACAGCAGTCGCGACGTGCGCCGGTCGAAGGCGTTGGGCCTGCTCAGCTCGCCGGCGCGCAGTCTGCAGCTGCTACAGGGAGCGGTCGCTCGGGATCACGAGAATGAAGCCGCGGACGAGCTGCCGCTGGGGCTCGAGGACGAGGAGCAGCGCGAGTGCCCGTCCCGGGGGTTGCGCGGGCACGCGTGTGGCCAGGTGACCACCGATCCGGAGCTGTTGCTTCCGAAGGTGGAGCTCGTCGTGCACGTGTCCGAGGAGTCCATCAAGGACGAGGCCGGCGCCACCGTCGTGCGGACCTCGCACTGCGGCGCGCAGCTGGCGCAGACGGTCAAGCAGTGGCTCGGACACACGCGGGTGACCGTGAGGCCGGTGCTGGACACGGCGTCGATCATGCCGACCAGTGCGTACGAGGTTCCCGGACGCATGCGCGAGCTGATGGATCTGCGGAACCCGACGTCGGTGTTCCCCTACTCCACCCGAATCTCGCGCCGGCTCGACCAGGACCACACGAAACCCTGGTCGACGAGCGGACCGCCGGGGCAGACGAGACCGGACAACCTGGGTCCGTTGAGTCGTCGGGAGCATCGCGCCAAGACCTTCGGAGGCTGGCAGGTGACGCAGTCGCAGGGTGTGTTCGCGTGGGTGTCTCCGTTGGGGTACCGGTATGAGCGGCACTCCGATGCCACGTGGTTCGATGGGACGAATGAGACGTCCCGGGCGGAGGCGATGTTGATGAGGATCCTGCGGACGTGACCGGGGACCTTTGCCTTACTAAGGCGATCTCACGGGTGATTCTGTCGGCGTCCCCTGCCACACTATCCGCATGAACGGAGCTGAGCGCCCCGAGGGCCTTTACGACGAGCTTGTGACGTCGCGTGTCGAACGTGAGTTGGGGCGCCTGCTCGAACAGGCTGGTCTGCAGCCCAAGTACGAGGATGTCGGAAAGGCCGAAGCTCCTGCCTTCCTCGCTCATCACCTTCAGCAGCAGGCGATCGTCAGCCTGTCGGGGATGAAGGAATCCGAGCAGATTGCCGCCGTCAACCAAGCCCTGGACGCACTGCGGCGCGATGGCGAGTCCGTCCCGCACACGCTCAAGCGACTCCTTGCTTTGCGCTCAGCGGCCGGGGGGTTCGCCACTCATCCGGTCCTTCCCGTCGGCGAGCTGGCCCTGCTCACCAACGGCCCTGATGAGCCCTCGGTCGGGCACGAAATCAGGGGTGAGTTGGCGAGCTCCAATTCAGTCCGTCTCATCTGCGCCTTCATCAAGTGGTACGGGCTCAGGACTCTCGAGGGCCCCCTTCGAGCCATCGCGGACCGCGGTGTTCCCTTCAGGGTGATCACAACCACCTACCTGGGGTCCACGGATCGTACGGCTCTCGATCGCTTGGTCCGCGACTTCGGCGCCGAGGTCAAGGTTCACTACGAGATCGAGCGAACCCGGCTTCATGCCAAGGCCTGGATGTTCGAACGGGACACCGGTTACCACACGGCCTACGTGGGCAGCAGCAATCTTTCCAAGACGGCTCTGCTCGATGGAGTTGAATGGAACGTGCGGCTGACCGAGTCAGCCTCCCCCGCGCTGTTGCGAAAGTTCGACGCAACGTTCGAGTCGTACTGGAGCAACCCGGCGTTTGAGTCATACAACCCAGATACGGATGCCGAGCGCTTCGACCAGGCCATCGCCGAGGCCGGTGGACAGGGTCGCGATCGCGTCACACTGACTCTCTCTGGTCTCGAGGTGAGGCCCTACCCACATCAGGCGCAAATCCTCGAACTTCTGGCAGTCGAGCGCCACGTGCACGACCGACACCGCAACCTGGTGGTCGCAGCCACGGGCACCGGGAAGACCGTGATCGCTGCGCTGGACTATCGCAACCTCGCCGCGGAGGCCGGCACACGCCCGGGCCTGCTCTTTGTCGCTCACCGGCAAGAGATCCTGCTACAGGCGTTACGCACGTACCGCGAGGTGCTGAACGATGCTTCGTTCGGAGAGACCCTCGTCGCCGGGCAACGCCCCGAGCGCTGGGAGCATGTCTTCGCCTCGATCCAGAGCCTCAACAGCAAAGCGCTCGCCGAGATGGCGCCCGACGCCTTCGACATAGTTGTGGTCGACGAGTTCCACCACGCGGCCGCGAACAGCTACCGTCAGTTGCTGACCCAACTGACTCCGCAAGAGTTGCTCGGGCTCACCGCGACCCCGGAGCGCACGGACGGTCTCGACGTGCGAGAGTTCTTCGACGGTCGCACGGCGGCGGAGATCCGCCTCTGGGATGCGCTCGAAGCAGAGCTGCTGAGCCCCTTCCACTACTTCGGCGTCCACGACAACGTCGATCTGTCGAACATCGATTGGCGGCGAGGCAGCTACGACCAGGCATCACTCGACAACCTCTTCACGGGAAACGACGCTCGTGCACGGCTGGTGCTGAAGGAGCTGAGGGACAAGATCTCCAATCTGTCCCAGATGCGGGCCCTGGGGTTCTGCGCGGGGGTCAAACACGCGCATTACATGGCTCGAGTCTTCAACCAGGCGGGGGTTCCGGCGGCTGTCGCGCACGGAAACCTCACCGGACCGGAGCGGAAGCAGATCCTCGAAGATCTCATGGCGCGACGGATCAACATCATCTTTTCGGCGGACCTCTACAACGAGGGGGTCGACCTTCCAGACGTCGACACGGTCCTGTTCCTGCGCCCGACCGAGAGCGCCACGGTCTTCCTCCAGCAGCTCGGACGAGGCCTCCGCCGCACGATGGACAAGCCTGTACTCACCGTCTTGGACTTCGTGGGGCATCACAGAGCGGAGTTCCGGTACGACGAACGCTTCACGGCCGTCACCGGTATCCCGCGAGGCCGGTTGGCCAAGGAGGTGGAAGCCGGATTCCCGACCCTGCCGTCGGGCTGCCAGATCTTGCTCGATCGCAAGTCGCAGCAACTTGTCCTCGGAAACGTGAAGCGGCGGGTGACCGGGAGCCGCAGCCGTCTTCTGCAGGCACTTCGCCTCTCGTCAGCGACGACCCTGGCCGAATTCCTCGCCGAGCAAGGGCTCGAACTGTCCGACCTCATCGCCAAAGGACAGAACGGCGCCAAGCCCGGCTGGACGCGGCTCCAACGAGAGGCCGGGAAGGTCCTCCGACCCAAGGGTCCTCGCGAGGAGGATCTGCTCGCGCGCGTGGGAGCGTTTGCTCACGTTGACGACCACGACCGCTACCAGACCTATCGCTCCATCCTCACGGGAGATCTCGACTACGACACGCTCGCTCCCCGCGAGCAGGCGTTCGCCCGGATGCTCCTCTTCAACATCTGGCCAACCCTTCCTTTCCCCTCTTACGCTTCATCGCTGGCCGCGCTCAAGGTCGAGGAGTCGTTCCGCTCCGAGACCGTGGAAGTGCTCGACTACGTGTGGTCAGCCGTGCAGCACGAAGCCAAGCCGCTACCCAGGGGCCTTGCGTTCACGCCGCTGCGCTCTCATGCCCGGTACACGCGTGAAGAGTTGCTTCCCGCGCTCGACTACGCCAGCCTCTCCCGACTGCCAGGCAACTTCCGCGAGGGCGTGCTCTGGTCAGAATCGCTGAACACCGACGCCTTCTTGATCACGCTGAAGAAGGACGAGAAGCAGTTCTCGGCCACCACGATGTACCACGACTACGCCGTGTCAGCCACAGAGTTCCACTGGGAGAGCCAGGCAGGCACGAGCATCGCGTCTCGCACCGGTCAGAGGTATCTCAATCAGAATGCCGATGGAACCAACGTGGTGCTGTTCAGTCGCGTGACGGGTGCCAACGCCTTCGGAAAGGGCGCGCCATACACCTGCCTCGGGACGGCCCACTACCTCAGCCACCGTGGCGAGCGGCCCATCGCCATCAACTACCAACTCGATCGACCCATGCCCGCTGACGTATTCCACGAGGCCGGTGTCAGCGCCATCTGACTCGGTCGGCAAGACCTGCCGCGGAGCGCGCCTGCAAGGCTCCACGGGCCTGCGACTGGCCACCTGTAACGGCCCCGTCCAGGCGCTCGACAAACACTTCCCACAATTACCTTGCCCCCTATTCCCAACCGCCCAAGCGTGCCCCTACAGTGACTCGCGCACCACCTTCATGAGTCACCACCAGAAACGGACCCCGATGAAGCGCACCCTTGCCGGCCTCGTCACCGCTGCGGCCCTCGCCCTCGGCATGATCGCCCAACCCCTGCCCGCCGCCGCGGTCACTGTCAACGTTCCCGACGTCGAGTTGCGCGCTTGCATCAATGCCGAGTTGGGCAACCCCGAAGACGCGGCGATCACCGATGTCGCCATGCGGTCTATCACCACCCTGAGTTGCTGGGGAGAGTTCCGCTCCATCACCGGCCTGCAGTACGCCACCAACATCGAGGAACTTGACCTTGCCTTCGGCGCACTGTCGGGCGCCCTGACTTTGCCTCAGCAGTGGACGCGCCTGCGGACCCTCGATCTGTGGAGCAACGCCCTCACAAGCGTGACCGTGCCCAGTACGCTCACGAGCCTGCGCATGATCGACGTCTCTGATAATGAGCTGACGAGCTTCTCGCTGCCCACTAACCTCGCCCAGATTGAGGAGATCTACCTCGACAACAACAGCATCGGCAGCCTGCATCAGTTGAGCTGGCTTCCCCGCGAGGTTCTCGTGTCCGCCTACAACCAAACGGTCACGCTGCCGGCCTGGACGACGGGGAAGGCCTACCCACTGGTCAGCCGGAAGCGCGACGGCAGCAACACCACGCTGACTCTGCCAGCGGGGGTGACCCGCACCTCGTCAGGACTGGTCTACGCCAAGGCCGGCACCTTCTCCCTCAGCTTCCAGGGTGACGACACCAACTCCTTCAATACCGTGTTCAGCGGACGGTTCGTCCAAACGGTCACCGCCGCCCCCACCACTCCGACTCGCCGCGCTCTCGGCGACCACACCGGCGACGGAATCGCAGACGTCTATGGTGCGGACTCCGCCGGAAACCTGTTGCTCTACCGGGGCAGCACCAGTGGATCGTTCAGCCTCGTCGGCCAGCGGGGCACCGGCTGGCAGACCATCAGTTACCTCACTCAGGTCGCCGACATGAACGGGGACGGCTGGTCAGACCTGCTGGCCCGCAAGCGAGCCGACAACACCCTGTGGGTGTACACGGCGGGTGCCAACGGCACGATCACTGGTTCTCGCCAGATCGGCAACGGGTGGGGAATCATGGACCAGATCATTCCCGCAGGGAACCTGGCAGGTGGTTCAACGCAGTACCTGCTCGCGCGAGAGACGAGCACCGGTTACCTGTACCGCTACACGTTCTCGAATGGCGCCCTCAGCAACAAGACCAAGATCGGATACGGGTGGAACACCATCCGTCAGTTCCTGAGCGTCGGCGACTTCACTGGCGACGGCCGCTCTGACGTGCTCGGAATCGACATGGCAGGCCAGCTGTGGGTGTACGCCGGCACAACCTCGGGCACGCTAGGCACCCGTCGGCAGGTTGGCTACGGCTGGGGTACCTTCACGCAGGCATTCTCTCCTGGTGATGTCACCGGCGACGGCCGACCCGACCTGATCGGCAGGTCGAGCGCGGGCGTCGTGTATGTCTACGCCAACCGCATGGGCAGTTGGGGTACCAAGCGCCAGGTGATGTACGGAACCCAGTCCTTCCTGCTCCTCGCCTGAGGGACTACGCCCCCGGTGCCTTAGCCTGAACAAGCGGTCGCCCGGGCCGTCAACGAGCCATCGGAGGAACATGCCCCAGCAGTCCGACACCGACACTGAGCCCTTCGAGCGCGACCCCCAGGCCGACCGCCTGATCGCCTTCACCGACGCCGCCGTTGCCATCGCTCTCACCCTGCTGGTGCTCCCCCTGATGGAGGCCGTCGCCGACCCGGAAGAGACCGACCTGGTCGCCTGGCTCCAAGGCCAGTGGCCGCGCATCTTCGCGTTCGTGATGTCGTTCGCCTTGGTCGCGGTCTACTGGTCGATGCACCACTCGGCCATGAAGCTGGTGCGCCGCTTCGAGGGCCGCATGCTGGTCGCCAACTTCCTGTGGCTGTTCGCGATCGTGATCCTGCCCGTCACGAGCACCGTCAGCATCGCCTTCGAGAACTCACCCCTGCAGGCCGCCATCTACGTCGGCGACCTGCTGCTCATCGTGATCGCCCTCGCCTGGATCGAGATCGAGACCATGCGCCACCCCGAAGTCGAGACCAGCAACCCCCAACAAGTGGGTCGTCTGGCAGCCACCGCAGCCTCGGCACTGCTGTTGGTGCTCGCCTGGGTGATCATCGTCACCACCCCGCTGGGCTACCTCGGCATGCTGACGCTGTGCCTGATCGGCCCCCTGCAGCGCGTCCTGAAGCCCGTCATCGGCAAGGTCATGCGCTGACCCCGACCACCGACCGGCACCGGCCACTCAGCCGCCGAAGTGCTTCCCCACCAGCTCCACCAGGGCGGCGACATCCTCGTCCGACCCCGATCGGTACGGCGCTCTGACCCCCAACGGGAACCCGGGCAGCAACCCCGCCGACGTGGCGATCTTCGCCAACGCCGGCGACGACACTTTCGGACGAGCCGCCCGCCACTCCCGCAGGAACACCTCCATGGCGAGACGCAACCGCACCGCCTCGTCCCAGTCGCGTCGCTCGCACGCCTCCCACAGCGCCAGCGACACCCGGGGCACCAGGTTGGCGTGGAAGCTGTAGAACCCGACCGCCCCGAACTGCGCCCCGGGCACGATCTGGTGGTCGACCACGAAGTGCGCGAGATCGGGAGCGCCGTCGACGATGTCGATCAGCTGCGAGACGTCGCCCCCGGTCGTCTTGGTGCCGACCAACGTGGGGCACGCCTCGACCAGCCGCCGGTACTGGGCGCCGAGCAGGAACCGCCCCGACGTGGCGATGTTGTAGTGCACCACCCCGACCTCGGGCACCTCCTGGGCGAGACCGCCGAAGAAGTCGACCACCTCGTCGTCCGACAGCGGAATCCACCCGGGCAACGCCACCTGCACCACCCGAATGCCGGCATCGGACGCGAACCTGGCCCGCCGCACCACCGCCGACGTGTGCGAGGCCGTGCACCCCGCCTGCACCGCCAACCCGGTCTCGGCACTCGCCGCGGCCAGCGCCTCGGTCAACTCGTCGAAGGCCCGATCATCGAGCACGTGCAGTTCCCCGTCGGTACCGGCGGTGTAGGCACCGTGCAACCCCGCGTCGGCATACCGGTGGACGAGCTCCCGCACCATCGCCTGGTCGACGTGCTCCCCCTGCCACGGGATCGGCAGCGCCGCCCACACGCCCTTCATTCGAGCCAGACCGGACTCGACCATGCCATCTCTCCATCCACCCTTGTCACTCGCGTGTAGTACCAGCAGCCCGAACGCGCCGGCACCGGAACGGACGAGGCCCACGTGCTCGCCCCGAGCCCATCCAGACCACCCGACCCACGCCGTACCGCCAGCTCGCCGGCGTCTCGTCCGTCGGTCAGCACCCCGGCATCGGCACCACGCAGGTCACCCAGCCGGAACACCACCCGTCGACCGGCCGCCTCGACCGTGACCTCGGTCTCGTCGGGCCCTTCGATGGTCGCCCCGAGCACGATCACCCCAGGCGCCCCCCACACCCCGGCATAGGGATCGGGCAGGGCGGCCTCCCAGACCACCCGGTGGTCGTCCACGCTCGCGACCACCACCGGCCAGTGGCCCGCCGGCACGACCCGTCCCGGCGCCTCGACGGTGAGCGATCCCGACCACAACCGCGGACCGTCCTGGGCCGACCACAGGCGCACGTCGACGGGCACACCGGCACCACCATCGCGAGAACTGGCGACGATCGCGCCGCCCGATCCGCCGACATCGCTGATGAGTTCGACCGCGGCCAACTCGACCCCGGCCCCATCGCCCCCGAACCTCACCACCCCCTGATCAACCTCGAGCGTCGGCACGATGCCGCGGCGGGTGGCAGCGAAGCAGCGCCGATCGTCAAGGGCCCGCATCACCCCACCCCGCGTCAGCTCATCGGTGCGCACCCCGAGGTAGGCAGCCCCGTTGCGGTGGTCATTGCTGGCGATGAACCCCAGCCTGCGCCCCGCCGCCAGCCCGTCGGCGACCGTCGACCGGGGCGCCACCGCATCGTGGTGCTGCCGCGGGCACCAGTCCGACTCATACGACCCCGTGGCCGACTGGAACACCTCGACGAGCCGCACGAAACGATCGTGGTGATAGGTCCAGTCGGTCGAGTACGGCAGCGCCGCCGGGTGGTGCGGAATGGTCAGCACCGTGCCCTCCACCTCACGCTCGAGCGTCTCCCACAGCCGCGGAGGGGTGTCAGTCCTGGGGTCGGACGACGCCAGCAGCGGCGCGCTGTCGGCATCGAAGACGACGTTCACGTGCCCTGCGGTGAACGACGTCCACTCGTAGGCCAGCAGCGGAACGTGATGCCCCGGCCGCAGATGCGCGTTCGCCAGCGTCTGCAGCTGGTGCCACGACGCGTCGGAGGTGTTCTCGGAATGATCGGTGAGCGCCCAGAAGTCCAGACCCAGCACGTCCTGCGCCAACCGATGATGATCGGCGGTCGAGATGTCGAGCCCCGCGGCACACCGCGAGATGTTCGAGTGCCGATGCAGGTCGCCCCAGACGATGCCGTCGGTTCCGATGCCGTCGGTTGGGGGCACGGACGACCCAAGCCCCTGACCACTTGGCCCTCGCCCACCCTGTCCGGCTGCGGGGGCTGCCGGCAGCGGGACGAGCACCGCCTCGGGCTCGGCGACCGGCCTCACCTCGGTGAGCAGCATCGCCCCGGTGCCGCGGTGACCACCGGTGCCCATCCGGTCGAGGCTGGGCAGGGCGGTCCGGTCGCGGCTGGTGCTCGGCTCGTCCGGACGCTCGAACATGGTCAGCAGGCGATCGCGGTAGCGCTCGTCCGCGTGCACGATGGCCACCCCGCCGGGTGTCGAGGCGACGGCGAAGCCCTCGTCGCCGGCCCCGGAGTGGGGCACGAGCGAGGGCCCCGACCACCCGTCGACCCCGAGGGTGCGCACCACCAGGTGGGTGACGAAGTTGCGCAGCGGCAGTTGCCGCATGGTGCGGTGCACGAGCACCAGACCGCCGTCTGGAGTGCACGCCAGCCGCGGATGGGTGGCCGCGGCCTGCTCGACGACCGGGACTCCGGCGGGCGCCCCCCACCCCGAGCCGTCGTCCGCGCGGGCGACGACGGCGATGCGGGTGCTGATGGAGTAGCCACGGCTGGGCAGGTGCACGCCCGAGCCGCGCAGCCGTTCGGTGGGGGTCGAGGCGGTCGGGCCACTCAGCCCCAGCCCGGCGTGGTCGATCAGGTCGCAGACGATCCACAACCGGCCGCTGGCATCGACGCAGGCGCTGGGGTGCAGCGCCTGTCCCGTGCCGCTTTCGCCAGGACCGTCGGTTGGCAGTGGGACCCGCTCGGCCGGCAGCCACCGCCCGCCCCGCGACCCCCCGGACTCGAACCGGCGAACCAGGGGCACGAACCGCCGCCCGCCGGCCTCGGACACGGCGGCCACCCAGACCAGCCACAGCCCGGAGTCATCGGCAACCAGGCAGGGGTCCCAGGAGTTCTCGGTCGTCAGCGTGAGCGACAGCGGCTCGCTCCAGCCCGAACCGGGCCCGCCGGCTCGCACGTGGTGCACCAGCACCCAGTGACCGTCGTGGTTCTCCTGAGTGACGACGTGCAGCCGACCCTCGCGGTCGACGGCGGCGGTGGGATGAATCGCGTGCTCGCGCCCGACCCGTTCAGCCGCGGCCGACACATCGTCCAGATCGGTGACCTCGACCACCCACTCACCCGACCGTTGCAACGACCCCACTCGCCACCGACCGGCCAGCACCGGCGCCAGTTCGGGTCGATCGGTGCCGCCACCGGCGAAGGTCAGCCAGTCGGTGCGCAGCCCGCCGTCGGCACTCCACGAGACCGCCGGGGAGTGGGCGGTGAGTTCCCCGGTCAGCGGCCGCTGGACGAGCGCGAGCCCGTCCCCGGCGAGGTCGTCCGCGGCGGGTTCCGCGGCAGCGGCCTCGAGGGTGGCGCAGGCATCGAGGGCGGCGGCTCGTCCGGCCTCGTCGACCGTGAACAGGTTCAGGGGCACCAACCGCTGGGCGGCGGCATCGAGCTCGGCGCTGGCGCGGCCCTCGTCGAGCGCCGTCAGGTAGGCGTGCAGGGCGGTGCGCAACGAGGCCAGCAACATTTCCTCAGCCTATCCACACGGAACGCCGTTCCACGTGGAAATCGTCGGGCGGACTCCCCTCCGCCGTGACAGGGTGACCCCATGCGTCTGTACCTCTCCAGCTACCAGCTCGGACGACCCGCCCACCTCTTCGCGGGGCTGGTCACGGGCGAGCGGCGGGGGTGGCTCGTGCAGAACGCTCTCGACGGTCAGGACGAGCACCGCCGACGCGACGACGCGGGACTGCAGCGACGGGCCCTGGCCGCCCTCGGGCTCGAGGCCGAGGTGCTCGACCTGCGCCGGCACGACCCCTCGACCATCGACCAGGCGGTCGGCGAGCCCGACTTCGTGTGGGTGCGCGGCGGCAACGTGTTCACGCTGCGGATGGCGATGGCGCGCTCGGGATTCGACCGCTGGGTCGTCGACGCGTTGGCCGACGACCGGTTCGTCTACGCCGGCTTCAGCGCCGGCCCGTGCGTGCTGGCCCCCAGTCTGCGCGGGTTCGAGCACTGCGACCCGGTGGAACCGTGCGTCGCCGAGTACGGCGAGGTGCGCTTCGACGGGCTGGGCGTGCTCGACCGCCCGATCGTGCCCCATCTCGACTCACCCGACCACCCCGAGACCGAGTTGCTCGGCGAGGTGGCCCGCCGGTTCGACGCCGTGGGCCAGCCGTACTTCGCCCTGCGCGACGGCGAGGCCCTGGTGTTCGGAGAAGGCGTGTTCGGAGAAGGCGTGCCCGGAGACGCCGAAGGGCGCGACCCCCGTGGGAGTCGCGCCCTTCGTTCGTGACGTCTCAGGCGACGATCAGGCCTGGCCGTCCATCGCCAACTCGGCGGTGTCAGGCACCTCGGCCTTCGGGTTGCCCGTGAACGAGAACGGCAGTTCGTCGCCCTCGGGGGCCACGTCGACCACGACGACCTCGCCCGACTTCAGCTCGCCGAACAGGATCTTCTCGGCCAGCACGTCTTCGACATCGCGCTGCAGAGCACGACGCAGCGGACGCGCACCCATCACGGGGTCGAAACCGCGCTTGGCGATCAGGGTCTTGGCGGCGGGCGTGAGCTCGATGCCCATGTCCTTGTCCTTCAGGCGACCCTCGATCTGGGCCACCATCAGGTCAACGATCCGCTCGATGTCTTCCTGCGAGAGCTGGTGGAAGACGACGATCTCGTCGACACGGTTGAGGAACTCGGGGCGGAAGTGCTGCTTGAGCTCATCGGCCACCTTGGCCTTCATCTTCTCGTAGCTCGACTCCGTGTCACCGCGACCCGAGAAGCCCAGGTTCACGGCCTTCGAGATGTCGCGGGTACCCAGGTTCGTCGTCATGACGATGACGGTGTTCTTGAAGTCGACCACTCGTCCCTGCGCATCGGTGAGGCGACCCTCGTCGAGAATCTGCAGCAGCGAGTTGAAGATGTCGGGGTGGGCCTTCTCGATCTCGTCGAACAGCACCACCGAGAACGGCTTGCGGCGCACCTTCTCGGTGAGCTGCCCACCCTCTTCGTAGCCCACATAGCCGGGAGGCGAACCGAACATCCGCGAAGCGGTGTGCTTCTCGGAGTACTCCGACATGTCGAGGGTGATCAGCGCGTCCTCGTCACCGAACAGGAACTCGGTGAGCGCCTTGGTCAGCTCGGTCTTTCCGACACCCGAGGGGCCGGCGAAGATGAACGAGCCCGACGGACGCTTCGGATCCTTCAGACCCGCACGCGTGCGCCGAATGGAACGCGAGAGCGCCTTCACGGCATCGTGCTGACCGATGTAGCGCTTGCCCAGTTCCTCCTCCATGTGGAGCAGGCGAGCCGACTCCTCCTCGGTGAGCTTGAACACCGGAATACCGGTCGCGGACGAGAGCACCTCGGCGATCTCTTCCTCACCCACCTCGGCCGGAACCGAGTCGTCACCGGCGCGCCATTCCTCCTCGGCCTTCTCGCGCTGCTTGGCGAGCTTCTGCTCGTCGTCACGCAGCCCGGCGGCCCGCTCGAAGTCCTGCGCGTCGATCGCGGCCTCCTTCTCGAGGCGCACGGCGGCGATCTTGTCGTCGAACTCGCGCAGGTCGGGCGGAGCAGTCATGCGCTTGATGCGCAGTCGGGCACCGGCCTCGTCGATCAGGTCGATCGCCTTGTCGGGCAGGAAGCGGTCCTGGATGTAGCGGTCGGCCAGGTTGGCGGCCGCCGACAGGGCCTCGTCGGTGATGGTGATGCGGTGGTGCGCCTCGTAGCGGTCACGCAGACCCTTGAGAATGTCGATCGTCATCGCGATCGACGGCTCGGCCACCTGGATCGGCTGGAAACGACGCTCGAGCGCCGCATCCTTCTCGATGTTCTTGCGGTACTCGTCGAGCGTGGTCGCGCCGATGGTCTGCAGCTCGCCACGGGCCAGCATCGGCTTCAGGATGCTCGCCGCGTCGATCGCGCCCTCGGCCGCACCCGCACCCACCAGGGTGTGGATCTCGTCGATGAACAGCATGATGTCGCCGCGGGTCTTGATCTCCTTCAGCACCTTCTTCAGGCGCTCCTCGAAATCACCGCGGTAGCGGGAACCGGCCACGAGCGCACCCAAGTCGAGGGTGTAGATCTGCTTGTCGCGCAGCGTCTCGGGCACGTCGCCCCGGACGATGGCCTGGCTCAGCCCTTCGACGACGGCGGTCTTGCCGACACCGGGCTCACCGATCAGCACCGGGTTGTTCTTGGTGCGACGGCTGAGCACGGTCATCACGCGCTCGATCTCCTTCTCGCGCCCGATCACCGGGTCGAGCTTGCTCTCGCGCGCCGCCTGGGTGAGGTTTCGGCCGAACTGATCGAGCACGGTGCCCGACGTCGGCGACGGCCCGGTCTCGGGCGCACCCGAGGTCGCGGCCTCCTTGCCCTGGTAGCCAGACAGCAGCTGCAGCACGGTGTTGCGCACGCGGTTCTGCTCGGCGCCGAGCTTGATCAGCACCTGCGCCGCCACGCCCTCACCCTCGCGCACCAGCCCGAGCAGGATGTGCTCGGTGCCGATGTAGGAGTGGTTCATCTGCAGCGCCTCGCGCAGCGACAGCTCCAGCACCTTCTTGGCGCGGGGGGTGAACGGAATGTGGGCCGAGGGCGCGGTCTGCCCCGGGCCGATCATCTCTTCGACCTGCTCGCGCACGGCCTCGAGCGAGATGTCCATCTGGTCGAGCGCCTTGGCAGCCACCCCGTCGCCCTCATGGATGAGGCCGAGCAGGATGTGCTCGGTGCCGATGTAGTTGTGGTTGAGCAACTTGGCTTCGTCCTGCGCCAGCACGATCACGCGCCGTGCCCGGTCAGTGAATCGCTCGAACATGAATCTCCTTCGTTGGTGAATCCACCAGTGGATCCAGTGTAGTGAGCGCCCCTGTCAGTCCCCAGCTTCCCTCATCTGCTGAGAGCACAACAGTGTGCCAGACACGACGAAACCCCTCACCGCAGGGCGGCGAGGGGTTTCGGGGACGATGTCCGAGCCGGACGATGGTGGGGACTGGGCGATCAGTGGGCCCGGTCGTAGGCTTCCTTGACCTCGGCGGGCACGCGGCCGCGGTCGGAGACCTTCATGCCCTGGCTGCGGGCCCACTCGCGGACCTCGCTGGTCGAGCCGGCGCCGCGGCGAGGGCCACGGGTCCGTCCGCCGGCAACACGGGCCTTCTTGCGAGCGTGCGAAACCCACGGCGCCACGGCATCGCGGAACTTCTTGGCATTCGCCTGGTTGAGGTCGATCTCGTAGGACGTTCCGTCGAACACGAAGGAGATCGTCTCTTCGGCGGGAGTGCCGTCGATGTCATCCTCGAGCACCACGTGGACTCTCTGGGCCATAGAGGTTCCTCTCATTGGGGGTCAGCTGTGCCGGTTGGCACGACAACTCTTGCAAATAAAGTGCCCACCATTCAAGTTCTTGTCATGAAATATTCAGGCAAGCCACGCAGACGAACGTGGGTGATTTGTCCATGGCATGGACGATGATCGTCCATGGTGCCCCACCCGGCGGCGGGCGGACACCCCACTGCCAGTGACAGACTGCCCCCATGGTGTACCTCGAACTCGGCTCTCTCGCCCAGGCCGGCGGACCCGATCCCGATCGGGTGGTGACAGATCTGGGACCCGAACATCCCACCCGGGCCGGCCTGGTGCGCATCGCGGTCGAACTCGACCACCAAGGGCTCATCACCCAGGTCGACATCCAGCCGGGATTTCTCCACCGCGGCGCTGAAAAGCTCTTCGAGGTGCGCGACTACCGACAGGTGCTGATGCTGGCCGATCGCCACGATTGGCAGGCGCCATTCTTCGGCGAACTGGGGGTGGCACTGGCCTGCGAGAACCTGCTCGGACTCGCTCCCCCCGCCCGGGCGACGGTGCTGCGCACACTGCTGGCCGAGGTCGCCCGCATTCATTCCCATCTGGGGTTCTGCACCTTCGTGCCATTCCACCAGCGACGCGACGACCTCGCCTCACTCGTGCGCCGCGCCCGCGACGAGACCCGCACCCTGATGCTGGCCTGGACGGGCAATCGGCTGCACCCGATGCTCAACCGCCTGGGGGGCCTGGCGACCGACGCCCCCGAGGGCTGGTTCGACCGCCTCGACGCCTGGCTGGTTCTGGTGGACGAGACCACGCGCGCCCTGGCCGAGGCCGTCGGCGACGAACAGTGGCGGGCCGACACCGCGGTCGGCACCCTCACTCGCGAGGTGGCCGCCGGCTACGGCGTGACCGGCCCCGCGGCCCGATCGGCGCTGGGCAACGGCGGCACCGGAACCACCACCGCCCGCTTCGACGAGTGGGTGCGCGAACTGGGGCAGTCGTCCGCGCAGGTACGTCGGTCGGCCGACGAGGCACGGACGACCACCGGCCCGGTCAACGTGCCCCTGTCGAAGATCATCAAGCTGCCCGACGCCGAGGCGTGGACCGAGATCGAGGCCCCGCAGGGCATCGCCGGGTTCCACCTGGTCTCGCGCGGCGGCACCACCCCGTGGCGGCTGGCGCTGCGCACGCCGACGTTCGCCAACGTGAACGTGCTGCACGCACTGCTGGTGGGGTGCCGCCTCGATCAGGTCGGCATCGTGGTCGCCGGCCTGGGCTGGACGATCGGCGACCTCGACAAGTGAGGCCGCTCAGGCTCTGACAGCTCAGATGGCCTCGCGACGCGCGGCGCGACCGCCTGCCACCCGACCGCTGGCGAGCAGTGCGACGTCGAGCGCATCGAAGTCGACGCTGGTCGGGTGCTCACCGTTGGTCCACAGCTCGGCGGCCGTGGGCAGCTTCTCGGCCAGCGTCTTGCGGGCGATGCCGCGGCTGGGCAGGGTGACGACCTCGGACTCGTCGGCGGCCAGGGCCTCGGCGTGCTCGAGGCGCTGCTGCAGTTCGACCAGCACGGCCTCCCGCTCGGCCAGCGAGGCCTGCAGGTCGGCGATGGTCTGAGCCTTGGCAATGGCCTCGGCGCGGGCCGAGACGAGGTTGCCGCGCACCGTCGACAGTTCCTGCTGCAGCCCGGCCATGGTGCCGCGCAGGTCGTCGACCTGGGTGGCGTGGGCGAGGTATCGGGTCTTGAAGGTGTTGATGAGTTCCATCGACTCGGCGTGGTGGGCGCGGTCGGCGGTGGTGCGGGCGAGCCGCTCGGCCTTCAACTCGGTGCGGTGCACCACGTCCATGCGGGCCAACTCACGGAAGGCGAACCAGACCGACCCGACGGCACCGAGCACGGCAAGCACCAGTCCGAGACGGACGATCCAGATGGGCCCGAAGGCACACGCCACGGCGACGACGCTCGCGGCGATCAGCACGGCGAGAGCGGACTTGCGCTCCCTCGACATGTTGGCTTGATGCTTGGCACTCACGGGTCACATGATACGGCCGCAGTGCGACAAAACCCGTACGGACAAGCCGGGGAATCTCGAGAACCCCAGAAGCTCTCAGCTGGCACGAGCGGCCCGCTCGGCCAACCACCCGCCGGCCGCGAGCACCAGCGAGGCCACCACGGCCACCGAACCGAAGATCACCCGCTGCCGGGGCATCGGGATCGCCCAATGACCCAGATTGAGCAGGGCGTAGACCAGGTGACCGCCGGCCAGCAGCGCACCGGTGAAGATCATGGTCTTGCCGAGCGCGAGCAGGAAGACCCCCATCGAGGCCGCGCGGTCGGGGTGGGCATCCATGTGGGCGCGGGCCCGCCGGCGGGCATAGAACCCGACCAGCACGCCCAACGCCGCCATCAGCACCGACATCACCCAGGGCGTCACCGGCACCACCTGGTGCAACGAGGTCATGGTCTCGACCACGAACCAACCGACCACACCGCCCACCAGCACCGCCACCGCGAACTGGAACCAGGTGGTGGGCCCGAGACCGGGCGAGTGCTGGTCGCCGTCGCCGGGAGCGTCCTCGTCGGGGGACGGGCGCTCGTCCGGTTCGTCGTCGAAGACGCGGGTCACGGCAGGTCGACGCGCTCGTCGATCTTGCTGACGACCGAGGTGTCGAGCCCGGCAACCAGGTCGGCGACCGCACCGTGGCCCGCCAGTTCGGCCAGCGGGTCGGCCTCGAGCCAGGGCACCAGCACGAACGCACGCTCGTGGGCGCGCGGGTGGGGCAGGGTCAGGCGATCGTCGATGCGTTCACGCTTGCCGACCATGACCAGGTCGATGTCGAGGGTGCGGGGTCCGCCGGGCACGTCGCGCACGCGACCGAAGGCGCTCTCGAGGGCCTCGGCCCGCTCCAGCAGGGTCATCGGTTCGAGCGTCGACTCGGCGACCAGCACCAGGTTGTAGAAGTCGTCCTGGTCGATCACCTCGCCCACCGGAACGGTGCGGTAGACGGAGCTGATGTCGACCGGGATCAGGTCGGGGGTGGTGGCCAGTTCGTTGATGGCCGACTGTAGGATCTCGAGGCTGTCGCCCACGTTCGACCCGAGACTGAAGACCACCTTCGAGATGGGACGCAGGTTTCCCAGCGTGTCGACGTCAATCACCATGGCTACTCCTCGTGACGGTCACCGCGACATCGGTGAACGGGGTCGATAAGGGGGCGTGGGGCTTGTGCACGGTCACCTCGGCCTCACGCACCCGGGGCAGGGTGACGAGGTCGGCGGCGATGCGGGCGGCGAGGGTCTCGATCAGGTTCACCGGCTCGCCGCTGAGATGGCGCTGCAGACGAGTGGCAACCTCACCGTAGTCGACGGTGCCAGCCAAGTCGTCCGAGTCGGTGTCACAGTCGACCCGTAGCAGGGCATCGGCGATGAACACCTGCGGTTCGCGGCGTTCGAAGTCGAACCAGCCGTGCCGGCCCAGCCCCGAGACACCGTCGAGCCGAATGGTCACCGGCTCACCCATGCCCTCACCCCTCCCCATCTCGTTGACGTGCGCTCTCGTTGACGTGCGCTGGCGACACTACCGGACGCCCGTGACGCCCCCGGCGGCCAGCCGCGCGGCCACCTCGACGGCATCGCGCTGGGCCCGCACCTCGTGGGTGCGCACGGCCCACACCCCCTGGGCGGCGCACAAGGCGGTGAGGGCGGCGGTGGCGGCGTCGCGCTGGTCGGGCGGACGAGGGCCCGCGTCGGTGGCCAGCAACTCCCCGAGGAACCGCTTGCGGCTGACCCCGACGAGCACGCGGTGGCCGTGGGTGAGGAACGAGGCGTTCGCCGCGAGCAGGGTCCAGTTCTGGTCTGAGTTCTTCGAGAAGCCGTAGCCCGGGTCGAGCACGATGCGCGCCGGGTCGATGCCGGCGGCCACGGCGGCGTCGCGGCGGGCCAGCAGCTCGCGGGTGACGTCGGCGACTACGTCGTCGTAGTGGGCCTCGTCATTCATCACCGAACCGTGGGCGCGCCAGTGCATCGCCACGTAGTCGACCCCCGGGTGCGTGTGCTGCAGGGCGGCGACGGTGGCCAGCATCTGCGGATCGGCCAGCCCGCCCGAGACGTCGTTGACGATGCCGGCACCCGCCTCGACCGCCGCCCGGGCGACCTCGGCACGCATGGTGTCGACCGACACCGTGACGCCCAGCGCGGCCACCGCCTCGACGACCGGGATCACCCGGCGCAGTTCCTCGGCGACCTCGGGTCGGGTCGAGCCGGGTCGGGTCGACTCTCCGCCGATGTCGATCAGGTCGGCGCCGTCATCAAGCATGGCCCGGGCGTGGTCGAGGGCGGCGGCGGGAGCGGCCCATCGTCCGCCATCGGAAAAACTGTCGGGGGTGACGTTCAGAATCCCCATCACCAGGGTGCGCGTCATCGCCGCACGGAGTTGATCAGCGCCATCGCCTCGGCGCGGGTGGCGGCCTCGCGCATGCGCCCGCGCACGGCCGAGGTGATGGTGCGCGCGCCGGGCTTGCGCACCCCGCGCATCGTCATGCACTGGTGCTCGGCCTCGACCACCACCAGCGCGCCGTTGACGTGCAGGTGCGTCACCAGCGCATCGGCGATCTGCGCCGTCAGCCGTTCCTGCACCTGGGGTCGCTTGGCGAACAGGTCGACCAGCCGCGCCAGCTTGCTCAAGCCGGTCACCCGGCCGTTGCCCGCAGGCAGGTAGGCCACGTGGGCCACGCCCGTGAAGGGCAGCAGGTGGTGTTCGCAGACGCTCCACACCTCGATGTCGCGCACCATCACCATCTCGTCGTGGTCGACGTCGAAGGTGGTGGCCAACAACTCGGCGGGGTCGGCGTGCAGACCGGCGAAGATCTCGGCGTAGGCGCGGCCCACCCGGGCGGGCGTCTCGCGCAGACCCTCGCGGTCGGGGTCCTCCCCGACGGCGAGCAGGATCTCGCGGACGGCCGCCTCGATGCGGGCCTGGTCGATCTCGGCCATCACGCCTCAGCGCGTCGGGGTGGGCCCCTGCGGACCCTCCCAGCCGGGCGCCTCCCAGCCGCCGTGACCGTCACCCGAGGCTCCCGGGGGCAGGTCGGACGAGCCCGGCTGCCCCGGGGGCAGCTGGATGCCGCCCGGCGGCACCTCGTCGGTGGGGCCGGCGGCGAGCTCGGCCGACTTCGGCGGGTCGATCGGCGGAATCTCCGACGGCACCCGCAGGGACGATCCGGTCCAGTTCTCACGCTCGGGGCGACGCTTGAGGTCGGCGAAGATGCGCTCCACCTCGGCCTTCTGCAGGGTCTCCTTCTCGAAGACCTCGCGCACCAGCACGTCGAGCACGTCGCGGTTCTCCTTGAGCACGTCGAAGGCCTCCTGGTGGGCGGCCTCGAGGAAGGCGGCCATCTCCTCGTCGATGGTGCGGGCGGTGGCGTCGGAGTAGTCGACGGTGCGGCCCGTGCCGGCCATGCCCAGGAAGGGTTCCTGCTCGCCTCCGCCCAGGGTGATCGCCCCCAGCGAGTTCGAGAAGCCGTACTGGGTGACCATCGCGCGGGCCACCTTGGTGGCCTTCTCGATGTCGTTGCCGGCGCCGGTGGTCGGGTCGCCGAAGATCAGTTCCTCGGCTGCGCGGCCACCCATCATGTAGGCCATCTGGTCGAGCAGTTCACCGCGCGACTGGGAGTACTTGTCCTGGTCGGGCATCACCATGGCGTAGCCGAGGGCGCGCCCGCGGGGCAGGATGGTCAGCTTCTGCACGTTGTTGCGGGTCGCCGGCATCGCGGCGGCCACCAGGGCGTGCCCACCCTCGTGGTAGGCGGTGACGAGCCGCTCGTGCTCGTTCATCAGGCGGGTGCGCTTCTGCGGGCCCATCAGCACGCGGTCGATGGCCTCGTCCAACTCGCGGTTGCCGATCAGCGGCAGGTTGAGGCGCGCGGTCAACAGCGCCGCCTCGTTGAGCACATTGGCCAGGTCGGCGCCGGTGAAGCCGGGCGTGCGCCGCGCGACCGAGGCCAGGTCGACCGACTCGTCCATCGGCTTGCCCTTGGCGTGCACCTTGAGAATCTGCGCCCGGCCCGCCATGTCGGGGGCCTCCACGCCGATCTGGCGGTCGAATCGTCCCGGACGAAGCAGGGCCGGGTCGAGCACATCGGGACGGTTGGTGGCCGCGATCAGGATCACGCCGCCGCGCACGTCGAAGCCGTCCATCTCGACGAGCAGCTGGTTGAGGGTCTGCTCGCGCTCGTCGTGCCCGCCACCGGTGCCGGCGCCGCGGTGTCGTCCGACGGCATCGATCTCGTCGATGAAGACGATGGCGGGGGCGGCGGCCTTGGCCTGCTCGAACAGGTCGCGCACACGGCTGGCGCCCACACCGACGAACATCTCGACGAAGTCGGAACCCGAGATCGAGAAGAAGGGCACGCCGGCCTCACCGGCGACGGCGCGGGCCAGCAGGGTCTTGCCGGTGCCGGGCGGGCCGTAGAGCAGCACACCCTTGGGAATCTTGGCGCCGACGCGCTGGAACTTGGGCGGGTCGGCGAGGAAGTCGCGAATCTCCTGCAGTTCCTCGATCGCCTCTTCACAACCGGCGACGTCAGAGAACGTGGTCTGCGGGGTGTCCTTGGTGGCGACCTTGGCCCGCGACTTGCCGAAGCCCATCACGCCGCGGCCACCGCCGGCGCCCTGCACCAGGTTCATCACGACGAAGAAGCCGACGATGAGCAGCAGGAACGGCAGGAAGTTGTAGAGCAGCGACGTCCAGAAGCTCGGCTGCGGGTTCTTGCCCTGCCAGCTCTCGAGCGACTTGTCGGCGATGCGCGCGTTGAGCCGCTCCACCAACTGCTCGGACTGGTTGCCCACCCACACCGAGCGGTAGTGCTTGTTGTCGGCACCCGTGATCTCGATGGACTGCTCGCCATCGGTGAGAACGACTTCCTTCAGCTTCTCCTTGCCATTGATCATGGCGACGGCCTGCGACGTGGGAATCTGTTCGACCCCGGTGGTGCGGGTGGCCAGGTTGACCGCGAGCACGATCAGCATGACGGCGATCAGGATCCACACGAGTGGACCGCGGAAGGCCTTCTGGAGGTTCTTCATTGCCTGCCTTGAGTCACGGGGCTGGGAGACGGTGCCGAAGCGTGGCCGAGCCTACCAGCGGGGTGTGCGGCGGCCCCTGGGGTGTTGCGCGGAGGGTTTTACTCGGGGGGGTTACTCAGGCGTCACCAGGCGATGGAGAAGTACTGCGTCTCCTGGAACTCGCGCAGCCCCTCGCGGGCGCCCTCGCGCCCCAACCCCGACTGCTTCATGCCGCCGAACGGTGCCGCCGGGTCGCTGACCAGGCCGCGGTTGATGCCCACCATGCCCGCCTCGATGCGTTCGGCCAGGTGCAACGCGTGCCCCAGCTCGGCGAACACGTAGGCCGACAGCCCCAGTTCGGTGCCGTTGACGTGGGTGAGCAGGTCGTCCTCGTTCGACCACCTGACCACCGACGCGATCGGGCCGAAGACCTCCTCGGCGACCACCCGCGCGTCGGCGGGCACGTGGTCGAGCACGATCGGGCGGACGAACCACCCCTCGCCCTCGGGCAGGGCGGCCCCGCCGGCGACGACGGCGCCGGCGGCGACGGCCTCGTCGACCACGGCGGTGATGGTGTCGCGGGCCTTCGCCGAGATCACCGGCCCGATGGCACACCCGGACGACGCCGGCCCCACCGTCAGCGCCGACACCCGCTCGGCGAGGCGGGCCACGAACTCGTCGGCGACCGCCTCGTGCACGAACAGCCGGTTCGCGGCCGTGCAGGCCTGGCCGCCGCCGCGGAACTTGGCGACCATGGTGCCCTCGACGGCCTGGTCGAGATCGGCGTCGGCGCAGACCACCACCGGGGCGTTCCCGCCCAGTTCCATCGAGCAGTTGAGCACCCGCTCCGAGGCCTGCGCGAGCAGGTGGCGACCGACCGCCGTCGACCCGGTGAACGACAGCTTGCGCACGCGCGGGTCGCGCAGCCAGGTGCCGACCACCGTCTCGGCGTCGGTCGTGCAGACGAGGTTGACCACGCCCTCGGGCACCCCGGCCTCGGCCAGCAGCTCGGCCACCGCCAGCGCCGTCAACGGGGTCTCGGCCGCCGGCTTCAGCACCACGGTGCAGCCCGCTGCCAGGGCCGGGGCGATCTTGCGGGTGGCCATCGCCGCGGGGAAGTTCCACGGCGTGACCAGCGCCGCCACCCCCACCGGCACCTGCCGCACGAGGGTGCGGGTGCCGCCCGCGGGGGCCGTCGTCCAGTCACCCTCGGAGCGCACCGCCTCCTCGGAGAACCAGCGGAAGAACTCCGCGGCGTAGGTGACCTCGGCGGTGGCATCGGCGGTCGACTTGCCGTTCTCCGACGAGATCAGCGCCGCCAACCGGTCGCGATCACGCAGCATCAACTCGAAGGTGCGGCGCAGCACCTCGGAACGTTCCCGGGGTGCCGTCTCGCGCCAGCCGGGCAGCGCGGCAGCGGCCGCGTCGACGGCGCGGGTCGCGTCGTCCGCCCCCTGGTCGGGCAGCGACCGCAGCACCTGGAGCGTGGCCGGGTCGAGCACGTCGAACGTCGTCATGTCAGTACCTCTCTGGTGGCCGCGCGGGTCACGGACGAATGATCTGCCGGAGCGCCTGCCCCGACGCGAGCCGGTCGAGCCCGGCGTTGAGTTCGTCGAGGCGCAGGTGCCCCGAGATCAGTTTCTCGACGGGCAGCCGACCTTGGCGCCACAGGTCGGCAAACCGTGGAATGTCGCGGCTGGGCACCGCCGAGCCGAGGTAACTACCGACCAGACTGCGCGCCTCGGCCACGAATCCCAGCGGCGAGATCGACGCCCGGGCATCGGGGTGCGGCAGCCCCACGGTGATGGTCATGCCGCCGGGAGCGGTCATGGCGATCGCCGCCTCCAGGGCCCGTGGGTGGCCGGCAGCCTCGATGACCACGCGGCCCTTGATGCCCGCCCCATCGACCCTTGCCAGCTCATCGGACGACCCGGCCTCGTCCGCCCCCAGGTCACGGGCCAGCGCCACCTTCTCGGGCACCTGGTCGACGGCGACCACCCGCACGCCCTCGATGGCCTTGGCCGTGAGCACCGCGGCCATGCCGACCCCGCCCAGACCGACGACCACGACGGTGTCGCCGGCCACCGGGCGCCCGACGTTGAGCACCGCTCCCCCGCCGGTCAGCACCGCGCAGCCCAGCAGGGCGGCCACCTCGGGCGGCACGTCGTCGTCGACCGGCACGATGGAGCGGCGGTCGATGACCGCGTGGGTGGCGAAGGCCGAGGCCCCCAGATGGTGGTGCACCGGCTCGCCGTCGCGGCTCAATCGGCGCCCGCCGGCGAGCAGTTCGCCCGCATTGTTGGTGGCACTGCCGGCCGAGCAGGGCCGCAGCCCATCGGTGGCGCACGCCTCGCACTCACCGCACCGGGGCAGGAAGGTGAGCACCACCCGCTGCCCCTCACGCAGGTCGGTCACCTGGTCGCCGAACGCGCGGACGACTCCGGCCGCCTCGTGGCCCAGCAGCATCGGCACCGGCCGCGGACGATTGCCGTCGACCACCGACAGGTCGGAGTGGCACAGGCCGGCCGCCTCGATCTCGACCAGCACCTCGGTGGGTCCGGGATCGGCGAGGTCGAGCTCCCCCACCGTCAGCGGTTGGGAGTCGGCGAAGGGGGCCGGGGCCCCGATGGTCTCGAGCACGGCACCGATGACGCGCATGGGTCCTCCTGCGAACTGACGTGTGGGGACGTGGAATCTGGTTTCAGGTTACTCCTGATCACCAGCCCCCGCCGCCGCCACCGCCGACACCACCACCGGAGCGTCCGCCGCCGCTTGAGCCGCCACCGCGCGAGCTCCTCGACGACGAGGACGACCAGCTGGAGCTGGTGCCGTCGTTGCTGGAGGAACTCAGCTCGTTGAGGTCGCTGGCGAACTGCGACAGGCCCTCACCGAAGTCACTGGCCGACTGCGCGGCCCGCTCGTGCATGCTCGAGAACAGACCGCGTCCGGCGTCGTTGTCGACGTAGTGATGACGCCTGCGCCTCGACGTCATCGCCGAGGTCAGGTCGGAGTACGACCCACCCCAGCCCGCCAGTTGGGCGGCCCACGACCCGTCGGGGCCGGCCAGGTCGGGCGCCGCCCGCAACTGCTCGCCGATCACCTGGGCCCACGTCTTCTCGATGCCGAAGATGAGCGCGTAGGGCAGCAGCGGTTCGTACAGCGTGACCTGCGCGTTCTCGCGCGGCGCGTCGACGACGTTCTGCAACCACTGGATGCGCTCGGTCTCGGCCAGCGTCATGAACTGCCGCAGCCCCAGCAGGTGGTCGCGCACGGCACGGCCCTCGTCCGTCAGCCGACCCTTGTAGGGGGTGCGGTAGATCGACGCGACCAGCGCCACCACCCCCACCACCGCGAGCGCGACGTACACCCAGAACGGGGTGCCCAGCAGCCCCGAGGCGAAGACGGTGATGCCGGCCGTGAGGTACAGGCACACGAACACGGGCATGAAATGCGCCGGGCTGTTCGGGGGCCAGTCGCGCCAACCGCGGTCGACGACGATCCCGGCCCGGTACTCGTCCTGGGCCGCAGGCTCCCACGCCTCGTCGTCGCGGTTCACCGGCACCGTTCCCCCGAACAGTGCCGCCGTGGCCGCGCGCTCCAACTCATCGGGGAAGGCCTGCGTGAGGTCGCCCGTCTCGAGCACCAGGGACTTCCGCAACTTCCGGCGCTGCCACCACGACAGCCGCTCCCGATCGGTGGGGTGACCCGCGCCGGCGTCGGGGGCGGCGGCCGGTTCGTCCGAGGTGATGGTCGACACCTTGCGGACGACCAGGTCCATCAGCATGGCGGCGGGCCCGAGCGCCTCGCGGCCCATGATGTCGGCCGACGCGAACACCGGCACGCCCTCGGGAGGGGTGACCTGGGTGACGATCACCTTCGGTCGTCCGACGTGGTGGAACCAGGCGCGGCGGGCCTCCTGCACGGCGAGGGCCAGCAGCCCGGCGGCCGGCACCAACCACACCCACCACCGGCCGAGCAGCCCGAGGGCATCGACCTGGGTCGACGGCGTGTAGGCCCGCTCAAAGGTGCCGTTGGCGAAGCCCACGGCCCAGGTCAGCTGCTCGCCCGGCTCGAGGTCGCTGGTCGAGGCGGTCACCGTGTCGCCGGAGCGCGAGATGGCGCAGGTGTCGGTGCTGCCCTCGGCTCCGCGGTAGCAGGCGAGCGAACCGTCGGTGGCCGCAGCCAGGTCGCCACCGAGGTGGATGCGGGCGGTGAGCGACTCGACGGGCTGCCGCCAGCGGGTGCCGATGGTGTCGACGTAGAGCTGCTGGCGCGACCGGTCAGGGGCATTCAGGGCGACGTCGCGAATGGTGTACGACAGCTGGTAGGTCTGGTGCTCGCCGGCGACGGCATACCGGGTGGCGCTGCCGATGCGCACCACCACGACCCCGTCCTCGCGGCTGACCTGGTAGTCGGGGGTGCCAACCTGGGGGTCGTCCGGCTCGTAGGGTCGGGTGGTCGTCACTCGTCCGGTCACGGTGACCGTGCCGATCGGGGTGGTGTGGTCCTGGTACCCGGTGGGGATGAAGCGGACGATGCCGTGGTTGGTCTCGTCGTTGGCGAAGGTGACGACGAACTCCTCTCGCACCTCGAGGTCGGTGGTGCCGTCGGAGCGCACCACCGGGGTGTAGTCGCCGACGAAGGAGTTGATCACGAAGTTGTCGGCGCTCGTGCGGGTGCCGGTGTCGTGGCGATTGGCCTTCCACCACGCCGGGATCGCGGCCGCGAGCATCACCAGGGCGATGATGATCGGGTAGCGAATCCAGCTACCGAGGGTGCGCAGCATGCGACCACGGTAGGCCGGGGCGAGGCCACCGGAAGGGTGGGACGCTAGGTTGAACCCTGTGACCGAACGCTCCCCAAATCGTGGTTCAGGCGATCGTCGCTTCCCCGCGCGGGTCTACGCCCACGGATCGGAGCCCGACCCCCGCTTCTCGCTGGCCAACGAGCGCACCTTCCTCGCCTGGATGAGCACCGGCCTGGCGCTGATCTCGGTCGGGGTGGGTCTGGAGGCCTTCGGGCTGACGCTGCACCACGGGCTGCGGCTGGCGGCGTCGGCAGTGCTGATCCTGCTCGGCATCACGGTGCCCGTGCACGCCTGGTTCAGCTGGATGCGGGTCGAGTCGGCCATGCGCGACCATCGTCCGTTGCCGGCGCTGACCATGGGACTGGTACTGACCGTCGGCCTGGCGATCGCGGGGCTGCTGGTGCTGGCCGCCGTGGTCGCGGCCTGAGTCGGGGGCCGGAGATGGGCGCGGGACAGCCGTCGGCTTCGGCCGAGGCCTGGGACCGGGGGCTGCAACCCGAGCGGACGGCGCTCGCCTGGCGCAGGTTCGGGATCGCGATCATCGGCGTCGGCCTGGCCATGCCGCGACTCACCTGGCCGGCCATCGGTTGGTGGGGGTTGCCCGCCGGCGCGTGCGCGCTGGTGGTCGGCGTCGTCGTGCTGCACCAGTCGGTCGAGCGCTACCGCCGCGCCCACACCACGCTGACGACCAGCGACGTGCCCACCCTGCCGAGCGGACGAACCCCCCTGCTGCTGGTGGTCACCCTCCTGGTGATGGGGGTGACCGCCCTGGGGGCGGTGGCGGCGAACCTGGTCAGCTGAGGCGACTCGGCTGCGGGCGGGTCGCTCAGCTGTAGACGGCGGGGCTGAGAATGCCCACGTCGCGCAGGTTGCGATAGCGGCCCGCGTAGTCGAGGCCGTAGCCGACGACGAACTGGTTGGGAATGTCGAAGCCCACGTACTTGACCTCGACGTCGGTGGTGATCGCCTCGGGCTTGCGGAACATGGTCATGATCTCGAGGCTCGCGGGTTCGCGGCTCTGCAGGTTCTGCACCAGGTAGCTCAGGGTCAGGCCGGTGTCGACGATGTCTTCGACGATCAGCACGTGCTTGCCTGAGATGTCGGTGGTGAGGTCCTTCAGAATGCGCACCACCCCGGAGCTCTTGGTGCCCGAACCGTAGCTCGAGATCGCCATCCAGTCCATGGTGCAGTGGCTCTTCAGTGCCCGGCTGAGGTCGCTCATCACCATCACGGCGCCGTTCAGCACGCCGATCAGCAGCAGGTCCTTGCCGGCGTAGTCGGCATCGATCTGCGCGGCCACCTCGGCGAGGCGGGCGTCGATGTCGGCGCTGGTGTGCAGCACCTCGGTCAGGTCGGAGGAGAGATCAGCGGCATCCACGAACCCGACCCTACCGCTTGAAGACCAGGTGCGGCCCCCGTCGGGTGACCCGCCCCCCGGCCAGGTCGACGCCACCCTGACCGTGCCACCGGGTGACCAGATCGGCGACCGCCATCACCTGCGCCCGGGTCGGTTGGCCGACCCCCCGTTCGAGCAACCAGGCCCGGACGACCCGCGAGACTCGCGCCGCCGGCTGGTCGACGAGGGCGGCGACCCGCAGGTCGTCCCGCTCGCTCGCCTCGCGCAGCCAGCCCGCGGTGAGGGTGTCGAGCAGGTCGGCGTCGTCGCGCAGCAGGTCGGCGCTGCGGGCGAGGGCGTCGGCGATGCCGGGGCCGAGCTCGCGCTCGAGGGCGGGGAGCACCCGGGAGCGCACGCGGACGCGGGTGAACCGGGGGTCGTCGTTGTGCGGGTCGTCCCAGGGGGTGAGGCCCCCATCGAGGCACGCCTGCCGCGTCTCGGCGCGGGTCACCCCGAGCAGCGGACGCACCCACTCGACACCTGGCACCAGCCGCTGACGAGGGGGAATGCCCGCGAGCGAGCGGGCCCCGGAGCCGCGGGCGAGGCCGAGCAGGACCTGTTCGGCAACGTCGTCGCGGGTGTGGGCGAGCCAGATCTCGACGGGTGCGGCGCCGGGTTGGTGTTCGCCCCTCCCCGACTCACACTGGCCCGATTCACGCCTCCCCGACTCGCGCCTCCCCGACTCGCGCCTCCCTGACCCACACCGATCCATAACGGCGTTACCCTGCGAGTTCTTGCCATCTGGTGGCAAGAACTCGCAGGGCGACGCCATTTCCGCTCGGTGCTGCTCGGCGACCTCGGCCAGCAGGCGGCGGCGAAGGTCGCGGGCGGCGGCCTCTGGGCCCGCATCGCCGCGCGGCACCTCACCGGAAACCACCCGGCAGTCCAGCCCCAGCCCGAGCACCTGCTGGCGCGCCTTCTCGGCGACCTCACCCGACCCAGGCTGCAACCCGTGGTCGACCACGACGGCCTCGATCGCCGGCACCGGCAACCCGCGGCGCCGCAGCGACTCCCCACACCAAGCGACGGCGGCGGCCATGGCCAACGAGTCGGCGCCGCCGCTCACGCCCAGCACCACCGCACCGGGTCCCAATGCTCCGGATTCCCGCCCCGCCTGCACCGCCCCGACCACCCGCAGCTGCGCCTGCGACAGGGTGCGGGCCGCCATCAGCCGCCCACCCGGCGCAACCAACCGCGCGGGTCGTCCAACTCGTGGCGGCGCGGCAGATTGCGCGGCTGCTGCCACACCAGGTTCAGCCCGGGGAGCCCGGCCTCGTGGATCACGGCCCGGCAGAAGGCGGCGCCGTCGCGGTACTGCGCGAGCTTGGCGTCGAGGCCGAGCAGGCGTCCGAACCGCGCGCCGGCGCCGGTGGCCCCCCGCCGGGCCTCGAACCTCGCTCGAATCTGAGCGAGGGTGCCGATCACCTCGGGGGCGGCGAGGTCCATCATCACGTCGGCGTGGCCCTCGAGCAGCGACATCACGGCCGTCAGCTGGTCGATCGCCCGCCTCGCCTCGGGGCCGGAGGCCAGATCGAGGACGAGCCCGTTGCTCGGCTCCGCATTTGCTCCGGCCCCATCCCCTCTGGCCAGGCGACCCCGCACCCGCTGCAGCACCGCGGACAGGTTCTCCTGCCCCTCGGCATCGAGCACGTCGGCCACCAGGCCCACCACGTGGTCGACCAGCCACGGCGCCGTCAGGAACTGCGCCCGATGGGTCTGCTCGTGCAGGCACACCCACACCCGGAAGTCCGACGGATCGAGCTTCAACGCGCGCTCGACCTCGAGCACGTTCTGCGCCACCAGCAGCAGCCCCGGCCGCGGCGAGAACGGGTCGTACTGACCCAGCACCCGGCGGCTGACCAGCCCGAGCACGCCGCCCAACTGCACCGCTCGCGCGCCACCGGCGGCCCGGTCGGCCAGATGTCGGGGCGCCGCGGGATGCCCCAGCCGGTCGAGGATCGAGAAACTCATCCGGGTGTTCGCCTGCACCCAGCGGCGACGGTCGACCACCAGCACACGCAGGTCGTCGGTGCCCGCGGTCGCCGGCAGCTCGGCCGTCCGGGCGATCAGCTCAGGCACCGAGGCGGCGGCATGGTGCAGTTCGGCAACCAGTTCGTCGCGTTCGGCCTTGGTGGCGTGGGGCCCGGGGCCGGTCAGGCCTCGTCCGATGGTTTCGACGGCGGCACGGTCGATCCAGTCGAGCATCAGCGGCACCCACAGCCGGTCGCGGCCGACGCCACCTGGTCGATCCACAGGCGGGCGAACCAGTCGTTGGTGGAGTCGTTGACCATGATCGCCAGGATCAGCGGCTGCCCGTCGGTGCTGACGGTCCAGCCCGACAGGGTCGAGACGCCGGTCAGCGTGCCGGTCTTGGCGTGCACCCAGCCGCGCCCGACCGCGGCGCCGGAGTCAGTGCGGAACCGATCGGCCAGCGTGCCGCTCACCCCGGCGACGGGGGTCGAGACCAGCAGACCCTTCAGCGAATCGTTGCGCGAAATCTTCTGCCAGGCGCTCGCCAGCATCAGTGCGGTCACCCGGTTGTCACGCGACAGCCCCGACCCGTCGGTCGTGACGGCGCCCTTCGTCCACAGTCCGTCGGCGGTCAGGGCGTGCTGCAGGGCGGACGAGGCCCCCGCGAACGAGCCGGGCTGGCCGGCGGCGAGGGCGAGCTGGCGGAAGAGCACCTCGGCGCCGAAGTTGTCGGAGTGCACCATCACCTCGGTGGCGATGTCGATCAGCGGCATCGACTGCACGGCGGCGAGCTCGGTGGCCGGCTTCTCGCCGACGGCGCGCCGGCCGACCTTGCCGGTGATGGTGATGCCGGCCGCCCTCAGCTGCTGGGCGAACCTGGTGGCCGTCTCGGCGGCCGGTTGCTGCGACAACCCGGTGCCGGGCACCCGCACGCCGTCCTGGTCGACGGTGCGGCCGGCGTCGAGCGAGAGCGACGAGATGCGGGCCACCTGGTCGGAGTAGCCCGCAGGCCAGCTCGGGTGCCAGTCGGGGCCGCTGAACAGGGTGTCGTCGTAGCCCAGGCTCACGCTGGTCACCCCGGCCTGCTTGAGGGCGGCCGCGGTGAGGGTGGCCAGTTCGAGGGTGCTGGTGGCGGTCGGACGGGTCGGGTTGTGCACGGTGCCGAGGTAGGGGTCGCCGCCGCCCACCAGCACGATCGTGCCCGGCGAGGTTTGCACCACCGAGGTGGTGAACCGGTGCCCCGGGCCGAGCTTCTCGAGCACGGCCATCGTGACCAACGTCTTCAGGTTCGACGCCGGCAGCATCAACTGCTGCCCGCCCTGGTTGGCCAGCACGGTGCCGGAGGCGTGGTCGATCACCACGATGGACGACCGCCCCCCGTGCTGCGGTTTGATCGCCGACAGCTGGCGCTGCAGGGCGGATCCCGCCAGCGTGGCCCGCGGGGTGACGGGCTCGGGCTCGTCCACCACCCCGTCGCCGGACTGCTGCTCGGGAGCGGTCGAGGGGGTCGGCGGCGCGAACAGCGACGGCGCGATGGTGCTCGGTTGGCGGCCGGCGGTGCGCAGCCCCGTCGAGCGCGCGAGCGGCGAGGCGAAGACGATGACGCCCGCCGCCAGGAGGGCTGCGAGCAGGCCCGCGACCGACAGCCCCATCAGCGCTCCCCGACTGCGACGACGCGTCACCCATCCCCCTGTTCAGGCGCTATTCTTGAGCGCGCAACGGTGCCCCCAATCATAGAGAGAGGCCGCACGTGACCGATGAGTTCCAGCGGGTTGAGCTGTCTGCTCCCCCGGCAGGTCTGACCTTCGATGTGACCATCGAGATTCCCAAGGGCACCAAGAACAAATACGAGATGGACCACACCACCGGGCGCATCCGGTTGGATCGCACCCTGTTCACCTCGACCCAGTACCCCTATGACTACGGCTTCGTCGAGGGCACCCTGGGTGAGGACGGCGACCCGCTCGACGCGCTCGTGCTGGTGCCCGAGCCGACCTTCCCCGGCTGCCTGATCGAGTGCCGCGCCGTCGCCATGTTCCGCATGAAGGACGAAATGGGTGGTGACGACAAGGTGCTCTGCGTGCCGGTGGCCGACCACCGCCGCGACACCCTGGTCGAGATTGAGGACGTCTCGGAGCTGATGCTGCTCGAGATCGAGCACTTCTTCACGGTCTACAAGGACCTCGAGCCCGGCAAGTCGGTCGAGGGCGCCACCTGGACCGGACGACCCGCCGCCGAGGAAGAGATCCGCGCCTCGTTCGAGCGCGCCAAGGGCACCCCCTTCGAGCACCACCACGTGAACCTGCACTGAGGGCCCTCACCCGCAGGCGTCCACCGGCAGCAGCACGATCGTCGTGATCCGGAGGGTGCCGTCGACCAAGGGGGCGACCTCGGCGGTCAACAGCTCCAGGTCGCCGACCGACTCCGGCGATCCAGCCGACCTCCAGGTCTTCTGACGGCGATCAACGCAGGCGCTCACGTTGAACGACGAGCCCTCGCCTCCGAACCCGTGCAGTCGCACATGAGAGACCGCGCGCGCGGTGCCACTCGTGATCGTGTCGTGCGCCCGACGGTAGGAACCCGACGGGGCCATCTGGGCCCTGAATCCGGGCCTGTGGATAACTATCTGACCCGATTTTCGGCTGCCTTCGCCCCCTCACCGCCTCAGGACGATTCCTCGTGCCGGTGGTTCCTCACCGGCGACAGCGCGGCCATCAGGGCGGCGATCGCGAACACGACGACCACTCCCACCACCGTCACTCGCGGGCCAGCCAGGCCGACGAGCAGTCCCCCCGTCATCGCCCCGATGGCCGCGAGCGTCCTGTTGCCCGCGCGTCGGGTGGCGTTGGTGCGACCCAGCAGCTCGTCCGGTGTGAGCGTCTGCCAGAGCCATTGCTCCGGGGAGTTCTCGGCACCCATCGCGAGGCCCTGCAGCACCAGTGCGACCACGATCAGCACCCCGCCGATGACGCCTGGTGAGGCCAGGGACACCACCAGCCAGGCAACTGGATAGGCCAGCCTCGCGGCCACGATCACCCGCCCCTCACCGAATCGGGCGCTGAGGCGTGGGGCGAGCGAGGCGCCGACGAGACTGCTGACGCCGAACGCCGTCAGCAGCAGTCCATAGGTCACCGAGGTGTATCCCCACGATCTGAGGGCCAGCAGCGAGAGGGCAGTCATGGCGGCGCCGTTGGCCACGAACCAGACGTGCGTCGAGACTGCCAGCGGCCCCAGGGTGCGATGGCGGTACGTCCACCGCAAGCCCTCGCGCATCTCGGCGCCGAGATTTCGGCGGCGAGGGGCGGGCCGGGGTTCGTCCACGCGCAGGCTCGCGTTGAGTGCAGCGTCGACCAGATAGCTGATCGAGTCGACGAGGATGGCGAGCGGGGCACCGAGCAGTCCGACCAGCCCTCCACCCAACGCCGGCCCGAGCGTCTGCGCCGCCGCGTCGGACTGGTCGAGGCGCGCATTGGCCTTCAGCAGCCGCGACCGGGGCACCAGCCGCGGCAGCAGCGACTGGGTGGCGGCGAACCCGAACACCGAGCACGCGCCGAACACCAGCAGGGCGACGACCACCATCCAGATCTGCAGCAGGCCGCTCAGCCACAGGATCGGAATGGCACCCAAGGCGAGCGCACGCCCAACACTGGCCCACACCAGAATCGGCCGGCGGCGCCACCGGTCGGTGTACACGCCCGCCACGAGACCGAGCAGCGCGTACGGCACGAACTGGGCGGCGTTCACGACGCCCACCTCGAAAGGGGTCGCCTGCAACACCTGCACGACGAGCACCGGAATGGCGACGGCGGTCACGGACGTGCCGAAGGAACTGATGGCCGCCGCCGCCCAGTAGCGACCGAAAGACGACCGGGCCACACCGGTGCCTGCCACGACCATGCCCACCCCTGTCGGTTTCGATCGACCCTATCTGCGCCCGACCCACCGGCCATCACTCTCACCGCCAGCAGGTCCGAACGCCAGCAGGGTCGTAGCGGCGCCCTCGGCGGCTCCCACCCCGGGACGAATCCCGTCAGACCGGCGGCCACCCGCGACCAATCGGGGCCCGACCAGCCGGGAACGGGCGATGGAATCGGTGCATGACCTCCCCACGGCCCTGGCTGACGATCGCCCTCGGTTCCGCCGCCCTCGGGCTCGCCTCCCTGCTGTCGAACATGATCACCACGGCCGAACTCGAGGGCCGCGCCGACACCTGGCTGACCATCCGCACCGTGCTCGCCCAACTGGTCAACTCCGGCACGGCGTGGGCCGGCCTGCTGGTCTGGGCCGGGTGGATCGTGGGTCGCTGGCGCCCCGCCCTGCTGGCCGGACCGCTGGCCGGCCTGGTGGCACTGACGATGCACTACGGCCTCGCCGCCCTCACCGACGCGATCCCGGCCCGCATCGGCGACAACCTGTCGTGGGTGGCCGCCTGCCTGGTGCTGGGCCCGCCGCTGGCCCTGGTCGGCGTCGCCGCCGGACGAACCGACCACCCCCGCCTCGGTCCGCTGGCGTGGGCGGCCCGGCTGGTGGTGCCCGTCGGCGCCATGGCCGAACCCTTCGTGCGCGGATCGTTCCAGGACGCCCTCAGCCTGACCTCGGCCAGCTCCCCCGCCACGGCCGCCGCCCTCTGCGCCAGCGCCATCTCGGGGGCCGTGCTGCTGCTGGCCGGCATCATCGCCGTGATCAACCTCGCCGCCCGACGCGACCGCACCCCCGTCCCCTCGACTCGACTCCACCCGCACGCAGGGGCGACACTGAACCGGTGACCCGATCCGCCCTGCTGCTCTCACCCTCCGCCAACCGCGTCTACGCCGGCGAGGCCGCCACCCTCGCCGCCGGCGAACTGCAGATCTGCGTGCCCGAGGCCCGCGACGTCGCCGCCACCACCATCGCGGGCGTCGACTACCTGACCTTCGAGCACCCCGGTTGGTCGGACGACCTCGCGGCCGCCATCGCCCGGCTGTCGGCGACCCTGGCCGTCTTCGACCTCGAGGGCAACGAGGCGCCGGTGTTTCGTCCGGTCGAGTTGCCGGCCACCGACTGGCTCGACGACGACCTGGTCACGATCCCGAAGTACCCCGGCAAGACCAACGAGCAGTTCACCCGTCTGCTGGTCAACGTCACCCTGGCCGCGATGGTGCGCGAGGCCGAGCCCGGGCAGCCGCTGAGCATTCTCGACCCTCTGGCCGGACGAGGCACCACCCTGTTCACCGCCTGGCTGCTCGGCCACCACGGCTACGGCGTCGAGGGCGACACCAAGGCCGTCGAGCAGTTGGCCGCCTACCTGAAGACCTGGCTGCGCCGCAAGCGCCTCAAGCACTCGGCCGACCTCACCCCGGTGCGCCGCGAGGGCAAGACCCTCGGCAAGCGGTTCGACGCCGAGCTGCGGCTACCGGATCGTCCGGCGTTGAGCCTGGGCGTCTTCACCGGCGACACCCGCACCAGCCGCGAGCTGTGGGGCCGCAAGACCTTCGACGCCATCGTCACCGACGCGCCCTACGGAGTGGTGCACGGGTCGTCCACCGACGTGCGGGGCACCAGCGGACGACGCGACCGCTCCCCCGCCGGTCTGCTGGGCGAGTCCATCGAGGTGTGGGCGACCCAGCTCAAGCCGGGTGGCGCGCTCGGGCTGTCCTGGAACACCCACGGGCTGGGCTACGAGCAACTGGCCGATCTGATGGAACAGGCCGGCCTGACCGTCTGCGAGGGCGACGAGTGGCAGCGGTTCAGCCACCGCGTCGACTCCTCGATCCAGCGCGACCTGATGGTGGCCGTCAAGGTCTGACGACCGACCTCAGGAGGCGTGCCGACCCCGACGCGGAGCGTTGGCCGGGCCGTCGCCCCGGCTCTGCACGCGATCACGAATCCAGCCCAACTGCTCCCAGGTCTGCACCTGACGACCACCCTCGTGCCCGTTCCACGGGTAGACGTTGATCGACGTCTCGGGGGTCTCGTCGGCCTGCGCGCCCCACTGGTTGTAGGCGGCGTAGACGGTGCTGGGCGGGCAGATCTGGTCCATCAGCGCCACCGAGAACAGTGCCGGGCAGGTGGCCCGCTTCGACAGGTTCACCCCGTCGAAGTAGCTCAGCGTGTGCATCGACCGCTCGACATCGTCCGGGTGACCGGCGAACCACTCCCCGACCTCACGGTAGGGCCGCGAATCGGTCAGGGTGAGTGCGCGCGGGAAGTGACAGAGGAACGGCACGTCGGGCATCGCCCCGGCCAGCGGAATCCCGGCCAGACCCGCGAGCCCGGCGGCGGCGATCGTCATCGCGCCACCCTGCGAGGCGCCCTGCACGAAGATCTGGTCGCGGTCGATCTGGGGCAGCCCGGCGGCGACCTCGAGCAGGCGCACGACGTCGACGAACAGGCGCCGGTAGAAGTAGTGCTCGGGGTGCTCCAGACCCGAGGTCATCACGCCGGGGGTGCCGCCGCTGGCGTACTCCGACGCGTCGCGGGTGACCTCGAAGATCGAGGGTGCCGACCATCCCTGACCGCGCGTGTCGAGCACCAGGTGGGCCCAGCCGGCGTTGACGAACTGCCCCGGGAACGGCATGCCACGACCCCCGGAGTAGCCGTGGAACTGCACCACGACCGGCACGTTCTCGTGGCCGGCGGGCACGAACAGCCAGGCCTTCACGTCGGTGCCCCCGAACCCGGCGAAGGTCACGTCCCAGGTGTCATGCAGCGTGGCCCGCGCATCGATCGGCTCGAGCCGGGCGTTCAGGTCATGACTGCGGGCCTCGGCGATCGTCCGTTGCCAGAACTCGTCGAAGTCGGCTGGTTCGGGAACCTCGGGACGATAGGTCTCGAGCTGGTCAAGGGGCAGGTCGAACAAGGCCATGGTGGGAATCCTATGCCTCGACGGTGGCGCCCGCCCCACGTCCCTAGAGTGGACGCATGCCCACCCTCTTCCTGCTGCGCCACGCCAAGACCGAAGCCTCCCATTCCCGTGGCGACAAGGCACGCGAGTTGACCGATCGCGGACGAGCCGACGCCCGCGCCGTGGGCGAGCAGTTGGCGGGCCGCGGCATCGAGCTGGTGCTGTGTTCGTCCGCCGTGCGCACCCGTCAGACGGTCGAGGAACTGGGCCTGGCCGCCCGCGTCGAGGTGATGGACGCCCTCTACGCCAGCGACGTCGAGACCATGCTGCAGCGCATCGGCGAGGTGGACGAATCGGTCGAGAACCTGCTGGTGGTGGGCCACTCCCCGACCATCCCGGCGCTGGCAGCCGAACTTGTCTGGGCCACGCAACGAGCGCAGGCCGACGATCTGGCGTGTGATTTCCCCACTGCCGCCTGGGCGGAGATCACCGTCGAGGGCAGTTGGCAGGAGCTGGCCGCGTCGCGGGCCGGGGCGGAATCCTCCGGGGTGCGGTTGCGGGAGGTGCACCGCTCCCGGGACCTGTAGGCGGGCACGCCCTAGAGGCGGCGGGCACGACGCCGTGCCAGGTTGCGGCCACCGATGGCCAAGCACACCGCCGCGACGACGAACAGCCCCACCATGAAGGCCACCGATCCAAGCATCAGTTCGCGGTGACATCCGCCAGGGCCGTCCGAGGCGCAACCGACCCCGTAGAGCGCGGTGCTCACCAGCAGTCCGTAAGCCAGCGCCGCCATACCGACGATGGTCGGCAGCACGATCCCCACGATCGACCGCAGTGGGTGCTCACTCATGCCTCACAGTATGTCACCACGGGGACGGGGTCACCGTGTCTGGAGGTCATAGCCTCACAGACGTCACAGGCGTCACAGCCTCACAGGGGCTGGATCAGGATGCGCACCGAGTTGCCGCCCGTGCACACGATGAAGTCGGGCCGCGAACAGTTCAGGGTGTAGCTGCGGTTGGTGACCGGACTGGTTGCAGTGACCGTGAAGGTGCCGGTGCGCTTGCGGTCGATCTTGCCGAACACCACCACGGCGAACTCGCACGAGGTCTGCTGGTTCGCCGCCACGTCGGCCCCGCAGGCACGCGTGTAGCTCGGCCACGGCAGCCGGGAGACCTTCACCACCGCGGACGACGAGGTGGCCGGCTTCGACGGGGCCGGCCGTGAACTGGCGGCCTGCGTGAGGCTGGCGGCGGGCGTCGAGGCCACCGGGGTGGCCGAACTCGCCGACGGGGTGGCGGCATCGCCGGGCGACAGGTTGAAGAACGACCAGCTGACGATGACGATCGGCACCACCGCCGTCAGCAGGGCGAGCGTGAGCACCACCACGGCCACCTGGTTGCGACGGGTGTGCTGGCGGCTGGCGGCCGCCCGCACGCGACGCTGTGCCGCCTCGGCCCGCCTCGCCTGCGCCGGCTCGTCGAACGTCCTCGGGTCGAGGGGCACCTCGTGGTGCGGGTCCGTCGGAGTGGGGGACGAGGCCGGGGCGGCCACCCCGTGGCGCGGCGCGGCCGGCAGGGGCGGCAGGTCACTCAGGTCGAGGGGCGGCCGGATCGCGGTGTCGATGAGCTCGTCCGGCATCTCCCGGACGATTTCGGCCTCGCTCATCATCGGCGTGAGCCGCACGGCCCCCGATCTGGTGAGGTCGGCCACGCACTGGGGGCAGAACCGAGCGCTGGCGGCGATCTGCGCACCACAGTTGCTGCAGTACATGCCCCTCCTCGACTCGGTGTGTGTGTCGACCCTACGTGGTGAAACGCGCCCGTAACACTGACCGGATTCTCGTCACACGACTGTGACTCGGGCGCGACTTCGGTGAAAAACCCGACCGCCAGAGTACTGGCATGACCATTCTCGAGCTCAACACTGGCGACACGGCCTGGGTGCTCATCTCAGCTGCGTTGGTGCTGTTGATGACCCCCGCCCTCGCGTTCTTCTACGGCGGCATGGTGCGCTCCAAGAGCGTCCTCAACATGATGATGATGTCGATCGTGACCATGGCGATCGTGGGCATCCTCTGGGTGCTCTACGGCTTCTCGATGGCCTTCGGGAACTCGTGGCACGGCATCATCGGCGACCCCACCCAGTTCGCTGGCATGCGGGGCGCCTTCGACACCCTGATCGGGGCCGAGGGCAACCAGATCCCGCTGTTCGTCTTCGCCGGCTTCCAGGCGGCCTTCGCGATCATCGCCGTGGCGCTCGTCTCGGGCGCTGTCGCCGACCGCATGAAGTTCTCGGCCTGGATCGCGTTCTCGATCGCATGGGCCACCCTCGTCTACTTCCCCGCGGCCCACTGGGTGTTCGCCTTCGACGGTGTCGTCGCCGAGAAGGGCGGCTGGATCGCCAACCAGGTGAAGGCGTTTGACTTCGCCGGCGGCACCGCGATCCACATCAACGCCGGCGCGGCAGCCCTCGTGCTGGCCCTCGTGCTCGGCAAGCGACTGGGCTTCGGCACCAAGCCGATGCGTCCGCACAATCTGACCCTGGTGATGCTGGGCGCGGGCCTGCTGTGGTTCGGCTGGTTCGGCTTCAACGCCGGTTCGGCGCTGGGCGCCAACGGTCTGGCCGGCCTCGTCTGGGTGAACACCCTGGTTGCCACGGGCGGCGCGATGCTCGCTTGGCTGGTCGTCGAGAAGATTCGGGACGGCCACCCCACCTCGCTGGGTGCCGCCTCGGGCATCGTGGCTGGCCTGGTCGCGATCACCCCGGCCTGCGCCGTGGTGACCCCGCTGGGCGCCATCGCCGTCGGCGTGCTCGCCGGCATCGCCTGCCCGCTGGCCCTGAGCCTCAAGACCCGCTTCGGCTACGACGACGCGCTCGACGTGGTCGGCGTGCACCTGGTCGGTGGTCTGGTCGGCACCCTGGCGATCGGCCTGTTCGCCAAGGGTTCGCTGACCGGCGGCACCGCGGGCCTGTTCTACGGCGGCGGAGTCGAGCAGCTGGGCCGGCAGGCCCTCGGAGCGGCGGCCGTGCTCGTCTACTCCGTGGTGGTCAGCCTGCTGATCGCCCTGGCCATCAAGTACACGATCGGCCTGCGGGTCACCACCGATGACGAAGTCTCGGGCGTCGACATCACCGAGCACGCCGAGAACGGCTACGACTTCAGCCGGGTCGGGTACTCGTCCTACCGCGTGCAGCAGACCCTGGTGGTGCCCGCGGCCCCCGTCAGCCCAGTCGACCTGGTCGACCCCGACAGCACCCGCACCGACGCTCAGAAGGAGGCGGTCAAGTGAAGCTGATCACCGCCATCGTCCAGCCCACCATCCTGCAGAACGTGCAGGTGGCCCTGGCCCAGTACGGAGTCAACGGCATGACCGTCTCGGAGGCCTCCGGGTTCGCCCGGCAGCGCGGCCACACCGAGGTCTACCGCGGCACCGAGTACACCATCGACTTCATCTCGAAGGCCCGCATCGAGGTGCTGGCCACCGACGAGAAGACCGACCAGATCGTCGCGGTGATCTGCGACGCGGCCCGCACCGGCTCGGTGGGGGACGGCAAGGTCTGGGTCACCGCCGTCGAGGAGGTCGTGCGAATCCGCACCTCAGAGACCGGGGACGACGCCATCTGACGGACCCTTGTACCCCGCAGGGGGAACGTCCCCGACACAGCAGGGCCCCGACCATCGTGGTCGGGGCCCTGTTGTCTGTGGGTTGGCCGTCAGGCCAGCGCCTGCATCACCTGGGCGGCGGCGGCCGACCCTGAGCGCACGGCGCCCTCCATGTAGCCATTGAAGGTGGTGGCGTACTCGGCCCCGGCGAAGAACTCCCGGCCGTTGGGCTCGGCCAGCGCCGGCCCCGACGCGGTCCACACACCCGGGGCGAAGTGGGCGCCGTGGCAGCCGCCGGTGAACCGTTCGGCCGACCAGTCCCTGTCGACGTACTCCAACGGCTCGGCGGGCGCGGGCCCGAAGGCCGCGGTCACGGCCTCGGTGAACGCCCGCTGGCGCAGGTAGGCCGACTTCTGCCCCCAGCCGTCGGCCTCCGGACCGGCGAAGAACCCGAGCAGCACCCCTCGTCCGCTGCCCTGGGCGTCGTCGGTGGCGTCAAAACTCACGCGCACGGGGCCCCGGTCGGATCCCATCTGACCCGACCGCCCGCGCTCGCGCCACCACGGCGTGGGGTACACCAAGAACGCCTTGATGACATTGCCCGGCGGCACCTTGGCAGCCAACTCGTGGCGCCACTCGGGCAGGGCGGGCTCGTGCGTCAGGGCCGCCGCGAACTTCGGCGGCAGGGTATTGATCACACTGCGGGCGACCAGTTGCTCACCGGAGGCCAGCGTCACGGTCACCGTGTCGTCGGTCTGCGCCACCGAGGTCACCACGGACGACAGCCGCACCGCCTCACCCAGGTCGTCGGCGAGCCGTCGGCAGATGCCAGACGAGCCACCCACCACCCGCCGCTGACGGACCCCGCCGTTGACGGCGATCAGGGCCTCCATGTCGGTGCCCGAATTGGCGCGGTGCAGCCCCTCCGAGAGGGTGATGGCCTCGGGGTCGGTGCGGAAACTCGCCCGGAAGACGCGGCCGAACCAGTCCTGGCCGGCCGGGGTGCGCAGGTTCGAGGTCACCCAGCGCACCAGGGGGCGCGAGAGCCAGGTGGTGTTGCCCCGGGCCCAGGTGGGGTCGTCCGCAATGCGTTCGGCGAGATGACGGAACCGGGCCAGCCCCTCGCCGAGGTCGGCCAGTTCGAACGGGTTCAGGCTGGTGGCCAGTTCGTCGCGGCTGGGCACCTGCGAGACATTGCCGCCCAGGCGCACGGTGACGTCACCCGACGACGGGCTCACCAGCGACAACCCCAACCGGGTGGTGAGCTCGTGCATGCGGGTGTGACCGTCGGCCAGCCACTGGCCACCCAGGTCGACGACCTGGCCGTCGGAGAGCACGCCGGTCTCGACACGACCGCCGACCCGCTCGCGGGCCTCGAGCACGACGACGGAACGCCCGTTGGCGACCAGATCGGTGGCGGCACTGAGCCCCGCCAGACCGGCACCCAGCACGATGCAGTCCAGGACGGGGCAGTCCAGCACGGGGCGGTCGAGCACGGGGGTTCCCTTCCTGGTCGGCCCAGCCCGCGGTTGGGCTCAGCGCACCTGACCTTACGCCCACGCCGCTGGCCGCAGACGCGGGGGTGGCCTTTCGGCGTCCTCGTCCGATTTCGGGCACGAAGAGAGCCGCCTACGGGAATCGAACCCGTGACCTACGCTTTACGAGAGCGTCGCTCTACCGACTGAGCTAAGGCGGCGTGCTGATCAACCAGCGCGGGAAACCCTACCAATGCCGATGCCCGCGGCGCGACTCAGCCTCCCGAAGGCCCCTGCTGAGGAGACCGCTGCAGAGGAGACCGCTGCAGGGGGGATCGCTGCAGGGCGGTCACCACCCCACACACCAGGGCCACCGCCCCGGCGGCCATCAGCACGACCCCCACCGACGGGAAGCCGAAGGTGTCGACGAGCCGGCTCATGGTGGCCGCCCCCGCCGAGACCCCGAGGACGACCGTGGTGGCGATCACCGTCATCACCGTGGTGAGCCGGGAGCGCGGCGCGAGGCTCTCGGCCAACGAGTAGCCGGAGACCAGCACCGGACCGACCGCCACACCGATCAGCAGGGCGACCAGTGTCATCGGCGTCACCTGGTGTGCCTGGGCGACCATGGTGCGGGTGACCAGGGCGCCGGCCACCACCAGCACGGCGGCACCGACGGCGATCCGCCAGCCGTAGCGGATGCCCGGCGAGAGCCGGGCGACCAGCAGCGAGGCGACGGCGCTGCCGACCCCCACCAACCCGTAGACGGGGCCCGTCAGCGATGATCGTCCGAGGTCGTCGAACCACGCCGTGAGGGCCGTCTGCGTCGAGCCGAACGTGAACCCGACCATGGCGGTGGCGATGGCCACCGGCAGCAGGGTCAGCCACGCAATGGCCGGGCCGGTGTCGGTGTGGCCCGAGGCGGCGGCACGCCGGTCGGCGCCCGCCCGGGCCAGGTAGGCGGCGAAGGCCCCCTGCCCGAGCAGGGTGAGGGCGCCGATGACGACCATGCCCGGCACGCCCCCGGCCAGCCCCAGCAGCAGCCCCGCCAGCGTCGGCCCGAGCACGAAACTCACCTCGTCGACCGCCCCCTCGTAGCCCATGGCGCGGCTCACGAACCCGCTGGGCAGCCGGCCGTCGCGGGCCAGCGCGGCCCAGTGTCCACGCGCGATCGACCCGATCTGCGGGTTGGCGGCGCCGAGCGCAAAGGCGACGGCGAGCGCACCGGGCTGGCCGGGGTGGGCGAGGCCGAGGGCGGCGAACCCGGCGATCCCGCCGAGCTGCAGCAGCGTGCAGGCCACCACCACGGGCAGGGCTCCCAGCCGGTCGATCAGCCGCCCGATGATCGGGGCGCCGATGGCCGAGCCGAGCCCCAGCACGGCCACCGCGGTGCCGGCCTGGGTGAGGGAGCCGCCGATCTGGGTGACGAACAGCAGCGTGGCCAACTGCACCATGGCCCCTGGCACACGACCGACCGCGGCGGTGACCAAGAAGGGCCAGCCGCCGATGCTGGGCAGGGACTGCTGGGTCATGGGATCACCCCTTGCAGGTGGTCGCGGGCGGAACGGTGCCGTCGTTGAGGTAGGCGATCACGGGGGCGCGGACGCATTCCCCGCCCAGGGAGTACGCCGAGTGGCCGGCCCCCTGCCGGGTGATCAGCACCGCGTTCTCGAGCTGACCGGCCATCCACACCGACTGCTGGTAGGGCGTGGCCGGGTCAATGGTCGAGCCCAGCACCAGGATCGGCGCCGACCCCTTCGCGGTCAGCCGCAGCTGTGGCGCGGGGGCAGCCGTCCAGACCGGGCAGGTGAGGTTCATGCCGAACCACTGGCCGAAGATCGGCGCCAGTCTGCGGTCGGCCGCCCAGCGCCGTTGGGCACCGGCGACGCCCGCATCGGCCCAGTCGGCGCAGCTGATGGCCGGGAAGGCGTAGGCCATCGTCGAGTAGGAGCCGTCGCGGTTGCGCCCGATCATCGAGTCGCCCGCCTGGGCGATGTAGGTCGGCTCGTCGCGCAGCAGCGCCCACTGCAGGGAGTTGTAGAGGTTGCGGTAGCCGCCCTCGCCGGCGTACATGAACGCCGCGATGCCCGTGGCCGCGGCGATCGAGCCGAACACGTGCCCGTTCACCGTGCGCGGTGAGGCGTCCAGGCCGGCGATCCAGCGGTTGACGGCCTGCACGACGGCCGCCTTGGTCGAGCCGAGCGCGCACTCGCCCTGGCGCTGACACCAACCGGCGAAGTCGTCCAACGAGGCGTCGAAACCCATGGCCTGGATCACAGACTCGTTGTCGGTGATGTTGACCGCCGAGTCGAGCACCATGCGCCCGACGCGCTGCGGGTACAGCTCGGCATACGTGGCGCCGATGAAGGTGCCGTAACTGATGCCCAGATAGCTGAGCCGCTCATCGCCCACCAACCAGCGCAGGTAGTCGAGGTCGCGCGCGGTGTCGATCGTCGAGATGTGGTCGAGCAGAGCTCCGGACGATGCCCGGCACTGCGTGGCGAAGGCCCGGCTGACGGCCCGCAGCTGCTCGACCTGACGGGGAGTGGTCGGGGTGGGGTCGACCGCGTTCCACCCGTCGGTCTGGGCCGGGGTGCCGCAGACCACCGGGGTCGAACGGCCGGAGCCTCGCGGGTCCCAACCGATGACGTCGTGGCCCGGGTAGGGGCTGAGATCGAAGCCGGCGGCCATGGACATACCTGACCCGCCGGGGCCGCCCGGGTTCACGAACAGGGTGGCCCGGTGCTGACCCTGACCTCGCTTGCGGGCCATCGCCAACGTGATGGCCTGACCGTCGGGCTCGTCCCAGTCGAGGGGAACGGTGACGGAGGCACACTGCACCCCGCCCTGCTCGGGGCAGTCGAACCACTCGATGCGCTGGTCGGCGTAGCGCTGCAGCCCACGTCCGGCGGGCGGGTCGACGAACCCCTCGGGGGTGGCGTCGGAGCTGGTCACGACCCGATCGGGAGACGTGAGCCGCGTCCAGGTCTCGTGCCTGGCGGGGTTGAACTCGGCGAACGTGGCGGGGCGGGGCGAGGTGCTCCCCGCTGCCGAGCTGGCGGACGACCCCGCTGCCGACCCGGCATGGGGCCGGTCGACCAGACTGCACCCGGCGGCGACCAGCGCCACCACGAGGGCGAGCACCGCCATCGAGCGGCAGCGGTCGGGGGCAGTCACCCCATCACCCTATAGAGGCCCGCCACCTTCACAGTAACCCCGGCAGGGGGGCTTGCCGCAAGGCCCCCCACAGGGAGCACACTCGTGCAGCACCCGTGTGCACCACCCTTCGCCCCTCGAGTGAGGCACGCATGCCGATCTTTGCCCTTCCCGACCGCCTCTCCCACAAGTCCACCCCCGCCCTGACCGACCTGGACGAGCGCCACCTGCGCCGCGTGGTCGAGACCGTGCAGCAGCAGGTGCGGGCGCTGTCGTCCGAACGCGACGAGCTGCGCCGGTCGCCCGCCGGCCGCGGCCGCAAGGCCCTCGACCGCGACCTCGAGATCCATCGGCTGACCGCGCGGCTGGCGATGCTGGCGCGGTTCTCGACCGACCTGTGTTTGGGGCGGATGGTGCCCGCGGACGGGTCGTCCCCGGTCTGGATCGGACGCATCGGCCTGACCACCGGCGACGGTGAGCAGCTGCTGGTCGACTGGCGCACCCCCGCGGCCGAGCCGTTCTTCGCGGCCACGGCCGCGCACCCGAGCGGTCTGGTCAGCCGCCGCCGGTACCGGTGGTCGGGTGGGGTGATCGTCGACTACTGGGACGAGAGCTTCGGCCAGAGCTCACCCGGGCAGCCCGCGGTGGCCCTCGACGACGACTCCGCCTTCATCGCCAGCCTCGGCTCGAGCCGGTCGCCCCGCATGCGCGACGTGCTGGCGACGATCCAGGCCGACCAGGACGCCATCATTCGCGCCGACTCGTCGGGCCCGTTGGTGGTCGACGGTGGGCCCGGCACCGGCAAGACGGTGGTGGCCCTGCATCGCGCCGCCTACCTGCTGCACACCGACCCCCGGCTGGCGGGCAGTCGCGGGTCGTTGGCCTTCGTCGGGCCGCACGAGGCCTACCTGGGCTACGTCGCCGACGTGCTGCCGGCGCTCGGCGAGGACGGTGTGCTGACCTGCACGCTGGCAGATCTACTGGGGGCCGACCGGCTGGGCGTCGACGGGCCGGTGGACGAGGACGACCCCCGGGTGGCGGCCCTCAAGCACGCCGCCCGTCTGGTCGAGGCGGTCGAACCGGCAGTGGCCTTCCACGAGCAACCACCGTCGTCCACGCTGGTGATCGACACCGACTGGGGTGAGCTGCGGCTGACCCCCGACGACTGGCGCGAGGCGATCGACGCCCTCGAGCCCGGCACCCCGCACAACGAGGCCCGCGACGACCTGTGGCAGGCGCTGCTGACGATCGCGGTCGACCAGTTGGTCGGCGACGACGAGGGGCAGGCGGCCGACGAGCTCACCGCGGCCCTGGCCGACGACGACGACCTCGCCGAGCTGATGGGCGCCACCTGGCCCATGCTCGACGCCACCGATGTCGTCTCGGACCTGTGGTCGGTGCCGGCCTACCTGCGGCTGTGCGCGCCGTGGCTGAGCACCGACGAGCGCGCCCTGCTGCGCCGGGACGAGGGGTCGCCGTGGACGAGCGCCGACCTACCCCTGCTCGATGCCGTGCGGGCCCGCCTGGGCGATCGTCGGGAGGCGGGCCGGCGTCACCGGGCGCAGGCCACCCTGGCCGCCGATCGTGCCTACATGGACGACGTCGTCACCCACCTGCTCGAGGCCGACGACGACCCCGAGAGCGGCCTGGGGTTGCTGCGCCGCGACAGCATTCGCGACGACCTGCTGCACACCGAGGCCGTGGCGACCGCGACCCGCGACCGCCTCGCCGGACCCTTCGCGCACGTGATCGTCGACGAGGCCCAGGAACTCACCGACGCCCAGTGGCAGGTGATCCTGCGGCGCTGCCCGTCGCGCAGCATCACCGTGGTCGGCGACCGGGCACAGGCCCGCTCGGGCTTCGGGCAGCCCGGCGCGGGCGAATCGTGGGCCTCGCGGCTCGAACGGGTCGGGCTGGGAGCCCCCCGGCTGGCGTCGCTGACGGTGAACTACCGCACTCCGCAGGAGGTGATGGCCGCGGCCGCGCCGGTGATCCTGGCCGCGCTGCCCGACGCCAACGTGCCCACCTCGGTGCGGGTGGGCGGTCGTCCGGTGCGCCGGGGTTCGGTCGGTGAGCTGGACGAGGTGCTGCGCGACTGGCTGGCCGCCCACGACGAGGGCACGGCGGTGGTGATCGGCCGCCAGGGGGCCGAACCGGCGACGACGGCCCACGACGGACGGGTCAGCTGGCACGACCCCGTCTCGGTCAAGGGACTCGAGTTCGACCTGGTGGTCTTGCTCGACCGGGACTGGCCGGCCGACCTCAGGGGTGCGGTCGACCGCTACGTGGCGATGACCCGAGCGACGCAGGAACTCGTGCTGCTGAGCTGATCGCTCAGAGACCGGCCTTGCGGCGCGAGCGGCTGCGACGGATGCCACCATCCATGCCCCAGCCGCCACCACCGAGGCAGAACAGCACGAAGCCGACGGCGGCGAGCAGCAACTCGAGTTCGCCGACGAAACCTGATTCGCCCGCCCGGAACGGGTTCTGCGAACCCCAGCGGACGAACACCAGGGCCCCGATCGCGATGGCCATCACGCCGACGCCGACCACCCGCACCATGAAGCCGAACACCAGGGCAATGGCCGCGAGCAGCTCGGCAATGCCCACGACCCAGGCCGCGTAGTTGGCATAAGGCACGCCGACCTGCTCGAAGAACGTGGTGGTGGCGTTGATGTCGGTGACCTTCTGGTAGCCGTGCACGCCGAGAATGCCGGCCACGACCACCCTGAGCACGAACAGGCCGAACGCTCCGAGGAACTTGTCGGTGGAGCGCTTCTGGAAGCGGTAGGGGGCGACCTCGGCAGTACCGTCGGCGCCGGCCTCGTCGCGGTGCACATTGCCCAGGGCTCGGTCGCGGGCGGCCAGCTCGGCGCGGCGGCGCTCCAGGGCCTCGTGGCGTTCCTGTTCGGGATCGACCTCGGGAGCGACCAGGGGGGCCGGCATCACACGGGTCTCCTCGTGGCCGGGCTCCTGGGTGGGGTACTCCTGGGGGGCGTGCTCCTGGGTGGCGAAGGTCTGGCTGGCGGGCTCGCGGGTGGCGAAGTCCCGGGTCTCGTGGTCCTGGTTGTCGAAGTCCTGGGTCTCGACGTCCCGGTTCTCGTGGTCCTGGGTGACGGCGTCGAACTGCTGGGTGGGCTCACCCTCGTCGTCGTTCACCGGCTCGGTGGCGGCCAGTTCCTCGGCCAGGGTGGGGCGATCCTCGACCTGTGCCTCGTCGGCCGGGCGGTTGTGGTCGCTGTCGGTCATCTGGTCCTCCATGGTCGCGGTCGTGACGTGCCCAAAACTCCGTGCCATTCAAACACCTGACCCCGGAACAGCCGGGGAGCACACGCTGTCGGCCCGCGCTCAGCGGGGCACGGCCAGCTGCACCATCAGCGCCTCGAGCGCCAGCAGCGGCGCCACGTTGGCCTCGAGCGCCTCGCGGCAGGCGAGAATCGCGTCGATCCGCCGCAGGGTCTGCTCGGGCGTGGTCGCGCGGGCGATCTGGGTGAGCTGATCGCGGTACTCGGCGTTGATCAGATGCGCGCCGGCGACCACCTCGAGCGATGTGTCGAGGGCGCCGGTTTGCAGCCCGAGCACGTCGCGGTAGTAGCCGGTCAGTTCGGTCAGCACCCGGTCGAGGGCATCCCGCTGCAGCCGCTTGGCCCGGGCCTTCTGTTGGTCCTCGAGTTCCTTGAGGGCGGCGGCCGCGTGCTTGGGTCGTGCCCCCTTGGTGCCGAAACCCAGCGAGAGTTCGAGCTCGGCCCGCTCCTTGGCGTCCCAGCCACTGGTGGCCTGCGCGGCATCCTCGGCGGTGGCCTTCACCAGGTTGTCGGCCGCCGTCAGGCAGGCTCCCACCGAGGTGAGCGCTCCGGGCAGCCGGAGCACCTCGTTGCGGCGGGCGCGGGCCTCCTCGTTGCGGGCGAGGGCGCGCGCTCGTCCGATGTGGCCCTGAGCGGCGCGCGCGGCGTAGGCGGCGATCGGGGCGTCGATGCCGTCGCGGGTCTGCAGCAGACGGGCGACGGCCTCGTCCGAGGGGGTGGCCAGGTGCAGCGACCGGCAGCGGCTGCGGATGGTGACCACCACGTCGTCGGGGGTGGGCGCGCAGAGCAGCCACACGGTCTGGGGGGCGGGTTCCTCGACCGACTTCAGCAGCGCGTCGGCGCCGCGTTCGGTCACCCGGTCGGCGTCCTCGACCACGACGATCTGGTAGCGCCCGGTGGTTGGGTTCATGGCGGCCGAGCGCACCAGCGAGCGCACCTCGTCGACGCCGATGGACAACTTCTCGGTGCGGACGAGGGTGACGTCGGGGTGGGCGCCGCTCATAGTGGTGCGGCAGTCGGTGCACTCACCGCAGCCGCCGCGGGGGCACTGCAGGGCGGCGGCGAACGCCATCGCCGCGTTCGAGCGGCCCGATCCGGGCGGGCCGGTGATCAGCCAGGCATGGGTCATGGCCTGGCGGGGGCCCTGGCCTGACGCGGAGGCGACGGCGCGGCGCAGCACCTCGACCGCGTTCTCCTGACCGACCAGGTCGGCCCAGACACCGGTCGGGTTCGTCGTCGTCAGCACGTCAGCATGATGTCACGCGCCTCCGACAACTGGGCCCCCGTTCCCGCTCGATCACCGTGGCCCAACCCCGTCGTGGCGGCGCATCGCCGTGGTCAGCAGCACCGCTGCCCCCACCTCGTCGGAGGCGTCGAGGTCGACGGTGGCCTCGATGGCCCAGTCGTGGTCGCCGTCGGGGTCGTCAATCACCTGCCGCAGCTGCCACACGCGGCCGCCCAGGTCGCCTCGGCCGGGGGTGATCTGCAGCATTCCCGGCGAGCGGGCCCCCTGGTCGATGCCGATGTCGGCGTGGTCGTCGAAGTAGTCGTCGAGGGCATCGTCCCAGGCGTCGACGTCCATCACGACGGCCTGCGCCGGCTCGGTGAGGGCGGCCACCCGGGCCTCCACCTCGGCCAGTTCGCGCGACTTCTCGGCCGCCGCCAGCTCGACCTTGTGGAACATGGCATTGCGCACCAGCACCCGGAACGCCCGCTCGTTGCCGGTGATCGGACGAGGCTGCTCCGGCACCTGCCGGAGTTCGGCGGCCTCGTCGGGATTGACCAGGGCGTCCCATTCGTCCAGCAGCGACGAGTCGGTCTGCCGCACCAGCTCCCCCAGCCAAGCGATCAGGTCGTCCAACTCTTCGGTGCGCGACTGCTCGGGCACGGTGTGCCGCAGGGTGCGGTAGGCGTCGGAGAGGTAGCGCAGCAGCAGCCCCTCGGAGCGCGACAGCCCGAGCGCGGCCACGAACTCGCCGAAGGTCTGGCCGCGCTCGTACATCTCGCGCACGACCGACTTCGGTGACAGGTTCTCGGGGTCGACCCACGGATGGGTCTGGCGGTAGACCCCCAGGGTGTGCTCGAGCAGGTCGGCCAGCGGGGTGGGCCAGCCGATCTCCTCGATCAGTTGCATGCGCTCCTCGTACTCGATGCCCTCGGCCTTCATGGCGGCCACGGCCTCGCCGCGTTCGCGCTTCTGCTGGGCGAACAACACGGCGCGGGGGTCTTCGAGGATGGCCTCGATCACCGACACGACGTCGCGGGCATGGTCGGGCGATGCGGGGTCGAGGGTCTCGAGCACCGCCAGAGCGAACGGCGCCAGCGGCTGGTTGACGGCGAAGTCGCGCTGCAGGTCGACGGTCAGCTCGTGGCGCCGGCCGTCGGCGTCGGCCTTCTCGAGTCGGCGCACCGCCCCGGAGTTGATCAGCTCGCGGGCCAGCACCACCCCACGGCGCCGCAGCCTGAGCCGGGCGGCCTCGTCCTGATGGTTGTCGCCCAGCAGTTTCGCCGCGGCGGCCACCGGGTTGCCCCGCCGGGCCAAGAGGTTCACCAGCATGGCGTGGGTGACCCGCAGCCGGGGCTGCAGCGGCTCCGGTTCGGCGGCCACGAGTCGGGCGTAGGTCTCCTCGTTCCAGCTGACCTGCCCCTCGGGCGGCTTCACCTTCTGCAGCTTGCGGAGCTTCTTCGGGTCGTCGCCGGCCTTCGCGATCAGGCGCGCGTTCTCGATCAGGTGATCCGGGGCCTGCACGACCACCCAGCCCTTGAGGTCGTAACCGGCGCGACCGGCTCGTCCGACGATCTGGTGGAACTCGCGGGCCCGCAGCAGCCGCTGCTTGGTGCCGTCGAACTTCGTCAACGCGGTCAGCAGCACCGAGCGGATGGGCACGTTGATGCCCACCCCGAGGGTGTCGGTGCCGCAGATCACCGTGAGCAGACCGTCCTGGGCGAGTTGTTCGACCAGGCGCCGGTACTTGGGCAGCATGCCGGCGTGGTGCACACCGATGCCCGCGCGCACCAGCTTCGACAGCACCCGCCCGAAACCGGTGCCGAACCGGAAGTGCCCGATGCGGTCGGCGATCTCGGCCTTGCGCTCCTTGCTGATGGTCACCACGGACGTCAAGGACTGCGCCCGCTCGAGAGCCGCAGCCTGGGTGAAGTGCACGATGTAGATCGGCGCCTTGTCGTCGCGAATCAGCTCGGCGATCGTCTCGTGCACGGGCTTCATCGCCCAACTGAACTCCAACGGCACCGGTCGCTGGGTGCCCGCGATCAGTGCGGTCGGACGACCGGTGCGCCGCGTCAGGTCGTCTGCGAGGGTGGTGACGTCGCCCAGGGTGGCCGACATCAGCACGAACTGCGCCTGCGGGAGTTCGAGCAGCGGCACCTGCCAGGCCCAGCCGCGGTCGGGTTCGGCGTAGAAGTGGAACTCGTCGGCGATCACCATGCCGACATCGGCCTCGGCGCCCTCCCGCAGCGCGATGTTGGCAAGAATCTCGGCGGTGCAACAGATGATCGGGGCGTCGGCGTTCACCGAGGCATCGCCGGTGACCATGCCCACGTTGTCGGCGCCGAAGATCTCGCACAGGGCGAAGAACTTCTCACTGACCAGGGCCTTGATGGGGGCGGTGTAGAAGCTCACCCGGTCGTCGGCGAGGGCGGCCAGATGCGCGGCGAGGGCCACCATCGTCTTGCCCGACCCGGTGGGGGTGGCCATCACCACGTTCGCGCCGGCGAGGATCTCCATGAAGGCCTCGTCCTGGTGCGGGTAGAGCGTCAGCCCGCGCTCAGCCGCCCAGTCGACGAACACCTGGTACAGGGTGTCGGCGTCGGCGCGGTCGGGGAGCCGGTCGGCGAGGGTGGCCATCACCACAGCAGCATCTCACTGACCCGACGGTTGAGTTCGTGCAGATTCCGTCGGACAGCGGCGAGAGTGCCCCCACGAGGGCACCATTGGCCGCCAGCGAACGGAATCTGCACAGCTCTGGGCGGAGTCAGTGGGGCTGGGTTCCCACGACGGTGATGCCGAGCAGGTCGGCCACCCGGCCGCGGACCTCGCGGGCGAGGCGCTCGCGGGGATCGCGGGCCGGCAGCACCAGGTAGTGGTCGGGGTCGGCCTCGGCCAGCCGCAGGAAACCCTCACGCACTCGCGCGTGGAAGTCCTCCCCGGCGGACTCGAGGCGGTCCTGCTCGGTCTTGGTGTGCACGGCGGCGGCCGGGTCGACGTCGAGCAGCACGGTCAGGTGCGGGCGCAGGTTCTCGGTGCCCCAGCGCGAGATGGTGTCGACCTCGTCGACGGCGAGCGCTCGTCCGGCACCTTGGTAGGCGAGCAGCGAGTCGGTGTAGCGGTCACAGACCACCACCGTGCCGCGGTCGAGCGCGGGGCGGATCACCTGGTCGACGTGGTGGGCCTTGTCTGCGATGTAGAGCAGGGCCTCGGCGCGGGGGGCCAGGTGTCCGGTGGCGGGGTCGAGCAGAATCTCGCGGACCTTCTGGCCGACCGGCGATCCCCCCGGTTCGCGCGTGACCAGGTGGTCGATGCCCCGCTCGGCCAGCCAGCCCGCCAGTTCGCGCACCTGCGTCGACTTGCCGGCGCCGTCGCCACCCTCGAAGACGATGAACAGCCCCCGGCCAGCGTGCTGACCTGTGGCCGAGGGGGTGGCCGAGGGGGTGGCAGGAGTCGTGGCGCCCATCACAGCCCCCGGTCGGCGAGCTTGCCGCGCAGCTTCGGCCAGTCGTTGATGAACTCGGAGCGGGCCTGGCGCCGAGCCCGGGTGGCGTCGGCCGCTTCGAGGCCGCGGCGATAGGCGGTGGCCCCGTCGAGGGCGGCCAACTCGTCCGCGGTGGGTTCGGCGACCGGCACGACGCACGGTTCGAGGCGGTCGACGAGCCCGCGCAGGCGCTTGCGGAGGCGCTTGCCCCGCTTGCCGAACAGGGTGCCGACGCCCTCGACGCCGATCAGCAGCTGCTGGGCGGCGGCGCGGGCCCCCGACCACTGCTCGAGCGGCGCCTCGGGGGTGAGGCGGGTGATGCGGCTGGCGAGAATGCCGAGCCCGGCATGGGCCTGGCGTTGCAGCACCTCGCCCGCCTTCTGGTTGGAGAAGTCGCCCAACTGCGGTGCGCGCACGGCAGTCACCAGCGCGTCGAGCACCCGGAAGTAGCGGTCGTCGAGCTGGGTCACCGAGACGGTGCGGTCGCTGCCGGTCAGGCTGGCGAGGTCGGTCTCGAGGCGTTCGCGCCAGCCCGGTTCGAGCACTCCCGCCAGGGCGCGCAGCTGCACGCCCAGCGTCTCGAGTTCCGAGAACACCGGCTCGGCCGACCGAGCAGCCTCGGACGTGGGCTCACCGGCACGTTCGGCGGCGGCGACCCGCGCCTGCCGTGCCAACTCACTCGCCCGCAGCGCCAGGTCGGCACGCATCACGGCGCGCAGCCGGGCGGCGAACAGGCTCGAGACGAACACCTCCAACGACGTGGACGAGTCGTACTCGCGCGGCTCCGGGAAGTCGCTCAGCCCGCTGCCTGGTGCCCCCAGCCGGTGCATCGGGTCGGGGAACTCGTCGACCCGCACCCCACCAACGGCCATCAGCCCGTCGCCGAGGAACCGGCGCTGGGCGGCCGTCATCACCGGCCCCGCCTCGAGGGTGGTCTCGCGGTAGCGCGCGGTGGTCACCCCACCACGGCGGATGGTGATCTTCTCGTCACGCAGCGTGCCCAGGGTGACGTCGTCGGCGTCCTTGATCGCGAACACCTGCCGCTCCTGGTGCACGGCGGCCACGGGACCCAACGGTGACCGGCGGCGGAAGGGGCGAACCAGTTCGGCCAGATCGGTCGGCAAGTCGCCCGCCGCCCCCAGTTGGACGACGTGGTCGACCGGCAGCCACGGCTGCCAGTCGGGCGCATCGAGGTACCACTCCCCCAGACCGCCCTTCACCCGATGGGCGAGGGTGACCCCGGCCCGCAGCAGCCGGTGATCAGGCGCGTCGAGCAGGGTGATCTCGAGGTCAAAGCTCTTCTGCGGGCTGAGCAGCAGCCGGTCGACCCCCAGTGCCGGGTTCACCAACCGGGGGGCGTCGACCGTGAAGGGCAGCTCGAAGAACTCCTTGCGCTTCTTGGCCATCTCAGTTCTTCGTGGACGCCGAAGTGCTGCGGGTGGTCGTGCTGCGGGTGGTGGTCTTCCGGGTGGTCGCCTTCTTGGCTGCGGTCGTCTTGGCCGTCGCGGTCTTGCGCGTGGTCGTGCGCCGCGTGGTCTTCTTCGGCGCCGGCCCCTTGGCCCGCTTCTCGGCCAGCAGTTCGGCCGCCCGTTCGAGGGTGATCGCCTCGACCGAGTCGTCCTTGCGCAGGGTGGCATTGAACTCACCGTCGGTGACGTAGGGGCCGAAGCGGCCGTCCTTCACCTGCACCGGCTGGCCCGATGTCGGGTCGTCACCCAGTTCCTTGAGCGGGCCGCGAGCGGCGGCTCGTCCGCGGGTCTTCGGCTCGGCGAAGATCGTCACCGCCTCGTCCAACTCGATCGAGAAGATCTGGTCCTCACTGGCGAGCGAACGCGAGTCGGTGCCCTTCTTCAGGTACGGGCCGTAGCGGCCGTTCTGGGCCGTGATCTCGGCGCCGTCGGCGTCGACACCGACCACCCGCGGCAGGCTCATCAGCTGCAGCGCCTGCTCCAGGGTGACGGTGGCCGGGTCCATCGAGGCGAACAGGCTGCCGGTGCGCGGCTTGGCCGACTTGGGCGCGTCCTCGGGCAACACCTCGGTGACGTAGGGGCCGAAGCGTCCGTTCTTGGCCACGATCGTCAGGTGGGTGTCGGGGTCGACGCCAATCTCCCGCTCCTCGCCGGTGGGCGTGGCCAGCAACTCGCGGGCTTTGTCAACGGTGAGTTCGTCGGGGGCGAGGTCGTCGTCGACGTTGGCCTTGCGACCCTCGGAATCCTCGAGGTAGGTGCCGTACTTGCCGACCCGCACCACGATGCCCGACTGCTCGCCCAGCTGGTCGGAACCGATCGGGAAGGTCGACATCTCGCGGGCGTCAATCTCGCCCAGCTCGTTGACCAGCCGGTGCAGACCCTCGCGGGCCGAGACCCCACCCGCCTCGGTGGTCGAGGCATCCTCGTCGCCGAAGTAGAAGTCGGTGAGCACCTCGAGCCGCTTCGCGCTGCCCTTGGCGATCTCGTCGAGCACACCCTCCATGTCGGCGGTGAACTGGTAGTCGACCAGGTGCGAGAACCGCTCCTCCAACAGCCGCGTCACCGCGAACGCCAGCCACGTGGGCACCAGCGCCGATCCCCGCTTGAACACGTAGTCGCGGGCGGTGATGGTGCGCAGGATCGACGCGTAGGTCGACGGCCGGCCGATTTCGAGTTCCTCGAGCTTGGCCACCAGCGTGGGCTCGGTGTAGCGGGCCGGCGGCTTGGTGGCGTGACCGGCCGGGGTGATCTCGCGGGCGTCGACCCGCTGCCCCTGCTTCAACTGGGGAAGGCGGGCCTGGGCGTCGTCCGAGGTGTCATCCTCCTCGACCCCGGCCACGTAGGCGCGCAGGAACCCGGGCTTGGTGATGGTGCGCCCCGAGCTGGTGAAGTGGGCCACCTCGACCGGCGACTGCTGCCCGATCGCCACCGGCGTGGCGGGTCGGGCCTCGAACTTCACTGTCAGCGTCTGCCCCTGGGCATCGACCATCTGCGAGGCGACGGTGCGCTGCCAGATCAGCTCGTAGAGCCGGAACTGCGCTCCGGTCAGGCCGGTCTGCGCGGGGGTGCGGAAGTGCTCGCCGGCCGGACGAATGGCCTCGTGCGCCTCCTGGGCGTTCTTGACCTTCGAGGCGTATACCCGCGGACGATCCGGCACCGAGTCGGCCCCGAACAGTTGCGTGGCCTGCGCGCGGGCCGCGGTGATCGCGGACGAACTCAGCGTGGTCGAGTCGGTACGCATGTAGGTGATGAAGCCGCCCTCGTAGAGCGACTGCGCGACCCGCATCGTCTCCTCGGCCGACATCCGCAGCCGACGGCCGGCGTCCTGCTGCAGGGTGGTGGTGCGGAACGGCGCGTAGGGGCGGCGGGTGTAGGGCTTCGACTCGACGCTGACCACCTCGAACGGCTGCCCCGTCAGGGCCGTCGCCAGCGCGGTGGCGCCGGTCTCGTCCAGGGCGACCGCCTTCGCCGACTTCAGCTGGCCCCGCGTGTCGAAGTCTGAGCCCTGGGCGACCTTGGCGTCGTCCACCGCGACCAGCCGGATGGTGAAGTCGGGCTCGCCGCCCGTGCCCGCGAGGGTGGCGTCGATGTCCCAGTACCCGGCCGAGGTGAAGGCCATGCGCTCGCGTTCGCGATCGACGACCAACCGGGTCGCCACCGACTGCACGCGGCCGGCCGACAGGCGCGGCTTGACCTTCTTCCACAGCACGGGTGAGACCTCGAAGCCGTAGAGCCGGTCGAGAATGCGCCGGGTCTCCTGGGCGTCGACGAGGTCGAGGTCGAGCTCGCGGGGGTGCGCGACGGCCTCGAGAATCGCCGGCTTGGTGATCTCGTGGAAGACCATGCGCTTGGCGGGCACCTTCGGCTTCAGCTCCTGCAGCAGGTGCCAGGCGATCGCCTCGCCCTCGCGGTCACCGTCGGTGGCGAGCAGCAGTTCGTCGGCGTTCTTGAGGTGGTCCTTCAGCGCCCGCATGGTCGCCTTCTTGTCGGCAGCCACCACGTACAACGGCTCGAAGCCGTTCTCGACGTCGACGCCGGTGCGCGCCCACTTCTCACCCTTGTACTTGGCGGGCACGTCGGAGGCCCCGGTGGGCAGGTCACGCACGTGCCCACGGGACGACTCGACGATGTAGCCATCGCCCAGGTAGCTGGCGATCTTGGTCGCCTTGGTGGGCGACTCCACGATCACGAGGGTTTTCGACATGTCCGCCTTCGGTCAGGGTCAAGTGGTACTCCAACGGTTCGCCCGACGGCGTCCGCTTCGACTGCATGGTAGCCGCCGCCCACGACAGGTTCGCCGCCAGCCACATTGCTGGGCCGGCGTTGCTGAGCGTTCCTCAGCAGAAGTTGGGCATCGTCCGTGCAACCCGGGAGCGCGGGCTGCGCGTATGAGGAGTGCCAGCCCGTTTCGTCACCCACACCGAGGGAGCTCCCGTGTTCACCACCACAGTCCGTCCCCCCGTCGCACCTTCCCTCGCCACCCCTCTGGCCCTCGCCACCCCTCCTGGTGGCGGGGCTACGGGCCGCACCCGCCGGCGACCTCGACTCGCGGCGGCCCTGGCCGGCACCGCGATCGTCGCCGGCGCCACCGTGTTCGGTGCCGCGCCCGCCCACGCCGTCGGGGTGGAGGGGCCCTACACCACCTTCGGCGACGCCAAGACCTTCGCCGGCATCTCGGTGAAGGTCTCCTACCCCGAGCGCATCGGCGACGGCGACGTGTACGAGAACCAGGTCACGGTGTGCAACATCTCGGCGGCCACCATTCCGGTGGGCCCCGAGAACTTCTCGTGGTCGCGCACCCAGAACGCGTCCACCTACTACGCCCAGCGCGACACCCCGGTGCATCGCCCCCTGCCGTCGGTGTACCTGGCGCGCGGTGCCTGCGTGTCGGGAGCCCTGGCCAACAGCGGTGGCGCACCGTGGCAGCTGGCCTTCCACCAGCCCCAGCTGGGTCTGACCGTCGACATCGTGCCGGCGACCGAGTTCGACGGCACCTACGAGCCCGCGTCCTTCCCCAAGGCCGTGGGGGCCACCCACCGCATCGGTGACTACGTGGGCGATGCGGCCGCCGACGTGCACGGCACCCGCAACGGCACCACCTCGCTGTACCGCACGCTGCCCGGGCCGTCCCTCGTCAAGCACTCGACCGTCTACCAGTCGACCGCGACCGGCGACCGGTTCGCGGCCAAGGTCGGCGATCTGGACTCGAACGGCATGACCGACGTGCTCACTGTCACCCGTGATGGACGCGTGCTGCTCGCCCGGGCGATGGAGGGCGGACGACTCGCCCTGCCCTATCAGATCGGCCACGGCTTCCAGACCTGGTCACTGTTCGGCATCGTGCCGGGCAACGACGCCGGCGCACCCACCTACCTGGTCGGACGCAATGCCTCGGGGCAACTCGTGCGCTACACCCTGACCGTGCGTGGCCTGTCGAACCCGCGGACGATCGGCACCAACTGGAGCTCGCTTCGTCAGGTGGTCAGCCTGGGCGACCTGACCGGTGACGGCCTGTCTGACCTGATGGCGATTCGCAGCGACGGCCGCCTCTACCGCTACGCCTTCGGCCCGTCGGGTTCGATCTCGTCGGTGGCCCTGGTGGGCGGTGGTTGGCAGACCACGACCCGTCTCGTCTCGCCCGGCGACCTCAACCGTGACGGACGACGCGACTTGGTCGCCGTGCGCACCGATGGCGGTCTGTACTTCTACGCCTCGGCCGGCAACGCCACCTTCGGGGTCGCGAAGCAGATCGGTCAGGGCTGGGGAGTGCTCGACACCGTCGCCTGAGGCGTCGCGCCCCTGGAAATCATCAGTCGGGAAAGCATCGGTCCAGAAAGAAATTGTCAGAGCGGGCTGCGACGGTGTTGCCTGTGGGGGAACGGTGGTCCACCGGGAGTTTTGGGGGCTCCCGGATGACCACTCCCCCCCCCCGTCGTCGACCGATTGGAACCTGGTGAGCACCATCGCCGTGCGCGACCTGCGCAAGAGCTACGTCGTGCCCGTGCGCGAGAGCGGCGTCCGCGCCGCCCTCGGCGCCCTGGTGCGCCGCAAGACCCGCGAGGTCGAGGCCGTGCGTGACATTAGCTTCGACATCGCGGCCGGCGAGGTGGTGGGCTTCCTCGGCCCCAACGGTGCCGGCAAGACGACCACCCTGAAGATGCTGGCCGGCCTGCTGCACCCCACCTCGGGCACCGCCGAGGTGGGGGGTCAGGTGCCGTGGCGCCGCGACCATGACTACCTGCGTCGGATGGCGCTGATCATGGGGCAGCGCAACCAGTTGCAGTGGGACATTCCGGTGCTCGACTCGTACCGGCTCAACCGGGCGGTCTACCGGATAGCCGAGTCGGACTTCAGCACCCGGCTCGACGAGCTCACCGACCTGCTCGACCTGGGCGACCTACTCGACAAGCCGGTGCGCAACCTGTCATTGGGCGAGCGCATGAAGTGTGAGGTGGCCGGTTCGCTGCTGCACCAGCCGAGCACCGTCTTCCTCGACGAGCCCACGATCGGGCTCGACGTGGCCATGCAGCGCAAGATTCGCTCGTTCATCGCCGAGTACAACCGCCGCACCGGGGCCTCGGTCATGCTGACCAGCCACTACATGGGCGACGTCGAGGCGCTCTGCGAGCGGGTCATCGTCATCCACCACGGACGACTGCTCTACGACGGCGGTCTCGCCGGTCTGGTGCGGCGCTTCTCGGCGACCAAGACGCTGACGATGGAGTTCGACGCCGACACCGACCTGGCCGACCAGTTGGCGGGCGCCGTGGCCGAGGTGGGCGCGATCGAGGGGGTGCGGGTCGTCGAGCAGTCGGCTCATCAGCTCGTGCTCGAGGTGCCCAAGGAGTCCGCCCCGGCGATCGCGGCGCGGGTGTTGTCGAGCCTGCCCGTGGCCGACCTGACCATCGAGGAGCCGCCCATCGAGGGCGTCATCGAGCGGGTGTTCGCCAGCGAGGACACGCCATGAGCACCACGACCACCTCGACCACGACCACGCCGGGGGCCTGGTCGTCCTTCTGGGCGATGTACCGCGGGCAGTTCGCGATGGCGATGGCCAACCAGATCGCCTACCGCGGGGCCACGCTGATCTGGGTGTTCACCGCAGTCATCCATCCGCTCGTCTCGATCGTGGTGTGGCGCACGGTCGCCGGCTCGGGGCAGGTGGCCGGGTTCAGTGCGAGCGCGTTCGTCACCTACTTCGCTCTCGAGATGGTGGTCAACCACGTCACCTTCGTGTGGATCATGTGGGAGATGGAGTGGCGCATCCGCACCGGCGCCTACTCGCCGCTGCTGGTGCGCCCGGTGCACCCGATCCACACCGACATCGCCCAGAACCTGTCGTACAAGCTGGTCGGGCTGGCCGGCATCCTGCCCGCCGCCGTGCTGCTGCTGGTGCTCTTCCGGGGCGACCTGTCGAGCTTCACCCCGCGCTCGGTGCTCGCCGGGCTGTTGGCCACTGTGCTCGCGATCGTGCTGCGGTTCATGGTCGAATGGACGCTCTCGCTGGCCGCGTTCTGGGTCACGAAGGTCTCGGCCATCAACTCGCTCTACTTCGGGCTGATCGCCTTCCTCGGCGGCGGCTTCGCCCCGCTGGCGGTGCTGCCGGCGCTGGCCCAGCAGGTGGCCTGGTGGACGCCGTTCCCGTGGGGGAACATCGCCTGGGTGAGCAAGGTGGCGATGGGCCAGACGACCGGATCGTCGATGTGGCTGGGGTTCGCCGCCCAGCTGGGCTGGATCGCCGTCGCCTACCTCGTGCTGCGGCTGGTGTGGTCACGCGCGGTGGTCAAGTACTCGGCGGTGGGCTCATGAGGCACCACCTGTCGGTGATCGGTTCCTTCCTGCGGGTGGGCCTGTTGAACTTCGTGCAGTACCGGGCCGACTTCGCGGTGGCCGTCATCAACGCCCTGAGCAACCTGGTCACGCAGGTGATCGGCCTGGCGGTGATCTTCGGCCAGACTGCCGACCTCAACGGGTGGGACCACGGCGGGCTGCTGGTGCTGGTGGGCGTCTTCTTCGTCTGTTCGGGACTACTGGGGGTGGTGATCCGCCCCTCGATGCAGGCGCTGATGGAGGCGATCCGGCTGGGCACCTTCGACTTCACCCTCACCAAGCCCGCCGACTCGCAGGTGCTGGCCAGCGTGCAGACCGTCGCGCCTCAGGCCGCCACCGACCTGGTGGTGGGGCTCGGTGTGATCACGTTCTCGCTGGTGCGCATGCGGCAGGGCCTCGACGGCTGGCAGGTGGCGGGCTTCCTGGTGGCGCTGGCGTGCGGCCTGACGATCATCTACAGCTTCCTGCTGATCCTGTCGACGTTCAGCTTCTGGTTCGTGAAGCTCGACAACATCCTCGTGGTCTTCGAGGGCATGTTCCAGTCGGCCGGTCGCTGGCCGGTGGGCATCTTCCCGCCGTGGCTTCGAATGGTGCTGACCTTCGTGGTTCCGGTCTCGTTCGCGGTGACGGTGCCGGCGCAGTCACTGGTCTTCGGCGTGGGGCTGGCCAATCTGGGAGCGGCCGTCGGGGTGGCGCTGCTGTTCCTGGTCGGGTCGCGGCTGTTCTGGCGCTACGCCCTGCGCCACTACACCGGCGCCTCGGCCTGATTCGGGCGGCGCTCCACCGCCCGTTGACGGACACTTTGAGGAACGGGCTCAGTCGAGGAAGCCCTCCCGAACGGCCTGCCGGAAGCGGGGCAGCACCTCGGCGGCCAACGCCGCCGCGTCGACCTCGAGCAGGTGCGCCACGGCGGGAATGAGTTGGCCCAGCGTGAGGTCGCCGTCGCAGGCTCCCAGCACGGCAGCCAGCGCGGTGTCGCACTCGATGGCCCGCCGCAGTCCGCTGGTCTGGCGCAGCACGAGGTGCTCGGGGCCGTCGGCGCCGGGTCGTCCGGTGGTCTCCTCGATCACGTCGCCGCGCAACCGCCAGGCACGGCCCAGCAGGTCACCGTCGGACGAGCCTGCGGCACCCACGTCGTCCGCGTGGCGGCCCAACGCCTCGCCGACCGGCTGCTCGACCTGCCAGGGCCACGCCTCGACGGTGACGTCGGGCACCTCGCGTCCGGCCATGGTGGCGGTGATCCAGCCCATCGACACCGACTCGATGCCCAGGCCGGTGAAGTAGTCGAGCCACTCGGCGTACCGGGGGCCGTAGTGGCGACTGGTGGTCAGCCCGGCATCGGCCAGCCACAACTCGATGTACTCGAAGATGTCGAGGCGCTCGCGCTCGATCACCCACAGGTCGGCCCCGCTGCCGGCCACCCACCCGGCCAACCGCTCAGCGGTGTCGACGCCGGTCAGGTTGGCCCAGTTGCCGAGCACGTGCAGGCTGCCGCCCGGGTTGAGGTGGGCCGGCGCGCCGGTGACCACGGCCTGCACCAGTCCGTCGCCGGTGAAGCTGCCCTCGCGGTAGACGAGTCGCTCCCCGCTGGGCGGGCTCATCACATAGGGCGGATTGGTGACGATCAGGTCGAACCGGTCCCCGCTCACCGGCTCGTACAGCGACCCCTCGCGCAGCTGCACCCGCTCGCCGAGCCCGGCCAGTTGAAGGGTGAGGCGGGCGTGCTGCAGCGCGCGGGGGTTGAGATCGGTGGCCACCACCTGTTCGGCGTGACTGGCCAGATGAAGGCTCTGGATACCCGAGCCGGTGCCGAGGTCGAGCGCTCGTCCGACGGGTGCCCGGTTGACCAACTGGGCGAGCGTCGTGCTGGCCGGCGAGAGGCCGAGCACGTAGTCGGGCCGCATCGGCGCCGTCCGCTGGTCGAGGCCGGGGTGCAGGTCGCTGACCACCCAGCCGGTCGCCTGGTCGTCGGGGCTGTCGACCGGACGAACGTCGACGCCAGCCCGCACCATGTCGCCGGCACCCGTGCGTTCGACGATGCCCACCTCGAGCAGCCGGGCGTACAGGTCGGTGCCGAACGGCCGGCGCGCGTGGTGATCGGCCATCGGCTGCTGCAGCACGAACAGGCGCACCAGGCAGGCGAGCGGGCCGCGGTCGTCTCCGAGGTGGTGGGCGGCGGCGACGGTGGAGTTGCGCTGCAACCCCGCCTGGCCGACCTCGCCGACCGCCTCGATCACCCGGTCGACGGTGTAGTCGGCCGCCGCGAGGGCCTCGCGCAGGGCCACCGCCTCGGCGTCGGTGAGCAGCGGCGGCAGCGTCGGGAGCGGGTGACTCGACTGGGGTTCGGCCATGTGCCCAGTCTGCCCTGAAGGGCGCCGTCCCTGAGGTGACCGGTGGAGCACTGACCAGACCCTGACCCTCTCCCGCTGGGCCCCCCCGGAATCGGGGGTCGGTTCACGTGGGTGGGTTGAATGGGCGTCGTGATCAGCCAGCCGACCCCCGTCCATCCCGGTTCCGCGAACGCGCAGTCACCCGCCACTCCCGTGGAGCCGGTCATCGACGAGACCGCCATGCCCTGGGCCGAGCTCGGCGTCTTCTGTGGGCTGGCCGTCGCGATGGTGACCGCGCTGAGCGTTCCGCTCGCGCTGGGCGTCTTCGACGACACGGTGGCCTCGACGGTGGTGATGTTCGGGCAGTTCGCACCGCTGGCCGCCTCGGTGGCGACCTGGCTGCTGTTCGGACGACGCGAGCGCCTGCGCGACCTGTGGGCGCTGCGCGTGCCGCGAGGCCGGGCCCTCGCTGCCGGACTCGGCTGGGCCCTGGTGGCCGTGCTGGTGGTGGCGGTCGCGCAGGCCCTCGCCCATCTGGCCATGGCCGCCCTGACGGGTCGACCCCTCGGGTTCGCGAGCGGTCAGCTGCCGATGGCCGCGGCGGTGCTGCCCGTCGCGTTGGCGATGTGCCTGCCGTGCTTCGGTGAAGAGGTGGGGTGGCGTGGGCATCTGTGGCGCTTGCTCGCGCGCGGGCCCGCGTGGCGTCGGATCGTGCTGGCATCGCTGGTCTGGGCCCTGTGGCACGGTCCGCTGCTGGTCGGCTACGTGGTTTCCGGTCTGATGGACGACCGTTCGGCCGCGGTGGCGATGGTGAACGTCTTCTTCGCTGGGCTGGTGCTCGGCTGGCTGCGGGAGCGGTCGGGAACCGTGTGGCCGGCGGTGGTCGGGCATGCCCTGCTCAACTCGGCGCTGGTGTACCTGACCGGATTGATGACCCCGCCCTCGGAGCAGTCGACCTGGCCGCTGTGGCAGCTGGTGGTCTTCACCGCGGTGGGGGCGCTGGCCTGGTGCCTGCTGGCCCGCCGCCTGTCCCGCCGCTGACTGAGGGGCGCGCCGCTCGGGGAGGAGAAAAACCTGTCAGAGGGATGCGCCATGCTGGGGCCGTGGCGATTCCCGCGTGGCTCAGAACCGACGACCGTGCCGTCGGCTTCCACCACCGACCCGCCCAACCCGGCCGAACCGCCGAGTGGCCCGACTGGCTGCCCGCCGACCTGCGCACCAGCATCGAGGTGGCCGGCATCGTCCGCCCCTGGCAACACCAACGCACGCTCGCCGACGCCTTGTTCGCCGGCCGGCACGCGGCCGTCACCACGTCGACGGCCTCGGGCAAGACGCTGGGCTACCTGATGCCGATCCTGGCCGCCACCGCCTCGTCCGATCCGGTGATCGGGGTCGAGATTCCACCGCGGCGCGGGCACCTGCTCTCCCCCACCCACACCGCGTTGTACCTGGCGCCCACCAAGGCGCTGGCGCACGACCAGTACCGGGTCGCGCGCGAGCTGGCGCCGTCCGGCTACCGGGTGGGCACGCTCGACGGCGACTCCGACGAGGCCGAACGCCGGTTCGCGCGCGACCACGCCCGCTACGTGCTCACCAACCCCGACATGCTGCACCTGTCGATCCTGCCGAACCATGAGCGGTACACCCGGTTGCTGGCGAACCTGCGCTACGTCGTGGTCGACGAGGCTCACCGCTACCACGGCACCTTCGGCACCCACGTGGCGCTGGTGCTGCGCAGGCTGCGCCGACTGTGCGCCCGTTACGGCGCCAACCCCACCTTCGTGCTGGCCTCGGCCACGCCCACCGATCCCGACCGGTCGGGGGCGGTGCTGATCGGCGAGCCGTCGATCACGGTGGTCGACGACGACGCCTCTCCCCGGCCGGTGCGTGACGTGGTGCTGTGGGATCCCAGCGCCAGCCCCACCGGGGGAACACCGACGGACGAGGCCGCGCGTCTGCTGGCGGCCCTGGTCGACGAGGGCCGCCAGACCATCGCGTTCGTGCCTTCGCGCAGCCTGGCCGAGGTGGTGGCCTTGAGGGCGGCCGAGCGGGTGACCGGTGGCGGCACCATCGCGAGCTACCGGGCGGGCTACCTCGCCCAGGACCGTCGCGACCTCGAGGGGTCGCTGCAGTCGGGCGCGCTCACCGGGGTGGCCGCGACCAATGCGCTCGAACTCGGCGTCGACGTCTCGGGCATGGACGCTGTGGTGGTCACCGGATTCCCCGGCACGCTGGCCGCGTTGTGGCAGCAGGTCGGACGAGCCGGGCGCCGCGATCGCGACGGGTTGGCCGTGCTGATCGCCCGCGACGACCCGCTCGACAGCTATCTGTTCGCCCACCCCGAGCTGATCTTCGACGCGCCCGTCGAGCAGACGGTGCTGCACGCCGACCACCCGCCCGTGCTCGGCCAGCACCTCACGGCCGCCGCGCAGGAACTGGCGCTGACGAGCGACGATGCGCGCTGGTTCGGGCCGACCATGGAGCATCTCGCCGACCAGTTGGCCTCGCTGGGGGCGCTGCGCAAGCGGCCGACAGGCTGGTTCTGGACGCGCCCCGACCGGGCGGTCGACCACATCGACATTCGTGCGGCCGGTGGGCACGCGGTCGAGGTGGTCGAGTCCGAGACCGGACGAGTCGTGGGCTCGGTCGACCGCACCGCCAGCGACCGGGAGCTGTTCGAGGGGGCCGTGCACCTGGTGCAGGGCGAGCAGTTCCTGGTGACCAGCTACCAGCCCGACGAGGGGCAGGCGCTGGTGCGGCGCGGTCGTCCGGGCTATTTCACGCAGGCTCTGGGCACCTCGGAGGTGACCATCCGGCGGTGGCAGCACACCCGCTCGTTCGGGCCCACCGAGGCGACGGTCAACGCGGGCACGGTGGTGATGTCGTCGCAGGTGACCGGCTACCTGCGGCGCGACGAGCAGACGGGACGGGTGTGGGACCAGAGCCCCCTCGACCTGCCGAAGCACTCGTTCCAGACCCGCGCGGTCTGGTTCACGGTGCCCGCGCAGGTGTCCGCGGAGTTGGGGTTCGACGACCTGCGGCTCGCCTCGGCGCTGCACGCCGCCGAGCACTGCGGCATCGGGTTGCTGCCGATGTTCGCGGCCTGCGACCGGTGGGATCTGGGCGGGCTGTCGACGCCCATGCATCCCGACACCGGCACCGCCACGATCTTCGTGCACGACGGCCTGCGGGGCGGGTCGGGCTTCGCCGACCGCGGTTTCGAGGTGGCCGAACGCTGGTTGGAGACGACCTGGGACCGGCTGGTGCGGTGTGGCTGCGAGACCGGCTGCCCGCGGTGTGTGGTGTCACCGAAGTGCGGCAACGCCAATCAGCTGTTGGACAAGGCGGGCGCCAGAACGTTGCTCGAGCTGCTGCTCACCGGGTCGGTGCTGCAGGCACCCTGAGCGCCCCCAGCCGACTGACGAGGGCGGGCCCCTCAGGCCCACTCCTCCTCGCGGCCGGAGTTCACCGACAGGTCGAGCTCATTGCCATCGGGGTCGGCGACGGTCCACCAGAAGGGCGACCTGTCGCGGACGATGCGCCCGCCCGCCTCCAGTGCCGCAGCGAGGCGGCGCGGGGCCTCGTCCGCCGACAGGAACAGGTCGAGGTGGATGCGGTTGCGTTGGGCCAGGCGGGCCTCGTCGCCGGTGTCGAGGTCCTGGAAGAACAGGGGGAAGCCGAGCTCGCGGGGGTCGACGATGTCGCTGACGTCGTCGCGGGAATCGGGCTCGTAGGCCAGCGCCGCGCACCAGAACCGGCGGGCGGCGGCCGGATCGGCGACGTCGAAACCGACCTGCATGAACCGCGCCCTCTCGGGGTGGGATTCGAGGCCGAGCTCGCGGGCGACGGCCTGCACGCCGGCGGCCACGGCCGCGATGCTCCCGGGCGCGTCCGGGTTCGGGGCATCCCACAGGTCCTTGCCGGTGGAGGCGACCACCCAGCAGCCGCCCTTCGCGCGGGCAGCGCGCACCGTCAGTCGCAGCCGCTGACCGGCGTCGTCGGCCAGGGTGGCGGCCCGGGTGATGAGTTCGGCCACCCGGGCGAACGCCTCGGGTCCGGTGGCGAGCCACCAGGCCTGGGCGTCGAAGACGAGCCGCCAGTCGTCGAGATCGAGGCCGTCGACCCGCCAGCGGTCCTGGTCGGCTTCCCGCCACAGCAGGTCGGCCTCGTTGCCCTCGGGGTCGGTGACCAGAGCCCCGTAGGGGCCGGGGTCGGCGCTGGTGTCGTCGTCGGCGATCGCGGCCAGCGCGGCGGTGGTGTTGTCGGTGGTCGAGATGACGTCGAGGTGCAGGCGGTTGCGCAGCGGACGAGGGGAGTCCTGCGGCTGGAACCAGATCGGCGGCAGCACCCGCAGCGGGTCCCGCAGGTCTTCCGGGTCGAGCCGGTGGCCCAACACCCGTTGCCAGAACGACATCACCGACGGGGCGTCGGTGACGTCGAAGGTCAGCTGCAGATCCTGCAGTCCCGCCGGCTCCGGCACCAGTCCGCGCTCGGCGACCCGGCCGTTGACGAAGCGGGCGACCTCGAGTTGGGCTGCCGTGAAGCCCGGCGGGCTCCACGGCAGGCCGACGCGCACCCCGCCCGAGCGCACGTCAATGGTGGGCAGGTCGGCGGGATCGGTGAGGCGAAGGATCAGGTCGGCGGCCAGGGCCGCCCCCGCCGCGTGGCCCGTGCCGGTGAACCAGCCGGCCATCGACTCCCCCAAGAGGCGCCAGTGCTCACCACCGGGGCTTCGCTCGAACTGTCTGCCCGTCAGGGTGTCGTTGCTCACGGCTCCGACACTACAGGCTGGGTCCCCTCCTCGTGGCTGTTGGACTCGTGGCTGTCAGCGAGGGCGTCGAGGCTGCGGGGCAGGTCACGCATGCCGATCAGCGGCGAGATCAGCACCGGCAGCGCCGAAGCGATCGAGACGGCGCCGAAGATCCACATGGTCTCGAGCAGACCCAGGTGTCGTCCGAACAGACCACCCAGGAAGGCACCGATCGGCATCGGGCCCCACACCAGGAAGCGGATGGAGGCGTTCATGCGGCCCAGCAGCGGCTTGGGGCACAGGCGCTGACGGAAGCTGACCTGGGCGATGTTGTAGACCACCACCGACCACGAGGTGACGAACTGCCCCACCATCAGGGTGGGCACGGCCGGCAGGAACGAGGCCAGCGGCAGGGCCAGGCTGAAGACACCGAAGATCACCGCCGAAACCGGGATCACCCGGCCCTCGCCGATCAGCTTGGCAACCCGATCGGAGCTGATGGCGCCGAGCAGGCCACCGACGGCGCCCACCGACATCACCAGACCCAGCGTGGTCTCGGAGAAGCCGAGGGTGCGGATGGTGTAGAGCACGAACAGGGCGAACACCGCCGACGAGGCGAGGTTCGAGATGCCGGTGCAGGCGACGATGCGACGCAGCAGCGGGTGCGAGACCACGAAGCTGAGCCCCTCGCGAATCTCGTGCCACAAGGGACGACGCACGACTCCCGCCGGCTCGGCCTCCTGGTGGCGAATGCGGCTGACGAACAGCGACGACAGGCCCATGCAGACGGCGGTGACGGCGACGGTGAGCGGCGAACCGAGCAGTCGGACGAGGGCCGAGGCGGCCGCGGGGCCGATCACTCCAGCGGTCTGCTGGCTGGCCTGCAGCTTGCCGTTGCCCTCACCGATCTGGTCGCCGTGCACGATCTCGGGCAGGTACGACTGGTTGGCGACGTCGAAGAAGACGGTGATGCAGCCGACCACGAAGGCGATCACGAACAGCTGCCAGATGGTCAGCAGGTGCAGCAGGTGGGCGATCGGAATGGTGAGCAGCAGCAGGGCGCGCATGATGTCGCCGAGCACGATCACCCGCTTCTTGCGCCAGCGGTCGACCCAGGCGCCGGCGGGCAGGCTGATCAGCAGGAAGGCCAACGACTCGAGCATCGAGAGGATGCCCATCTGGAAGGCATCGGCGTGCAGCAGCTGCACCGCGAGCAGGGGCATCGCGAACAGCACGAACTGGGTACCGAACACCGAGACGGTGTCGCCCATCCACAACTGCCGGAAGTCGTGGTGGAAGAAGAGGCTGCGGCGGGGGGTGGTGGGCGCGGCTGCCGCCGTGGTTGGGGTGGTCACACGCCAAGCATCCGCTACCGATTGGGAAAAGTCAATCACTCTTTCGGAGCGGCCGTGCCACCGGATAGTCTCACGTCATGCCCCACCCGGACGAACCCCCCTTCGAGCATCGCCAGGCGACCGACGCCGAGGCGAAGGCGCTCGCCTCGGGCCTGCGGCTGCGCATGTTGCGCCTGTGCCTCGACGAGGCGCTGACCAACCGCGAGATCGCCGAGGCTCTCGACCTCAACCCGGCCACCTGCCTGCACCACGTGCGCACCCTGGTCGACACCGGATTCCTGGTGGCCGAAGAGCCCCGTCGCGGCAAGCGCGGATCCCGCGAGATTCCCTATCGGACGACCGGCAAGTCCTGGTACCTCGACTCCCCCGCCCCCGGCGTGCACATGCTCGACGCGTTCCTGCAGGAGGTGGCACTGGTTCCGCCGGAGCAGCAGGCGCTGACCCGCCTGGGGCTCCGCCTCAAGCCGGCCGACCTCGAGGAGTTCCGGGAGCGACTGGGCGCCTTGTTCGCCGAGTACCACGACCGGCCGCGCGACCCCGAGGGTGAGGCGTGGTCGCTGTTCGTGTCGCTGCATCCGGACATGAGCCAGCGGGTCGAGCGGCGGGTCAGCGACTCCCCCAGTTCCACGTCGGACGACTGAGCAGCCCCTGACCCTCGATGACGGTCTCGCCGAAGCGTTTCACCAGCCGGTGGTGCAGCACGGGTTGGTCGCGCCAGTCGTCGGGGTCGTCGGCGTCGTCGTGGCCGGCCAGCAGGTGATCGACGATCGCGGACGAATGGCTGACCACCACCACCTGCGTGCGCTTCGCGGCCCCGGTGATCAGGCCGGCCAGGGCGGGCAGCACCTCGGGGTGCAGGCTGGTCTCGGGCTCGTTGAGCACCAACACGCTCGGCGGCCGGGGGCTCAGCAGCGCCGTGGCCAGCAGCAGGAACCTGAGGGTGCCGTCGGAGAGTTCGGCAGCATTGAGCGGACGAAGCAGCCCCGTCTGGTTGAACTCCACCTCGAAGCGGCCGTCGTGGTTGGTGACGGCGATCTCGCCCCCGGGGAAGGCATCGGCGACCGCCCGCCGGAACGGCCCCTCCCAACTGGACTCGAGAATCGACTGGATCGCCGGGGCGAGGTCGGCGCCGTCGTCGGCCAGCACGGGGGTCCAGGTGCCCACGTGCGGCTGGCGTGCCGGGGACAGCGGATCGGTGCGGAACCCGTCGTAGAACCGCCACCCCTGCAGTTGTCGGCGCACCGCCAGCACCTCGGGGTACTCCTGCGGGTCGCCCAGTTCACCCAACATGCTCGCCCGGTCGTCGAGATCCTCGGCCAGCACCCGCCAGCCGTCGCCGGGATTGACCTTGAGCGTGTGGTTCTTGCGCTCCACCAGCGATGACGCAGGTCGGTAGACCGGCGAGGCGAAGATCGCCTCCCGCTTGATGACGGGATCGCGCAGGAATGCCGTCGTCCGCGGGATCGGCAGACCCACGTCGACCAGATAGCCGAAGGTGTCAGTGGCGAAACCCAGGGTGAGGCTGATCGGCTGCCGACGCGAGCCGGTGCCCTGGATCGGCACCTCACCGCGCTTCATGGCCCCCGAGATCTCCTCCGGCCCCGCCCACAGCACCCGGGCGAGCCCGCCGTCGCGGGCCAGCGCCCCCACCAACGACCCTCGAGCGGTGTCGGCCAGCAGCTTCAGCGAACGGTAGAGGCTCGACTTGCCCGCACCGTTGGCGCCGGTGATCACCGTGACCGGAGCCAGCGGCACGACCACGTCACGCAGGGAGCGATAGCCGTGCACGGCGAGCATCGTCAGCATGCCCGCAAGGCTAGGCGGCCCGTCGGACATTTCGCCCCGCGCCCGGTCCAGCGCCCGCGGTCGGGCATCTCGCGATCCCTCACCCCGCGTTCCCAGAACCCGCGAGAGCCGTCACCTGCACCCGGCGCGGCGCCCCCGGGAGCGAGATCCGCGGCCACAGCTTCACCTCGGCGGTGACCGTGACCACGAAGCTGGTCTCGTCGCCCTCGAACACACAGTTCACCGCCGTGGCCCCATTGCGCACCACCGCGGCCGCTCCCCGCTGACAGGCCGCCCACGAGTCGGCCTCGGGGTCGGCGGCATAGGCGCGGGCCGCGGCCAGCGCCCCGGAGTCGGCGGCGTCGGCGGCGATGGCGTGCCCCCGCAGCCACCCCAGCCCCCACAGGCCGAACACGGTCGCGGCGACGATGGCCATCATCACCACGGCCGTCAGCACGGTGCCCACGCCCCGCTCGCCCGATTGGCCCCGGTTCACGGTGCACCAACTCCGGGCTCGAGCGGCATGCTGGCCGCTCCCTGCACCTCGACGGGCCCCAGCGACCCCCACGACTGCCGCATCGTCACCACCACGGTCACCCATCCGGACCGCGTGGTCGTCACGACCTCGGCCGACAGGGGCGCCGCCTGGGACGCCCGGCGCGCGGCCTCGTCGTCGCCTCGGGCGACCTGGCGTGCCACCTGGGTGGCCACCTCTTCGCACTGGCCCTGTTGGATGACCAGACCCACCAGCGCGCTGCAGAACGCCAGCACCACGGCGACGGCGATCATGCCCACCGCCGTCTCGACGGTGACCATGCCGCGCTGCGGGCGAACCCGCCCGCCACGCCCGGTCGCTTGGCTGCCACCGTTCATCGCTCACCACTCCCCTCCGGGCCGAAGCCCCGGCCGGGATGGGGGTGCGGCCGCATCAGTTGGCCGCACCCCCGTGCCCCGCCCCCGTTTGGCGTCAGATCTTCCCCGCGAAGTGCTTGATGGCCTTCATCACCAGCTGCAGCACGCCCTCGGCGATCTTGCTGTTGCCGAACGTGGTGTAGACCACGAGGGCGAAGGCGATCACCCCCAGGATGCCGATGGCGTACTCCGCCGTGCTGAGTCCCCGCTGGGCGAGCCTGGTCAGGCGGGCCTCGTGACGAGCCGACGCCTTCGGGGCCGGCGCGTACTTCTGGGTGTCGAGCAGATCGATCTCGGACATGATGTTCTCCCTTGTTGGTTGGCGACCCACACCGTGGGCTCACTGGGACTGTGGTCATCAGGGCCCGATTCGTCCCAGAAAGTTTTTGGGCCTGTGGACAGCTCTTGCACCCATCCCGAACCTGTGGACAACTTCGGGCTGAGGCAGGGCTCAGTGCAGGTACTGCAGGCCGAGGCCGAGGATGATCGGCGCCACCCCGACCGCCATGAACGCGGGCAGGTAACAGACCATCAGTGGCACGACCGAGCTGACTCCCACGGCCCTGGCCCGCCGCTCCAGGGCGGCCCGGCGCGACTGTCGGGCGCGCGCGGCGTGCACCACGAGCACCTCCTGCACCGGAATCCCGTGGCGCGCACTCCGGGCCAGGTCGCGCCCCACGCGACCCCAGACGGCCTCCCACCGGGGCGAGGTGCCCAGGGCGCGCCAGGCATCGGCGTCGGAGCGGCCCACGTCGGTCTCGGCGCAGACCACCAGCAGGGCCGACCGACTGGGCTCGGGCACCACCCGGGCCACCTCGGCGGCAGCCACCCGCGGCGCGACCCCGGCCGCCAGTGCGGCAGCCAGCAGGTCGATGGTGGCGGGCAGTTGGCCTCGTTGTCGTTCCCGGTCGCGCGCCACCCGGGCGGGCTCCACGTGCCCGAGCGCCACCACCAGCCCCACCCCGGCGGCGAGCACGAGCAGAGCGCGCAGCCCCCACGGAACGCCCAGTCCGCCGGTGGTCAACCACCCCAGACAGGCCAGGGTCGCGCCGCCGAAGGCTCGTCTGCCGAGGCTGGGGGCATCGGGTCGTCCGACCAGCCACGAACCCACGCGCTGCCGCCGGGACCCACGACCCCGATCGCCAGCGGCCCTCGCCCCCGGGCTGGCCCGTTCCAGCCGGCGCGGGTCGGGCTGGCCCTGCACGAGCAGCCAGACCGCCAGGGCGGCCAACAGCGCCACGACCACCGCCATCAGCTCGTCCTTCCGGCTCGATCGGCGAGGGTCTCGGTCCACACCACGCCGGCGCAGGTGAGCACCACGCCCACCACCACACACACGCGTCCGGGCCAGGTGGCCAGCAGGAAGTGCCCCGGATCGGCCCCCACGAGACCGGCCATCATCACGCCCACCACGGGCAACAGGGCCAGCACCTTGCCCGTCGCCCGGGTGGCGGACAGTTCGGTGGCCACCGTCTCGTGCAGTCGCTCCTCCTCATGCAGCCCGTCGGCGACGGCCGAGGCCAGGGCCGCGGTCGGCGCCCCCAGCCGGGCCGACAACTCCCAGGCCGAGGCCAGCGCCGCCAGTCCGTCGGCCCCGGGCGTGCGCGACTCCTCCCGCAGCGCGTCGGGCACCGAGGCACCGACCCGTTGCGCCGTCACCACCGGACGAACCACCGCGCAGTCCTCGGCTGCCCCCTCGAGGGCGCGCGCCGGCACCTGCCCGATGGCCAGCTGGCCGGCCACCACCTGACAGGCCTCGGCCACCTGCCGCTGCAGGGCCACCTCGCGCCGTCGGCGGCGCGCGCGACTCACCAGCCAGGCGACCAGCCCACCGGCCACCGTCACCACCAGGCACCACAGCGCCAGATCGGCGGCACCGCCGGCCGCCAGCACGAGCAGGCAGGCCACCGCGACGAGACACCAGACGACGGGCACCACGAACCGGCCCGAACCGCGGGGCTTGGCCGCCTCGATCCGACGCAGGCCGCGCGGACGCGCCGGCACCAGCAGCCAGACAGCCAGCGCCGCCAGCCCGGCGCACACCGCCGTCACGCCGCCACCTCGGCGAACCGGGCGATGCCGCAACGGGCCGCGAGCCACGGCCACCCCGGCCCGGTGTGTTCGACCCCGTCCTCATCGACGCGAAGAGCCGTCACCACTTCGACCAGGCCGGCCGTGCGCTCGAAGACGCCGAGTTCCTGCACCAACCGTCGTCCGCCCACTCGACCCACGTGCACGACCAGGTCGAGCGCCGACGCCACCTGGGCATGGCAGGCGTCGCGTCCCATCCCCCCGAGGGCCGCCAGCGCCTCGAGCCGGGCCGGCACATCGGCCACCGAGTTGGCGTGCACGGTGCCACACCCGCCCTCGTGACCGGTGTTCATCGCCATCAACATGTCGACCAGTTCGGGGCCGCGCACCTCGCCCAGCACCACGCGATCGGGCCGCATCCGCAGCGATTGGCGCACCAGATCGGTGAGCGTCACCCGTCCCGTCCCCTCGGCATTGGCCACCCGGCCCTCGAGCCGCACCACGTGCGGGTGATGCGGGTTGAGTTCGCGTGAGTCCTCGACCACCAGCACCCGTTCGGCCGGATCGACGAGCCCGATCAGGGCCGCCAACAGGGTCGTCTTCCCGCTGCCGGTGCCCCCGGTCACCAGGAAGGGAACCCGACGCTCCATCACCCGACGCAGCACGCGCTCGATCAGCGGCGACACCGAACCCGCCGCCACCAGCGCCTCGAAACTGAAGGTCGCACGGGCGGGCACCCGCAGCGACAGACAGGTGCCGGGGTCGCTCAACGTCGAGAGCACCGCGTGCACCCGGGTGCCGTCGGCCATGCGGGCATCGACCCACGGCGAGGCCTCGTCCAGCCGACGGCCGACGCTGGCCGCCAGCCGCACCGCGAGGGCACGCACCTCGTCCTCACCGGCGAAGCGCACCTCGGTCAGCTCCAACCCCGCCCCGCGGTCGATCCACACCCGGTCGGGGCCGTTGACCAGCACATCGGTCACCCCGTCGAGGGCCAGCAGGTCGTCGAGCGGCCCGGCACCCACCGAACTGCGCCGCAGCCCGTCGACGGCCTCGGCCACCAGCCGATCGGACACCACCAGGCCCAAGCCCCTGAGCGCCTCGGCGACGTCCGCCGGCGACCAGGCCCGCCCCAGGGTGGCGAGCCGCCCCCGGACGGCCTCGAGATCGTCCGCCTTCATGCGACCTCCCCGAGGAAGGGCCGATCGCTCGAACCTGAGGCGTCGGCGGGCGCGGCCAGTCGGTCGACCAGCGCCGCACAGTCCCGCCCGAACGACGATCGCGCACGACGGGCCGGTTGGTCACCGGCCTCGAGCGCCTGGGGCACGCCGCGATCGTCCCGCACCCGCCCCAGCACCGGCAGGGACAGCGCTCGTCCGACCTCGCTGGCCGCCAGCCGCCGATCGCGTCCGCACCGGACGACCACCTCGATGACACCCGGCGCCAGCCGATCCGGCTCGAGGGCGGCCGCCGCGAGCCGTGAGCGGGCCGCCACGACACTGCGCACATCGGCGCCGACCACCAGCAGGGTGCGCCCGACCAGGGCGGCCGGCAGGGCCAGCTCGGCGCAGCGGCCGGCATCGACCAGCACGAGCGCGTGGCTGCGGGTCAGGGCCTCGACGACCGCCATGACAGCCGCCTGCCCGGGCGTGACGGGCGATCGTCCGACCGAGACCAGATCGACCTCGGCGGCGCGGGGAACCCTGCCCGACAACGCACCCACGTGCCCCGACGCCGAGGCCAGATCGGGCCAGCGCCACCCCGGCTGCTGCTCCACCCCCATCAGCAGGTCGAGACCGCCGGAGTGGCTCGCCAGTTCGACGGCGGCCGTGCGCAGGCCCGTGCGCGCCGCCACCTGGGCGAGACCGGCCACCAGACTGCTCACCCCGACCCCACCGGAGGCGCCGCACACGGCCACCACCCGGCCCGACCCTCGTCGCTCACCGACGCCCGCCAGCAGACCAGTGAGCAGCCCCGACCCCTCGGGCAGCACCACCACGGGGGCCTGCAGCGGGGCCGACCAGGCCACCGCCTCGTCTGCCGTCGGGGCGACGACGTGCACGCCGGGGTGAACCGGCAGCGCGCAGGCGACCACCATGGCGGCGCACTCCGCCCCGACCAGCACTACGGGCGCCGCCCGCCAGCGCTGGCGCACCGTCTCGGCGTCGGTCACCACCTCGACCGCGCGACCGACGGCCGCCGCCGAGGCCTGCACCGACTCGACCACCTTGGGCTGCCGCGCGATCACCAGCGCGGGCTGTTGCTGACTGCTCACACCCCAGTTGTGGTCGCCGAAGGGCCGATCGTCCCACCCTCGGAACAATCTGTGGACGACACGCCCACCGCGCACGCACCCTGTGGACAACTCCCCCTCCGGCTGCCGCCTACGATGGGGGCCATGCCCAGCCCTTTCGCCCTGCCCACCCAGGCACTGGACTGGCTGGTTCCCGCCCCGGAGATGAAGGTGCTCACCCTTGCCGGAACGGCATTGCCGCGCGCTCTGGCCGCCCAGGGTCACCACGTCTTCGCCGTCGACAAGAACCCCGCGGTCGTCGCCCGGCTGCGCGACAGCGGCATCGTGGCCGTGGCCGCCCAGGCCGAGTCGCTGCCCTTCGACCCCTGCCAGTTCGACGCCGTCGTCACCCACCAGTCGTTCCACCGGTTCGCCCCCGGGCTGGTGCTCTCCGAGATGGCCCGGGTGCTGCGCCCGGGCGGCGCCGCGAGCGTCAGCATGCTGGCCCGCGACGACTCCGTGCCGTGGGTCAAGCGGCTGATCGCCCGGGTGCGCGAACTCGACCCCCGGGCCATGCGCGGTGACTTCGGTCTCGACGCCGTCGACGGCCTGCTGACCAGCAAGTACTTCCCCGAGCACGAGGCCACCAGTTACCGGCACTGGGTGCCGACGACCAAGCCCGAATTGCTCGACATGGTCGCCCGCCTACCGGCCGCCCGCGGCCTCGACGAACCCGAGCGCGACCAACTGCTCGCCGACGTCACCGCCCTCTACGACAACGCCGCCCCGTCGGGCCGTGACGCCCTGCGACTGCCCTACCGCCTGCACTGCTGGCGGGCCTGGGTCGACCACGTGGAACTCACCGCCCCGATCGACATCGACGACGACGGCCTGATCATTCCCCTGTGACGCACCGAACTCTGTGACGCCCCGAACTCAGGCTGCCCGTCACGTCGACCCTGTAGGGTGACCGACGGAGGGTCGGGAAGTCTGGTCGACCGTCGCGGATCCCGCGGCGACCCCGTTCCCGCACACCCGAAACAGGTGCCATGCCCTCCTCCCCCACTCCCTCACGCCCCCGTCTTCGGCGGATCGCCTTCGGTGGCCCCACGTCCGGGCCCGACTCCCTGCACGTCGCCGACGTGCTCCGCTCCGAGACGGTCGGTGGTTTCCTGATGGTCGCGGCCGCCATCGTCGCCCTGCTGTGGGCGAACCTGGCGTCGTCCAGTTACCAGCGGGTCTCCCACCTCGAACTGGGACCGCTGAGCCTGGCCCACTGGGCCTCCGACGGGCTGCTGACCATCTTCTTCTTCGTCGCCGGGCTCGAACTCAAACGCGAGTTCGTCGAGGGGTCCCTGTCGCGCCCGGCGCAGGCCCTGGTGCCGATCGTCGCCGCGGTCTGCGGCATGGTCGTGCCCGCCACCATCTACCTGGTCGTCAACCTGGTCGCGACCGGGTCGCTGCGCACCGGCTGGGCCATCCCGATGGCCACCGACATCGCGTTCGCGCTGGCCGTGCTGGCTCTGGTCGGACGAGGGCTCCCCGCCCCGCTGCGGGTGTTCCTGTTGACCCTGGCCATCGTCGACGACCTCGGGGCGATCCTCGTGATCGCCGTGGTCTACACCTCGTCCATCTCCCTGCTCTGGATGGTCGGCGCCGCCGCCGCCATGGCGCTGTGGTGGCTCGGGCACCGGCAGCGCATCCGCTTCGTCCCCGGCTACCTGGCCCTGTTCGCCATCGCCTGGTGGTGCCTCTACTCCTCCGGGGTGCACGCCACCATCGCCGGGGTGGCGTTGGGCCTGTTGACCGCCATCGACCCCGACGAGTTGGACGACCCCGCCGACCGTTGGCAGCACGCCGTGCAGCCGTGGTCGGCCGGGCTGTGCGTACCGCTGTTCGCGGTCTTCGCCGCCGGCGTCGAGGTCTCGGGCGACGGTCTGCGCTCGCTGGTCACCGACCCGGTTCCGCTCGGCATCATCCTCGGACTACTGGCCGGCAAGGTGATCGGCGTGCTCGGGGGCGCCTGGTTGGCCACCCGGCTGACGTCGGCCGAACTCTCGGACGAGGTCGGCTGGGTCGACGTGGCGGGCGTCTCGGTGCTGGCCGGCATCGGCTTCACCGTGGCCCTGCTGATGGCCGAACTCAGCTTCCCCGGCGACGCCACCCATGCGGGTGAGGCCAAGGCCGCGGTGCTGGTGGCCTCGGCCATCGCGGCGATCGTGGGCGGGGTGCTGGTGGCCCTGCGCGCCCGTTCCCACGAGCGACGTCGCCACTCGCTCACCTGACGCGCCGCACCCTTCGCCACTAGGCTGGCCCGTGTCCGACGCCGTCGCGTTGACGCCGCACCCACAACGAGGAGCTTGGAATGACTGATCGTCTGCAGGTTGGTGACGTGATCAACAACCTCAAGACCGACGTGCCGCAGATGCTCAACGACAACGTGGCTCTGGCCAAGGCCGAACTGCAGCCCGCGGCCAAGCACGCTGGCGTGGGATCGGGCATGTTCGGCACCGCCGGCTACTTCGCGATGAACGCCCTGTCGCTGCTCTTCCTGAGCGGCGCGTTCGCCCTGTCGCTGCTGTTCAACGCCGTGGTCGGTCTGGGCGTGCTGCTCAGCCTGATCATCGGTTTCGCGGCGATGGCCATCATCTGCCTGCTGATCGCGGGCCTGCTGGCGCTCGTCGGCAAGAAGCAGTTCGAGCAGATCAAGAAGCCCGAGGCCACCATCGCCGAGTTCCAGTCGACGGTGCAGGCGCTGGGAGCCGCCGTCAAGCAGGGGCGTGAGGCCGTCAACGGCAACACCCTGGCCCGCGCGGCCGTCAAGCACGCCCGCCGCGCGCTCTGAGTCCTGTCCTCGCTCGGGGCCTCACAGGCCCGAGCGCAGGAACCGGTCGGGAATCGGCAGTTCGCGGGTCGGCCACGGCCGCTCCCACCCGCCCAGCTTGAGCAGTTCCACCACCAGGTGCGCGGTGAACCCCCACACCATGTACTCGCCGAACACGAACGCGGGCCCCAGACCCCCCTGCGGGTGACGCACCATGGCCCGGTGCTCGCGAGCGGTCAGGTCGTCGATCGCGAACCGATGGATGCTCTGCACCTCGGCCGCATCCATCACCGCCAGGGGCTCGTCCCCCGACCACGTTCCCACCACGGGGGTGACGTTGAAGACCCGGGTGGTGAAGCTGGTCGGCGGCAGTTCGCCCAGCACCGTCACGGCGGACGACGCCAGCCCCACCTCTTCGTGCGTCTCGCGCAGCGCTGCGGCCACCGAATCGGCATCACCGGGGTCGATGCGGCCGCCGGGAAAGGACATCTGCCCGGCGTGGTGGCGCAGGGTCGAGGCCCGCTCGGTGAACACCAGGTCGGGTCGCGGGCCGCGCGACAGCAGCGCCAGCACGGCCGAGCGGCGGGCCGTCGAGGTGACCCGGCCGCGTTCGGCGGCCAGCCGGTCGCGGGTGCCCACCGGGTCGAGGCGCGTCGCCAGCTCGCTCAGCTCCTCGGTCACGGCTCGACGCCCAGGTTGGTGGTGATGAAGCCGTCGAGTTCGGCCTGCGTGGCGAAGCCGCCCAGATGCCGCGCGACGATGCGCCCGTCGGCCGCGACCAGCAATGTCATCGGCAGGTTCTTCGCCTGCAGCGGCGGCTTCTCGACCTCGTCGCCGCTGGCGTCGCGCACCTGCGGGTAGGTCCAGCCCACCTGCTTGGCGAACTCGATGGCCAGTTCGGGGCGGGGGTCGCTGGTGTCGACCCCGAGGAAGGCCACCTTGCTGCCGAAGGTGTGGTGGGCCTGGGCCAGCAGCGGGCCCTCGTCGCGGCAGGGGCCGCACCACTGCGCCCAGAAGTTCACCAGCAGCGGCCCGCGCAGCGACGCCAGATGCACCTCGGAGCCACCACCCAGGCACGGCAGCGTCAACGGGGGCAGGCCGTCGACCACGGCGGGCTGGTTCGGCATGGTGCGCGGGCAGTCCGCAATCCCCGCGGCCTTGCGCTCGGCGCGCAGGTCGGGGTCGTGGTCGCCCACGGTCGGCGTGGGCAGTTCGTTCGTGGTGCCCGGCGCGGACGAGCACCCGGCCGCCGCCAGCAGCAGCCCCACGGCCACGGCGGCCGCTCGCACCCCGGGTCGACGGCCCCTCATCCGCGGGGCTCCCTCACCAACCGGGCCGCCTTCACCGGGTCGGTCTCGCCCTCGCCGAAGGAGGGGCACAGTTCGGCCACCGGGCAGGCCCCGCAGGCGGGGTTGCGCGCGTGGCAGCGCCGGCGACCGTGCCAGATCACGCGGTGGCAGAGCATCACCCAGACGTCGGGGTCGAACAGCTCACCGACCGACGACTCGACGGCGTCGGGCTTGGTCGCGGTCGTCCAACCCAGGCGTCGGGTGACACGCATGAAGTGGGTGTCGGGAGTGATGCCGGGCACCCCGAACGCGTTGCCGAGCACCACATTGGCCGTCTTGCGCCCGACCCCCGGCAGCGTCACCAGGTCGTCGAGGGCACCGGGCACGACGCCGTCGAACCGGTCGACCAGCGCTCGTCCGATGCCGATCAGCGAGGTCGTCTTCGACCGGAAGAACCCCGTCGGACGAATGATCTCCTCCAGGTCGCCGGCGTCGGCCTGCGCGTAGTCGAGCGCTGTGGGGTAGCGCGCGAACAGCGCGGGGGTGATCGCGTTGACCCGCCGATCGGTCGACTGCGCCGACAACACGGTGGCCACCAGCAGCTCGAGAGGGGTCGCGAAATCGAGCTCGCACCGGGCCTGCGGGTAGCACTCGGCGAGCAGTCGGTGCGCGCGCTGGGCGCGGTCGCGGGTCGAGGTCACCACCCCGCCAGAGTAGCCGCCGAGCCGCGACTCCCGACGCCCCGACCGATGCCCCCCGTGATGACCCGCGTGATGACCAACACGATGACCCACCCGGGGCGCCGACGGCCGATGTGACCTCGGTAGACTGTCGCCTCACGCTGTACCGCAGGAGAGTCCGTTGCCCATTGATGTCTCGTCCGTTCCGTTCCTCGCCGACCTTCCGGACGAGGGACGACACGCCGTGCTCGAGCGAGCGAGCCTCGTGGAGCTGGCCAAGGGCGCGACGCTGTTCGTGACGGGCGACCCGGCCGACGAGGTCTACCTGCTGCTCGAGGGCAAGGTGAAGCTGACCCGGGCGGCGCGCCACCAGCCGCCGCCCCTGCCGCCGATCCGCGGCAAGGTGACCGTCAAGGAACTGCGCCGCCGAGCCCAGGCGGTGCAGGTGCGCGAGTCGCTCCTGTGGCTGATGGGTCCGGGCGAGATGTTCGGTGAACTGTCGGTCTTCGACGAGGGCCACCGCTCGACGACGGCCACCGCGCAGACCGCCTGCCGGGTGCTGCGCATTCCGGGGAGGGCGCTGCGCACCCTGGTCGAGCAGCGCCACGACGTCGCCCAGGCGCTGTTGCGGCAGATGGCGACCCGGCTGCGTCGCAGCGACAACCAGAGCGCCCGGTTCATTCTCTCCGACGTTCCGGGGCGACTGGCGGCGCTGCTGGTCTCGCTGTGCGACCGCTTCGGACGGTCGACCCCGCTCGGCTGGGAGGTCAACCACGACCTCACCCAGGCCGAGCTGGCCCAGGTCGTCGGCGCCAGCCGCGAGAGCGTCAACAAGGCGCTGACCGAGTTCGAGCAGCGCGGCATCCTGTCGGTGCACAGCCGCTCGGTCACCATTCATGACCTCGGACGACTGACCTCCCGCACGAACTGAAGGCGTCTCAGGCGGTCTCGACGACCAGCTCGAGTTCGACGGCCGCGTCGAGCGGCAGCACGGCCACCCCGACGGCCGACCGCACGTGCACCCCGGCCTCACCGAAGATCTCACCGAGCAACTGCGAAGCCCCGTTGGCGACGGCCGGCTGACCCGTGAAATCGGGTGCGGAGGCCACGAAGACGACCAGCTTCACGATCCGGGTGATCGCATCAAGACCCCCGGCGACCTGGGCCGCGGCCGCCAGCGCGTTGAGGGCGCTGACCTTCGCGGCGGCGGTGGCGTCGTCCGCACTGACCTCGGCACCCACCTTGCCGGTGGCGACGAGCACCCCGTCGACGGTGCACAGTTGGCCCGACGTGAACACCTGGCTGCCCACGCGGGTGGCCGGGGTGTAGGCGGCCAGCGGGGTCGCGACGGGCGGCAGGCTCAGGCCGAGTTCGGCCAGTCGCTGCGAGGGTGAGGTCACTGGGCACCCTGGCTCTGGGCACCGCCCTTGGTGTCCTGGATGGGGCGCTTGAAGTAGCCGACCAGGTTCTCGGGGTTGGGCCCGGGAACGATCTGCACGAGCTCCCAGCCGTCGGCCCCGAAGTTGTTCAGGATCTGCGTCGAGACGTGGGTGAGGATCGGCGCGGTGAAGTACTCCCATTTCGTCATGGGGCTCAGCGTAGTGCGTCCAGATTCGTCCGCTGGTCGTCGTCAGGGGGCGGATTCGCGGCTCCGGCGAGCGCGGGCGACCCCTTCTGGACCGCACCGACGGTGCGGGAAATGCCGAATCGGTCACGTACTCTGGGAATCATGAGTGCAACCAAGGCGAGCAAGGCGTATGCCCTGGCGATGTTCGGCGCCGTCAGTGTGCTGTGCGGTTTGCTGACCGCCGGACTGGCGGTTCCCTACGTGGCGATGGCCGGCGGCGTGGCCAAGGCCGGGGCGAACAGCCTCGAAGACCTGCCGGCGGCACTGGACATTCCCCCTCAGTCCGAGGTCTCCCGGGTGCTGATGGCCGACGGCCAGGTGCTGGCGACGTTCTACGACCAGAACCGCGAGTACGTCACCCTCGACAAGATCAGCCCGATGATGCAGCAGGCGCAGGTCGCGATCGAGGACCACCGCTTCTTCGAGCACGGTGCCATCGACCTGCAGGGCACGCTTCGCGCGCTGGTGCGCAACTCGACGGGTGGCAACACCCAGGGCGGTTCGACGCTCACCCAGCAGTACGTGAAGCAGGTGCTGGTGCAGGACGCGCAGAACAACAACGACGAGGAGGCGATGCGCGAGGCGCAGGAGCAGACGGTCTCCCGCAAGGTTCGCGAGCTGCGCTACGCCATCGCTCTCGAGAAGAGCCTCGGCCCGAACGCCAAGAAGATCATCCTCGAGCGCTACCTCAACATCGCCTACTACGGCGACGGCGCCTACGGGGTGCAGGCCGCCGCCAAGCGCTTCTTCAACACCTCGGCCGACAAGCTGAACCTCTCGCAGGCCGCCATGCTTGCCGGTCTCGTGCAGAACCCGAACGCCACCAACCCCCGCCTCTACCCGCAGCAGGCCATCAACCGCCGCAACGTGGTGGTGCAGCGCATGGCCGACCTGAACGTGGTCTCGCAGCTCAACGCCGATGCCGCCAAAAAGGTGCCGTTCTCGCCCTCGCGCGTGGTCGCGGCCCCCAACGGCTGCATCAGCTCCCCCTACCCCCACGTCTGCGACTACGTGCGCCGCGTGCTGCTCTCCGACCAGATGCCCTCCCTCGGCAAGACAGCGGACGAGCGTGAGCGCACCCTGAAGCGAGGCGGTCTGACGATCCAGACGCTGATCGACCCGAAGACCCAGCGCGCCGCCGAGCAGGCCATCACGGCCATGGTCTCGCCCACCGACCCGGTGATCTCGACCTCGGTGCTGGTGCAGCCCAAGACCGGCCTGATCGTGGCCATGGCCCAGTCGCGACCCAAGATGGGTACCGGCCGCGGCGAGACCTTCCTGAACTACAACGTCGAGAAGTCCATGGGCGACGCCCAGGGCTTCCAAGGCGGCTCGACCTTCAAGGCCTTCGGCATCGCCGCCGCCCTCGAGAAGGGCATGACGCCCAACTCGAAGATGCTGGCCAAGTCGACGGCCGACATGACGGGCACCTCGTTCATGAGCTGCGAGGGGCTCGTCCGCCAAGTGACCCCGTACAAGGTGACGAACTCGGTGCGCGGCTACGACAACCGCCAGATCACGATGGTGCAGGCGGCTCAGGGCTCGGTGAACACGTTCTTCGTGCCGCTGGCGGCCTCGGTCGGCAACTGCAACGTCACCAAGATGGCCGACCGTGCCGGGGCCAAGCTCGCCAACGGCGAGCCGATGACCACCCAGTCGGCCAACCTGTCGTTCATCCTCGGTTCGGCCGAGGTGACCCCGCTGTCGATGGCACAGGCCTACGCGACGTTCGCCAACCGAGGCGTGCGCTGCAACCCCCTGATCCTCGCCACGGTCAGCAGCAAGTCCGGCAAGAAGTACGCCGTCCCCACGGCCAAGTGCCAGAAGGTGATGGAGGCCGCCGTGGCCGACGGCACCAACTACGTGCTCTCGCAGGTGATGAAGTACCCCGGCACCGGCGCCCGCGCGCTGATTCCCGGCGGCTACCCGCAGGCCGGCAAGACCGGCACCACCGAGTCGAACGAGTCGGTCTGGTTCGCGGGCTACACCCCAGAGATGGCCGGCATCGCGATGATCTCGGTCGACAAGGGCACCGACTACTGGAAGAACCGCCGCCGTTCGCTGAAGGGCATCCGACTCCCCAGTGGCACCTACCTCGAGGGATCAGGCTCGGGTGACGCTGGCCGCATCTACAAGGTCGCCATGGCCTCGGCCCTGAAGGGCAAGCCCAAGACCGCCTTCGTGGCCCCGAGCGACGACGTGCTGAAGGGCAAGCCGGTCAAGGTTCCCGACCTGGGCGGCATGCCGCTGGCGGCGGCCGAGGACGAGGTGCGCAAGGCCGGGCTCAACCCGGTGCGGGTGTACGAGTACTCGTCGCTCCCCCGGGGTGTCTGGACCGGCCGGTACTACCCGACGGGCACCGTCCGCATGGGTCAGGACGTGACCTTCGTCCTCTCGAGCGGACCGCGGCCCCAGCCGAAACCGAAGCCGACCAAGTCGTCGCCGTCGGCCCCGACGTCGTCCGCGTCGAAGCCCACCGCCTCGAAGACGAGCACCCAGGCCTCCACGGCGCCGAGCAAGCCCGGCAAGAAGAAGCCTTGATGCGGGGTCTGACGACGGCCGCCCTCGTGGCGGCCGGTGGAGCCGTCGCGGGTGCCGGGGTGCTGGCCTGGGCCAACATCGAGACGCGACGGTTCACGCTCCGCGAGGTGAGCTGCCCGGTGCTCGCGCCCGGGTCGTCGCCGGTCAGGGTATTGCACCTGTCCGACATTCACCTGCTGCCCTCCCAGCGGACGAAACTCGACTGGCTGGCGGGTCTGGCCGACCTGGCACCCGATCTGGTGGTCAACACCGGCGACAATCTGTCGTCGGCCGCCGCGGTGCCTCCCCTGCTGCGCAGTCTGGGCGCCCTGCTCGACGTGCCCGGGGTGTTCGTGTTCGGCTCGAACGACTACTACGCGCCGACCTTCAAGAACCCCCTTCGGTACCTCGGGGTGCCGGCTCTCGCCGGGGCGCCGCAGAAGGTCGAGCTGCCGTGGCGTGACCTGCGCGCGGCCTTCTCGGAGCGCGGGTGGGTCGACCTGACCAACCGTCGCGCAGAGGTCGAGGTCGCCGGGCGGACGATCGCCTTCCGCGGCACCGACGACGCCCACATCAACCAGGACAGGTACGCCAAGGTCGCCGGCCCGGTCGACCCTGCAGCGGCACTCACCGTCGGGGTCACGCATGCCCCCTACCTGCGGGTGCTCGACGCGATGACGGCCGACGGGGTTGAGGTGATGTTCGCGGGCCACACCCACGGGGGTCAGGTCTGCCTGCCCACGGGTGCCCTGATCACCAACTGTGATCTGGACGCCCCCCGGGTCAAGGGCCTGCACCGGCACACCAGCGGGGGGCGCAGCGCGTGGCTGCACGTCTCGGCCGGCCTGGGCAGTTCGCCGTACGCTCCCTACCGCACGTTCTGCCGTCCCGAGGCGACGCTGCTCACGCTGACCGCACGCCGCGGCTGAGCCCGACACCGCCCTCGGGATGCCCAGCGGCGCCGCGAGTTGGTGGTGCGGGCAACGGGTGGGCTACAGTTGCCGATGGCCCTCACTGAGGGCTTCGGGGTGTGGCGCAGCTTGGTAGCGCGCGTCGTTCGGGACGACGAGGTCGCAGGTTCAAATCCTGTCACCCCGACCGAGGTCAGCTGACACCCGAGACCGGTCAGCCGAGGGAGTCCCGGGGCATCATCAACGGATGCCCCGGGACTTTCGCGTTCGGGTGAAGCGAACCGGTGGGAACTGCACGGTGCGTGCCTCCGTGGGCAGCCGCCAGCCGAACCTTCTCGCTCCCAGGGAGAGCCCCGCACCCACGGCCAGCGCCAGGGCGACGCCCACCTGCGGGTGACCGAGCTCGGCCGCCCCGACCATCACCGTGGCCGCCGCGAAGGCGCTGGTGGCGTAGAGGGTGTTGCCGCCCAGCACGACCGGGCGTTTCATCAGCATCACGTCGCGCACCATGCCGCCACCGACGACCGTGACCACCCCCAGCAGGATCGCCGCCAGCCACGACAGCCCGTGCGCGAGCCCCTTGGTGGCACCGACGGCTCCCCAACACCCGACGGCCAGCGCATCAAGCAGCACCAGGGTGCGGCGCGGGATCTTCGCCGAGAAGTTCACTCCGAAGGCCACCACGGCCCCGACCAGGGCCGTGCCCAGGTAGAACGGGTTGGTCAACGCGACCACCGGCCCGCCACCGAGCAGGGCGTCGCGGATCATGCCGCCACCCAGCCCGGAGATCACCGCCACGATCGCGAACCCCACGAAGTCGAGGCGTGCCGCCCTGGCCGCCATGCCGCCGAGGATGGCATTGCCGAGCACCCCCAGAAGGTCGACGACCTGCATGACCGCCTCGAACCAGTGCATGAGCCGACCCCTTTCCTCGCCAGCCGAGCGTACTCGGAGCGGGCTGTCCAAAAATGGCCGCTGGATCGCGATCGCGACCAGATTCCGCCCACCGGCGCGCTCGCGGGGACAGTTCTGGACGCAACTGTGCAGGTGTCGACGTCTGGGAGAATCGGCGCATGAGTTCCGCCGACCAGACACCCCCGAGCGACCAGGCCAGTCCGACCACCCCCTACGAGGCCATGGGCGGCCGGGAGACGTTCACCCGGCTGGTGCACCTGTTCTACGCCGGCGTCAAGGACGACCCCCTGCTGCGCCCGATGTACCCCGAGGAGGACCTCAGCCCCGCCGAGGATCGCCTGCGGATGTTCCTCGAGCAGTACTGGGGCGGGCCGTCGGACTACCACGAGCAGCGCGGCCACCCCCGCCTGCGGATTCGACACGCCCCGTTCGCCGTCACCCGCGAGGCCGCCGACCGTTGGCTGTTCCACATGTTGGGGGCGGTCGACCAGATCGAACTCGGCCCTGAGTACGACGCCGCCCTGCGTGACTACCTGACCCGGGCCGCAGAGTTCCTGATCAACACCACCGACGAGCCGCCGATTCGCCGGAGCCTTCCCCTGGCTTGAGGGCCACTCGACCCTCCAGCCACGCTTGAGACAGCCGAGTGGCTCACGCGGCCCGGTACGGTGCCTGCGTAAGATCGAGGGGATGCACCACATGGTCGGCTGCACTGGAAGGAGCACGCATGGGTCTGCTGGACAAGATCGAGCAGAAGATCGAAGGAGCCGTCAACGGCGTCTTCGCGCGCGCCTTCAAGGGCGACGTCGAGCCCGTCGAGATCGCCGCCCGCCTGCAGCGCGAGCTCGACGCCCGGGCCACTGTCCTGAGCCGCGAGAAGCGGCTGGTGCCCAACCACTTCGTCGTCGGCCTCTCACCCCGCGACCATGACCGCCTCGCCCCCTACTCGAAGACCCTGAACGCCGAGATCATCCCCGAACTGCGCGAGCACGCGGGCGAGCGGCGCTACGTCTTCAACGGGCCGATCGTCATCGAGTACGAACTGGACGAGAGCCTGCCCACGGGCCGCTTCACCGTCGAGAGCCACGCGTCGGCCGGCGTCGAGCGCGGGCAGGCCGTGTTGAACTCGCAGGACACCTCCGACCACACCCACGTGATGGGCGCCGCCCCGAAGCTGGTGCTCGAGGTCAACGGTGTGCGGCACCCGCTGGTGGCGCCGGGCCTGCTCATCGGCCGCGGCTCCGAGGCCGACCTGCGCATCAACGATCCCGGCATCAGCCGCAAGCACGCCATGATCCACGTCTCGGGGCAGTCGATCTCCATCGAGGATCTGGGCTCGACCAACGGCATCACCGTCAACGGGCAGAAGTGCCGCCAGGCCCAGATCACCGACGGCACCCGCCTCGAGATCGGCAGCACCCGCATGCTGGTGCACGCCCCGGTCGGGTCCTGACCCGGGAGCGCTTTTGAGTGAACTCGTCGTCGCCGCCCTGAAGGTGGCCTTCCTCGTCGTGATGTGGGCCTTCATCATCTTCGCGGCGCAGGTGATCCGGGCTGACATGTTCGGACGTAGCGTGACCGCCTCGAGCGCCGGACCCTCGAGCACCCCCCTCTCGAGCACTGGGGTCGCCCGCGGCCGCGGTGGCGCGCCCCGACGCCGACGCAAGGGCGAGGCTGCGACCGTGCCCACCCGGTTGACGGTGGTCGAAGGCCGCCAGACCGGGCTGTCGATCCCGCTGTCGGGGGTGGTCGGTCTCGGACGAGCCGCCGACTCGGCACTCAACCTCGACGACGACTACGCCTCGACCCGGCACGCCCAACTGCTGCAGGACGACCAGGGCATCTGGTGGCTGGAAGACCTGAGTTCCACCAACGGCACCGCCCTCAACACCCAGCTGATCCGTGAGGCCCAACCGGTCAAACCCGGCGACGTGATTCGCATCGGCCGCACCCAGATGAGGCTCGACGCCTGATGTTCTCCCTCGACTTCCGCGCGCACTCCGAGACGGGCCTGGTGCGCAAGAACAACCAGGACTCCGGTTACGCGTCGCCGACCGCGCTCGTGATCGCCGACGGCATGGGTGGCGCCGCGGCGGGCGACCTGGCCTCGGCGGTGGCCATCCACCAGGTGGCGCGGGCCGACGGCCGCTTCGCCAGCAGCGACCTGATCACCCACCTGGGGGACGCCATGCGTTCGTCCAACGAGGTGCTCACCCGGCTGGTGGCGGCCGACCACAGCCTCGACGGCATGGGCACCACCTTCTGCGGCGGGTTCTTCTCGGGCGAGCAATTTGGCATCGTGCACATCGGCGACTCCCGCGGGTACCTCTTCCGCGACGGCACCCTGACCCGCCTCACCCACGACCACTCGTGGGTGCAGTCGCTGGTCGACGAGGGCAAGATCACCGAGGACGAGGCCCTCGTCCACCCCCACCGCTCGCTGGTGCTGAAGGTGCTCAATGGGCACCCCAACCACGAACCCGACACGTTCTCCCTCGACGTGCGCGAGGGCGATGTGGTGCTGTTCTGCTCCGACGGCCTGTGCGGGTTCACCACCGACGACGTGATCGCCACCTCGCTCGACCGCGACGACCTCGACGAGGCCATGGACCTGCTGGTCAGGGCCGCCCACGAGGGCGGAGGCGCCGACAACATCACCATCTCGATGGCTCGCATCGTCGCCCAGGACGATGCCCTCGACGCCCGCGCTCCGATGGTGATCGGCGCCGCGGACGAGCTGCCCGACCCGCACGTTCCCGAGCCGGTGGCCGCCGCCGCGCCCGACGACCACGACGACGGTTCGGCGCACACCCCGACCGCGCCCGCCCCCTCGGCGGGGCCCGTGCAGTCGTCCGACCCCGAGATCGAGCGCTACTCCCCCACCCTGGAGCGCCCGAGGCGATGGCGCGGACTGATCATCACCGTGCTGGTGCTGGCACTGCTGGGCGGGCTCGGCTACGGCGGCTACCGCTGGAGCCAGACGCAGTACTACGTGGCCGACAACGCCGGCACCGTCGGCGTCTTCCGCGGCGTCAACGTGCCCGTGCTGCCGCTGAGCCACCTCGACGAGTCCACCGACATCGTCACCCAGGAACTGCCGCGCTACCACCGCGAGCGGGTGCAGGCCAGCTTCCGGGTGCACAACGCGGACGAAGCCGCCAGCGCCCTCGACCAGCTGCGCCGCGTGGCGGGCACCTGCGCCCCGACGCCAACACCCAGCCCGACACCCACACCCAGTCCGACCCCGACACCCAGCCCCTCGTCCGCGACCCCGACGTCCGCGACTCCCGCGGGCTCGGCGAGCGCATCCTCCTCGACGAGCACGTCGCCTTCGTCCACCGCATCCGCCTCGTCCGGCACCCCCTCGGCCACCAGCACGTCGGGGAGCACCACGAACGGGGAGTGCTGATGAGCAGCGCCACCCTCCCCACGGGTGCGGCCACCCGGCTGGTGGTCTACCGCAAGCGACGCAACGTCGAACTGCTGATGGTGCTGCTCGCCTGCCTGATCGGTCTCGGCGGCTGGCTGCTCACCGAGATCAACCTCTACGGCCACGCCCCCACCAGCTGGATGCGGGTCAGCCTGCTGTGGATCGGCATGTCGGTGCTGTGCCACCTGGTGGTGCGTTGGCGCGCCCCCTACGCCGACCCGCTGATCCTGCCCTGCGTGGTCGCCCTCAATGGGCTCGGGTTGGCGATGATCCACCGGATCGACCAGATTCCCGACCCCATCAGGCATGACGCCACGCTGCAGTTCGTCTGGACGGGCCTGGGCATGGCGTTGTTCGCGGCTGTGATCGTGTTCGTCCGTGACCCTCGGCGACTGCAGCGCTTCCCCTACCTGCTGTTCATCGCCGGCGTGGCGCTGCTGCTGTTGCCGCTGATGCCGGGCATCGGTGTCGAGACCATGGGCGCCAACATCTGGATCCGCATCGGCCCCATGAGTTTCCAGCCCAGCGAGGTCGCCAAGATCCTGCTGGCCCTCGCCTTCGCCGCCTACCTGGTCGAGAAGCGTGAGGTGCTGGCGCTGTCGGGCTTCCGGTTGGGCCCCATCCAGTTCCCCCGGCTGCGTGACCTCGGGCCGATCGCCCTGATGTGGGTGGCCTGCATGCTGGTGCTCGTCTTCCAGAACGACCTCGGCACCGCCCTGCTGTTCTTCGGGCTCTTCGTGATCATGCTCTACGTCGCCACCGAGCGCCCCGGCTGGCCGATCGTCGGCGCACTGCTGATGGTCATCGGCGGCATCGGCGCCTACCTGTTCACCGGGCACGTCAAGGTGCGGGTGAGCTCGTGGCTGCACCCCTTCGAGAACTACGAGCAGAACCTGCAGGTGATCTCGGGCCAGTTCGGCATGGCCTGGGGAGGTCTGACCGGACGAGGCTGGGGTCTGGGCCGGCCCGGGCTGACCCCGCTGGCGAAGTCGGACTTCATCTCGGCCGCGATCGGTGAGGAGGTGGGCCTGTTCGGGCTGGTGGCCGTGGTGATGCTCTACGCCTTCATCGTCGCCCGCGGCCTGCGGATGTCGCTCGCCAGCCACGATCCCTACCTGAAGCTCTTGGCCTGTGGCCTGTCGTTCACCTTCGCCCTGCAGGTCTTCGCGATCATCGGCGGCGTCACCCGACTGCTGCCGCTGACCGGCCTGACCACGCCCTTCATGAGCCAGGGCGGCTCGTCCATGATCGCCAACTGGACGATCATCGGCGCCATGATGGTGATCAGCCATCACGCCCGCCGCCCCGTCGAGACCGCCATCAGTCTGGACGAACCCACCGCCACCGATCTGCGGGCTGACGAGACCCAGCTGCTCACCGCCCGGCCCGCCACTCGGGGGGCCACCACGCGGGCCACCACGCGCGGGGCCACCACTGGGGGGGTGACGGCATGAACGGACCCATCCGCAAGGTCGCCGTCGTGGCCGCCGTGATGATCTTCGCGCTGCTGGCCAACATCACCTTCACGGCGGTGGTGCGCTACCCCGACCTCAACGGCGACGTGCGCAACCGACGCGTCCGTGACGCCGAGTTCGCCCGCGACCGGGGCGCGATCCTGGTCGGCAACACCCCGCTGGCGCAGTCGAAGGCCACCAGCGGTCGGTTCAAGTACCAGCGCACCTACTCCCAACCGGAGCTGTACGCCTCCGTGACCGGGTGGTACGCCTATGACTTCGGCTCGTCCGGGGTGGAACTGAACTACACCCAGCAACTGGCCGGCACCGACGAGTCCCAGGCCATCGACCGGCTGATCGCCACCCTGTCGGGCCGCGAACCCAAGGGTGCCTCGGTGCAGACCACCATCAACCCCAAGGCGCAGCAGGCCGCGTGGGACGGGCTGGCCGGGCGCAAGGGTGCCGTGGTAGCCCTGAACTACGAGACCGGCGCCGTGCTGGCCAACGTGTCGCTGCCGAGCTACGACCCGAACACGCTGTCGTCCAACGACCTGCCGAAGGCGACGGCGGCCTGGAACGCGCTGGTCAAGAACCCCGACGGGCCGCTGAAGAACCGGGCCAGCAAGGAGATCTACCCCCCGGGGTCGGTCTTCAAGCTGGTCACCGCGACGGCGGCCATCGAGAAGCTGAACCTGACGCCGTCGTCCCAGATCGCCTCGAAGCGGGCGCTGCGGCTGCCGCAGTCGACCCGCGTGCTGACCAACCAGGTCGACTGTGGCGACACCACCATCTCGCTCGAGCAGGCGCTGATGAACTCGTGCAACACCGCGTTCGCGCAGCTGGGCCTCGACCTCGGGTCGCAGTCGCTGACCGAGCAGGCCGAGAAGTTCGGGTTCAACCACGAGGCCACCACCGACGTGCCGTGGGTGAACTCCCGGTTCCCGTCGAAGACCGACCAGCCGCAGCTGGCGCTGTCGGCGATCGGCCAGTACGAGGTCGCGGCCAGCCCGCTGCAGATGGCCATGGTGGTCGCCGCGATCGCCAACGACGGCAAGCAGATGCAGCCCTACCTCGTCTCGGAGGTGCGCGGCTCGAACCTGCAACTGGTCAGCTCGCACCGCCCCACCCCCATCGGGCAGGTGATGAAGCCCGAGACCGCCCAGCAGATGCAGCAGATGATGGTGCGCGTCGTCGAGGGCGGCACCGGCACCAAGGCCCAGATCGAGGGCACGGTCGTCGGCGGCAAGACCGGCACCGCGCAGTCCGACCCCAAGCGCCCGCCCTACGCCTGGTTCGTGGCGTTCTCGGAGGACCCGAAGGTGGCCGTGGCCGTGTTCATCGAAGAAGCAGACATCGAACGCTCCGACATCGCCGGCGGACGACTCGCCGGCCCCATCGCCGCCAGCGTCATCAAGGCGGTGCAGTCATGAGGAAGCCCAGCATGCCCCCACTCGCGCAGACTCGTCCGGTTCTCTCAACCGACTCTCATCCACGTCAGGCACAATCAGTCCCGATGCCGACGTCCAAGGAAGGAGGACGCCGATGACCAGCTCAGGAACGCTGCTCGGTGGCCGCTACCTGCTGGATTCCGTGATCGGCCGTGGTGGCATGGCCGAGGTGTGGAAGGCCCGCGACTCCCGACTCGGCCGCGACGTCGCCGTGAAGCGGCTGCGCGCGGACCTGTCGTCCGACCCCACGTTCCAGGCCCGTTTCCGGCGTGAGGCGCAGGCCGCGGCGGGGTTGAACCACCACAACATCGTCGCCGTCTACGACACCGGCGAAGAGATGGACGACTCCACGGGCGTGCACGTGCCCTACATCGTCATGGAACTCGTGCAGGGTCACACGCTGCGCGACGTGCTGCGCGACGGCCGCAAGATTCTGCCCGAGCGGGCGCTGGAGTTCGTCTCGGGTGTGCTCGACGCGCTGGCCTACTCGCACAAGTCGGGCATCGTGCACCGCGACATCAAGCCGGCCAACGTGATGCTGACCCCGCAGGGGCAGGTCAAGGTGATGGACTTCGGCATCGCCCGCGCCGTGGCCGACACCTCGGCCACCATGACCCAGACGGCCGCGGTGATCGGCACCGCGCAGTACCTGTCGCCCGAGCAGGCGCGCGGTGAGACCGTCGACCAGCGCTCCGACATCTATTCCGCCGGATGCCTGCTCTACGAGTTGCTCGTCGGACGACCCCCCTTCACCGGTGACTCGCCGGTCTCGGTGGCCTACCAGCACGTGCGCGAACTGCCGGTGCCGCCCAGCCAGCTCGACCACGAGATCACCCCGGCGATGGACGCCATCACGCTGAAGGCGCTCTCCAAGAGCCCGGCCGACCGCTACCAGGACGCGCGGGCCATGCGGGAGGACATCGGTCGGTTGCTGGCCGGTGAACCCGTGACCGCCCCCTCGCCGACGACCCCGGCCTCCCCCGACACCGCCTCGGCGCCCACCCAGTTGATGGGGACGGCCGTGGCCGGTGCCGGACTGGCGGCCGCCGGTGCGGGTGTTGCCGGTGTGGGTGCGGCTGGTGCGGGTGCGGGTGGCGCGGCTGCCCTCGGTGGCCCGCGGTACGGCGCGTCGTCCACCGGAACGCAGCAGGCGGTGACCGACACGGGCACGTTCATGCCGGCCGGCCGCGACACGGGCACGATGACGGCGGTGGACGATCAGCCGAGGCGTCGGCGCGGGCTGGTGCTCGTGATCGCGCTGGTGCTGCTGCTGGCCGGCGTGATCGGTTACGGCGCCTGGCAGGTCTTCTCCGACGACACCCCGCCGCCCCCGGCGCAAGCGCGGGTGCCCTCGGTGATCGGCTCGAACCGGGCCAGCGCCGAGTCGCAGATCATCAACGCCGGGCTCAAGGTGGGCAAGGTCACCGAGGTGAACGGCCCCGACGAGACCAAGAACCAGGTCACCAAGCAGAACCCCGAGCCGCTGAAGATGGTGAACGAGGGCACGGCCGTCGACATCACCATCAATCTCGGCGTGAAGACGGGCCAGATCCCGTCGGGGTTGGTCGGCAAGTCCGAGGCGGTCGCCAAACAGGCCCTGCAGGCGGCCGGGTTCACCAGCCGCACCGAGACAGCCCCCGTGAGCCCCGAGTCGCTCGCCCAGAAGCCGGGCATGGTGGTCACCACCGACCCGGCCGAGGGAGCCGAGGTGCCCGAGGGCAAGGAGGTCGTGATCTACCTGTCACCGACCGAGGCGCCCGTCCCCAACCTGAGCGGCATGGACGAGACCGAGGCCCGCACCGCGGCGCAGAGCGCGGGATTCCCCGACATCACCGTGCGCACCAAGGCGACCCCCAATGACAACGAGGTGGGCAAGGTCATCGACCAGAACCCGACCGACGGGAACACCCTGAGCCGCGACAAGTTCGTCACGGTGACGCTCGGCGTCAAGAAGGACACGGTGGCGATCCCCCAGGTGGTGGGCGTCTCCGTGGCCGTGGCCCAGGATCGGCTCACCACGGCGGGCTTCACCAACGTCAAGATCAAGGAGACCGAGACCGATTCCGCGGCTCCAGGCACCGTGATCGGGGTCGATCCGGCCGAGGCCAAGGAGATCAAGCCGACCGACAAGGTCACCCTCGAGGTGGCCAAAGCGAAGCCCACGCCGCCTCCGAGCACGCCGAGCGGGGACGCGTCGTCCGCCGACCCGTCGGCGAGTTCGAGCGGTACGGGCGGCTGAGGGTCAAGCCTGGGCCGTCATCAGCGGTCGCAGATCGGCACCGCGGGCCGGCGCGCCCTCGTCGCCACAGTCGGCGAGCCAGTTGGCGAGCATCAGGTGGCCGTGTTCGGTGAGCACGCTCTCGGGGTGGAACTGCACCGACTCGACGAGCTCGGTGCGGTGGCGCACGCCCATGATCACGCCCGACTCGGTGCGGGCGGTGACGACCAGGCAGTCGGGCAACGTCTCTGGCACGATCGCCAACGAGTGGTAGCGGGTCGCGGTGAACGGGCTCGGCAGGCCGCGGAAGACCCCGGCCTGCTCGTGGAAGACCTGCGAGGTCTTCCCGTGCAACAGCTCGGGGGCGCGATCGACGGTGCCGCCGTAGGCGACCGCCATCGACTGCAGCCCCAGGCAGACCCCGAAGATCGGGATCGTCCCGGTCAGGGAGCGCACGATGTCGATGCAGGCGCCGGCGTCCTCGGGGGTACCGGGGCCGGGTGACAGCAGGATGCCGTCGAAGCCTTCGTGGAAGCCGGCCTCGCCCAGGCGGGAGTCATCGTTGCGCCAGACCTCGACCTCGGCGTCGAGCTGGTACAGGTACTGCACCAGGTTGTAGACGAACGAGTCGTAGTTGTCGATGACGAGGATGCGCATGACTCATTGTCGCGCATGTCCAGAAATGGTCACTCAACGTCCGTTGGCGCCGGTTTTCGGGCCAGACGGCGATCCAGGGGCCATTTCTGGACCGCCGCGCCCGCGCACCCCAGACGGGGGTCAGGAGCCGGGCTTGGCGTCCGACAGCGTGGTGGTGCCCGTGTAGGCGGGCATCGAGACCCGGCCGATGTTCTCCTGCTTCCAGCCCAACTGATAGCGGTCGGCGTACTGACGGTAGATGTGCACGTCTTCGGAGGTGTCGAGGGTGCCCAACAGCATGCCGGCGTCACCGATCGCGACGATCTCGTAGGGCGGCGCATAAGGAATGCCGTGCAGCACCACGGAGTTGCCGACGCACTTCACCCCGGTGGTCGAGATCACCCGCTGCCCCTGGATCGTCATCGCCTCGGCTCCCGCGGCCCACAGCAGGTTGACCACCATCTGGATGTCCTGCTGGTGCACCACCAGCAGATCCTCGTCCACCCCGATGGGCTGCACCGACAGCGGCGCATCGGTGAGGGTGACCTTGATGGCGGGCCCGCTGACGGCGACCGTGCCCGCGTCGATGGAGGCCTGCTCGAGCTTGGCGGCGAGTTCGGGGTTGCCCGCGTCCACCTTCGACAGCGTGTCCACGTCCTTGCGCAGGGTGCCGAGTTGCCCCTGCAGGTCGCGGTTCACGCCGGCCTGGGTGCGCACCAGATCGATGAGCTCGGTGTTGCGGCCCGCGCGCAGGTCGCTGCCGTGGGAACTGAGGGCGCCGACGGTGGCCATCAGGGCGGCCACGGCGACGACGCCGAAGGTGGCCGCTCGTCCGCGTCGGGTTCCGGGACGGCGACGCTCGCGCACCCGCGCCCGGCGCACGCTCCGCGCGATCCGCTGGGTCACCGAGCGCACCACCGGCTGCTGGCGGCCGACGACGAGTTCGTCCGGCTCGGGCACGGGGTCTCCCTGGGGCTGTGGCGGCGGCGGCGCTCCGGCGAGTAGGGCGCTGCCCGGTGTCTCGACTAGGCTACCTGCAGCGTCCGCGCAGCCCGGGACGCGCCACGATCAGGGGAGGAACCCGGTGCCAGAGTCGAAGAGCCGAACCGCCGCCGCCAGCAAGCGCAAGGCCACGGACAAGGCCGCGCTCGCCGAGAAGCGCGCCAAGCGGGAGCGCCTCAGCGGCCCCGCCGACCGCTCGTGGGTGCCGTGGGCATTCATCCCCACCGGTCTGCTGGGCGTGCTCTGGCTGGTCGTGTACTACATCACCGGCTACCGCATTCCGGTGATGCGCGACCTCGGCGACTGGAACATTCTGATCGGCATCGGCCTGATGGCGATCGCGTTCTCGCTGACGCCGCTCTGGAAGTGAGCAGCCCCCGTCAGGCCGGTTCCGCCGTGTGGCAGACCGCCTCGACGTTGTTGCCGTCGGGGTCTCGGACGAAGGCCCCGAAGTAGCGTGCGTGGTACTCCGGCCACAGCCGGGGCTCGTGGAGTGACTCCGCCCCCAGCTCCATGGCCGCCGCATACCAGGCCTTCACCGACGCGACGTCGGGTGCGGTGAAGGCCACGTGCACCTCGCGGTTAGGGCCGCCGGCCGCCTCACCGGTGGAGATCCAAAAATCGGGCTCGTCGGTGCCGTAGCCGATGGCCTCACCGAAATCGAGCACGCGCCGATGCCCCAACACGCCCAGGGTGGCGTCGTAGAACCTGCTGGCGGCAGCCAGATCTGCGCAGTTGATGCCGAAGTGATCGATCATGACCCGAGTCTGCCCCGGCGCTCCGACACTTTCTGGGATTCGTCGGCGAGCTCCTCCAGCCGCGAGCGGTAGGCCGGCCAGTCCATCGTGGGCAGGTTGTCGCCCGGCGCGCGCAGCCCGACACTGCCGTCGGTGAGTTCGCGGACGATGTCCAGGTGCCCCGCGTGACGGGAGATGTCGTAGAGCAGGTGCACGGCGATCTGGTGAAGCGTCACCCGCTCGCGCCCCGTCCACCACGGCACGTGCCCCTCGGCATCCAACGGCAGCGCATCGAGGGTGGAATTGGTCGAGTCGGCTGCGGCCTGCACCAGGGCCCGGATGTCGTCGGCGCTCTCGTCCGGGGTGCACCAGAAGTCGGCGTTCGGCTCGGCGCCCTCGTCGAACCACGGCAGCGGGACGCCGCTGGGTCGTCCGAAACAGTCACCCAGATAGCCCAACTCGACCGAGGCACAGTGCTTGACGATGCCCAGCAGGTTCGCGCCGGTGGGGGTGTGCGGCCAGCGGAGCGCGCGCTCGTCCAGCCCCTCGAGCTTCTGCAGCATGCTGCTGCGGGCCTCGGTGAGGTACTTCTTCAGCGTTTCGGACGGTGTGGGTACGGGGTTCATGCCCCCAGCCTGCCCGATCGGCGCCTCAGCGGGGCTTGAGCAGCGGGAAGAGGATGGTCTCGCGAATGCCGGCACCCGACAGCAGCATCATCAGCCGGTCGAGACCCATGCCGAGGCCACCCATCGGGGGCGCGCCCAGTTCGAGAGCAGCCAGGAAGTCTTCGTCCAGCTGCATGGCCTCGGGGTCACCGGCGGCCGCCTGGAGCGACTGGGCCGTGAGCACCTCGCGCTGCACCACCGGGTCGATCAGCTCCGAGAAGCCGGTGCCGCACTCGACGCCGTCGATGATCAGGTCCCAGGCCTCGACCAGGCGCGGGTCGTCGCGGTGCGGACGAGCCAGCGGCTGCGCGATCGCCGGGTAGTCACACACGAACGTCGGCTGCACCAGGGTGGGCTCGACCAGTTCGCCGAAGAGTTCCATGACGACCTTGCCGTCGGACATGCCGGGCTTCAGTTCGACCTCGTGCTCGGCGGCGATGGCCTCGAGCTCGGCGCGCGGGGTGTCGAGGGTGACCTCGCGGCCCAGGTGGGCGGACAGACCCGGGTAGACGCCCAGCCACTGCCAGTCGGCGGCCAGGTCGATGACCGCACCCTCGGGGGTGGTGACTTGCAGGCCACCGACGGCCTCGGCGGCCTCGCGGATGACGGTCTGCAGCACCTCGGCGATGGTGAACTGGTTGCCCCACGACTGGTAGGCCTCGAGCATCGTGAACTCGGGGCTGTGGCTGGAGTCGATGCCCTCGTTGCGGAAGATACGCCCCAGCTCGAAGACCCGGTCGGCGCCGCCCACCATGGCGCGCTTCAGGTAGAGCTCCAGTGCGATGCGCAGCGTCATCGGCAGGTCGAACGCGTTCAGGTGGGTGGTGAACGGACGAGCCGCCGCCCCTCCGTGGATCAGCTGCAGCGTGGGGGTCTCGACCTCCATGAAGCCCATCCGCTCGAGGGTTCCGCGGATCGACCGGGTGACCGCGGCGCGGCGGCGCACCATCTCGCGGGCCTCGGGGCGCACCACCAGATCGGCGTGGCGCTGCCTGACGCGCGCCTCCTCGGAGAGTTCCTTGTGCAGGGTCGGCAGCGGACGAAGGGCCTTGCTCGCCATCCGCCATTCGGCGGCCATCACCGAGAGCTCGCCGCGCTTCGAGGCGATCACGCGGCCGCGCACCCAGACGTGGTCACCGAGGTCGACATCGGCCTTCCACGCGGCCAGGGCCTCGTCGCCCACCTCGGCCAACGAGAGCATCACCTGCAGGCGTTCGCCGTTGTCGGCGGGGGTGAAACCGTCCTGCAGGGTGGCGAAGGCGAGCTTGCCGGTGTTGCGGATGAACACGACGCGGCCACCGATGGTGACCTCGTCGGTGGTCTCCTCACCGGCGGTGAGGTGGCCCCAGGTGGCCCGCACCTGGGCCAGCGTGTGGGTGCGGGTGAGGTCGACCGGGTAGGCCTGACCGCCGGCGGCGAGAATGCGCTCACGCTTGTCGCGGCGCACCTGCATCTGCTCGTTGACCTCGGCAGCGGTGAGCTCCGGGGTGTCGGCTGGGGCGCTGGTGGCGGTGGTCTGATCGGTCACCCCGACAGCCTATCGAGCGCGGGCGGCGACGGTCGCGTCAGTTGTCGGGGCGGGTGGCTCGTCCGGGTTCTATCGTGGGGGCATGTCTTACGGTCAGAACCCCTACGGCCAGAATCCGTATGGCCAGCAGCCCCCCAACCAGCCGGCGTACGGTCAGCCGCAGCACCAGCCCTCGGCCCAGCCGCCCGGTCAGCCGGGTCAGCCCGGCCAGCCGGGTCAGTGGGGCGGGCAGCCGGGGCAGCGTCCGCCGCAGGGTCAACCGCAGGGGCAGCCGCAGCCAGGCGGGTGGAACCAGCCGCAGCAGCCAGGGTGGGGAGCACCGCAGGGCCAGCCGTGGGGAGGCCCGCAGCACGGACAGCCCGGCCAGCCCGGTCAGCAGTTCGGGGCGCCACCGGCGCAGCCCGTGCCGGCGACCCCGGTGCCCGAGCCCGAGCCCCGCAAGGCCACCTTCCGTGAGCGTGACCTGCCGGTGGTGACCACCGAGACCCTCCCCGGCCGCACCGTGGTTGAGGTGCTCGGCGAGGTGATCGGGGTGGTCACCCGTCCGCGCGACATGCGCCCGAGTGCCGACCTCTCGGCCGTGCTCACCGGCACCCGTCAGGACGCGGTCGACGCCCTCGTCGCCATGGCCAAGCAGGCTGGCGCCGATGCGGTCGTCGGTCTGCGGTTCGACGGTGGCAAGGTCAACGACGGCACCTCCGAGGTGGCCGCGTACGGCACCGCGGTCACCCTCGAGGCCGTCGCGGAGGAGCCCAACCCGTTCACCAGCAGCCCGGCGCAGTCCCTGGAGGGGTCCGACCCGAGCCCGGCCGATGACGCCCCGGCGCCCGCTGCGTCCGATTCTGGACACGGCGAGCCTGCTGAGTCCGATTCTGGACACGCTGAGTCCGGCCATCCCGAATCTGGACAGGTCGATTCGGGCGCGACCGATTCTGGACAGGTCGATTTGGGGCAGGCGCAGGCGACCAACCCGTGGGCACCGGTCGAGCAGCCCCCGTTGTCGGGTGAGGCCGAGGAGCAGCGGCCCTCCTGAGCGGCGACGCTCGTCCGAACTCTCGACGCGCACTTGGCAGGTCGCCCAGTGGTCCAAAAATGGCCACTGGGCGTCGCCATGTCACGATTCGGCGGCACAACGGCCACCGAGCGGACACTTCTGGACACGGACGGCGCCGCATGCGAAAGACTGGGCGGACGCAGCTTTCGAACGAGAGGCCAGCCATGCCGCAGACCGTCAAGGGCGTGATCGCCCGATCCAAGGGAGCACCCGTCGAACTCGTCGACATCCTGGTGCCCGATCCCGGGCCCGGCGAGGCGGTGGTCGCCGTGAAGGCCTGCGGGGTCTGCCACACCGACCTGCACTACCGCGAGGGTGGCATCAACGATGACTTCCCGTTCCTGCTCGGGCACGAGGCGTCCGGAGTGGTCGAGGCGGTCGGTGAGGGCGTCACCCAGGTGGCGGTCGGCGACACCGTGGTGCTCAACTGGCGCGCCGTGTGCGGTCAGTGTCGCGCCTGCCGCAAGGGCAAGCCGTGGTACTGCTTCGCCACCCACAACGCCACCCAGAAGATGACGCTCACCGACGGCACCGAGCTCAGCCCAGCCCTCGGCATCGGCGCGTTCATCGAGAAGACCCTGGTGGCCGCCGGGCAGTGCACCAAGGTCGATCCCGACGCCGACGCCGCCGCCGTGGGCCTGCTCGGCTGCGGGGTGATGGCCGGTTTCGGGGCGGCCGTCAACACCGGCGGGGTGACCCGCGGCGACAGCGTGGCCGTGATCGGCTGCGGTGGTGTCGGCAATGCCGCCATTCAGGGCGCCCGGATCGCCGGTGCCACCACGATCGTCGCCGTCGACGTGGACGACCGCAAGCTCGAGGTCGCCCGCGGCCTCGGCGCCACCCACACCGTCAACAGCCGTGGTCAGGACCCGATCGAGGCCGTCCGCGACCTCACCGGTGGCCACGGAGCAGATGTGGTGATCGAGGCGGTGGGTCGTCCGGAGACCTACGAACAGGCCTTCTACATGCGCGACCTCGCGGGCACCGTGGTGCTGGTCGGCGTGCCGACCCCCGAGCTGACCGTCGAGCTGCCGATGATCGAGATCTTCGGACGAGGTGGCGCCCTCAAGTCGTCCTGGTACGGCGACTGCCTGCCCGAGCGCGACTTCCCCATGCTGGTCGACCTCTACCGGCAGGGCCGCTTCGACCTCGACGCGTTCGTCTCGGAGAGGATCGGCATCACCGACGTCGAGGAGGCGTTCGCGAAGATGCACCGCGGCGAGGTGCTGCGTTCGGTGGTGGAACTGTGAGCGCGCGCATTGACCACACGACCACCTCGGGCACCTTCTCGCTCGACGGCGGCACCTGGGAGGTCGACAACAACGTCTGGGTGGTCGGCGACGACCATGAATGCGTGGTGATCGACGCGCCGCACGACGACTCCGCGATCGCCGAGCTGGTGGCCGGCCGCCGCGTCGTGGCGGTGCTGCTCACCCACGCCCACGACGACCACATCCGCGCCACCCGCGAGCTCACCGAGCGGCTCGGGGCTCCGGTGTGGCTGCATGCGGACGACCGCATGCTGTGGGATCTGGTCTTCCCCGATCTCGGCCCCGACGGCGAGCTGGTCGACGGGCAGGTCATCGAGGTGGCCGGCATCGACCTGACGGTGCTGCACACCCCCGGGCACTCCCCGGGTTCCTGCTGCTTCCACGTGCCCGACCTGGGCGTGGTCTTCACCGGCGACACCCTCTTCCAGGGCGGCCCAGGCGCCACCGGCCGCAGCTGGTCGTCGTTCGAGACGATCATCGAGTCGATCAAGGAACGCCTGCTGACGCTGCCCGCCGACACGGTGGTGCACACCGGTCACGGGGAGTCCACCACCATTGCGGACGAGGCCCCGCACCTGCAGGAGTGGATCGACCGCGGCCACTGAGGGCTGACGGCGCCGTCAGGGAAGGGTCACCCGCACACCGTCGGCGACCTGCACCAACCGCAGGGCGTCGAGCCCGTCGACGACGAGATCGGCGTGGGAGAGGTCGTCCGCGGTGCCGGTCGACGAGGTCAGCGCGATCACGGTGCAGCCGGCCGCCTTGGCCGAGGTGACCCCTCCGGCGGCGTCCTCGAAGACCAGGCAGCGGGTCGGGTCGACGCCGAGCAGTTCGGCCGCGCGCAGGAACGGGTCAGGCTCGGGCTTGCCGCGCGCCACGTCGTCCACGGTGACGGTGTGGGCCAGATGCGGGGCGCCGGCGGCGGTGATGCGGGCCTCGAACAGGGGGCGGGTGCAGCTGGTGGCGATGGCCCGGCGGTCGTCGGTGAGCGCCTCGAGTGCGGCGAAGGCACCGGGCAGCAGGGTGACGCCCTCGAGGTCGGTCAGCTCGAGTTCGTTGATGCGGGCGATGGCCTCGTCCACCCGATCGGGAGCGACCACGCGGCGGGCCGTCGTCTCGGCCGGAATGCCGTGGTGGTCGACGCCCTCGGGGTCGAAGCCGAACTCCCGCGCCCAGGTCTGCCAGGAGCGTTCGACGGCGGGGGTCGAGTCGATCAAGGTGCCGTCCATGTCGAACAGCACTGCCGCGAAGGTGGTGTCGGCGATCCAGCCCAGATCAGTCACCGGGCCAGCGTACGGGCCCACAGTGGTCGGTCCAGACTGGTCGGTCCAGACTGGTCGGTCCAGACTGGTCGGTCCAGAAATGACCACTCGACGGGCTCGTGCTCCGGTTTCGGCGCCATCGGGCCCGCGAGTGGCCATTTCTGGACCGCGGCGCCGATCAGGTGATCGAGCTGCGGCGGCCGCGGCGCACGGTGGGCAGCAGCCGTCCCGGGGGCATGGCGGGTGCCGGGATGCGGTCGAGCCCACCCGGGTGCGGCCGGTAGCCCTCGACGGAGCCGAACCTGTCGGCGACCTCGTTCCACTCGCGGGCGAACTGCTCGACCTCGTCATGGCTGCGGCCCAGGAAGTTCCACCACATGATGACCTCATCCTCGAACGGCACCCCGCCGAGCAGCATGGCGGTGGCGGGGCGATCCCCTGCCGCCAGGCGAAGGGTGTCGGCGCCGGGGTCATGGTGCACCAGTTGGCCGTGGGTGACGGGTTGGCCGTCAACGGTGACCGTGCCGCCGTCGACCAGCACGCCGTGCTCGAAGTCGCGTTCGATGGACAGTTCGACCCGGGCGCCGGCATCGAGGGAGATCTCGGCGCCGAGCAGGGGTGAGTGGCTCGTCGTGGTTGCGGCCGGGAACCCGGGGAGGCTGCCGATCAGCAGACGCACCCCCACGCCAGCGGCCACCTCGAGCCGCGGGCAGGCGTGGCTCTCGAAGGCGCGATCGACGTGTCGGGCCGCCTCGGGCAGCGCGACCCACAGCTGCACCCCGTGCAGCAGGGCATCATCACTCGTGCTCACCTCGGAGTGGCAGATGCCCGAGCCGGCCGTCATCAGGTTGACCTCGCCCGGCCTGACCAGCGCCACCGAGCCCAGGGAGTCGCGGTGCTCGACCTCGCCGCTGAACAACCAGCTCACCGTCTGCAGCCCGGTGTGGGGGTGCGGGGCCACGTCCATCGCGGTGCGCTCGGGGCCGTAGTGGTCGGCGAAACACCAGGCGCCGATGAAGGCGCGCCCCTTCGAGGGCAGGGTGCGGCGCACCGTCATGGCACGATGCCCGCCCAGCGGCACCAGGCGGGGCTCGATCGGCTGGCTCATGGCTCGATTGTGGCAGCCGGCGATGTCCAGAAATGGTCGCGGGCGGTCAAGGTGCGCCGGAAAGCTGCGCCAACGGCCCGCGAGCGGCCATTTTTGGACACGCGACCCTGGAGCCCGCACCGCCGGCGCCCCAATCTCCGACCAAAGTCGCTTGAATGAGTGAGCACTCACTCATTAGGCTCGCGTCGTGACTCCACGGGCCCCAGCACTTCCCCCTGAAGAGCGGCGCGCGACCATCCTCGCCGCCGCCCGACCCCTGATCCTCGAGCTCGGCGGCCAGGTGACCACCAAGCAGGTCGCCGACGCCGCCGGCATCGCCGAGGGCACCCTGTTCCGCGTCTTCACCACCAAGCAGGAGTTGATGTGCGCCGTCATCGAAGACGTCGTCGATCCCTCGGGTGTCGTCGCGGCCCTCGAAGAACTGCGCCCGAGTACCCTTGACGAGGCCGTCCGCGGCGTCTTCGAGGTGCTGCGCGACCACGTCCGCACCACGACCATGTTCTTCGCCGCGCTGCACGCCAGCACCCGCGAGACCGATGGCCCTCCCCGCCACCAACCGCCGCCCCACGAGGCCCATCGCGAACGCATCGATCGGGTCACCACCGCCATCACCGGGCTGCTCACCCCGTTCGCGGCACAGCTGACCGTGCCCGCCGAGCGGGCCGCGAGCCTCGTCCACACCGTCGCCCTCGCCACGCTGCACCCCTTCCTCGCCGCCCATCACTTCGACGACCTCGACGAGGTCACCGCGCTGATGCTCCACGGCTTCGTCCGCCCAGATCGTCAGGAGAACTGATGCTCGTCTCCCTCGTCAACCGCTACATCAAGCCGTACTGGGGCCTGATCGGCGCCGTCGCGGTGCTGCAGATGGTGGCCGTCGCGGCATCCCTGTGGCTGCCCACCCTGAACGCCGAGATCATCGACACCGGCGTGCTCAAGCAGGACATCGGCTACATCTGGCGCCACGGCGGCCTCATGCTCGTGGTCAGCGCCGGCCAGGTGCTCGCCCAGATCGGCGCCGTCTACCTCGGTTCGACCGTCGCCATGAACGTCGGACGAGACCTGCGCGACGACATCTTCCACCAGGTGGTGGGGTTCAGCTCTCGTGAGGTGAACCACTTCGGCGCCGCCTCGCTGATCACCCGCAACACCAACGATGTGCAACAGGTGCAGCAGCTGGTGCTGATGACCTTGATCATGATGATCTCGGCGCCGTTCACCATGGTCTTCGGCGTGATCATGGCCCTGCGGGAGGACTCCGGACTCAGCTGGGTGATCCTCGCGGCCGTGCTCGTGCTCGGCATCGGGCTGGGTCTGCTGCTGTGGCGTGCCTTCCCCCTGTTCGGCCAGGTGCAGACCCGCATCGACACCCTCAACCGCGTGCTGCGCGAGCAGATCACCGGCATTCGGGTGGTGCGGGCGTTCGTCCGGGAACCGCACGAGGCCAAGCGGTTCGACGACGCCAACGAGTCACTCGTCGAGGTGCAGACCAAGGTCGGTCAGCTGATGGTGGCGCTGTTCCCGCTGGTGATGTTCGTGATGAACGCCAGCAACATCGCCGTGATGTGGTTCGGGTCGCAGCGCATCGACTCGGGTGAGTTGCAGGTCGGCCAGCTGACCGCGTTCATCGCGTACCTGATGCAGATCCTGATGAGCGTGATGATGGCGACGATGATGATCTTCATGGCCCCGCGCGCGGCGGTCTCGGCCGGTCGCATCACCGAGGTGCTCGACACGGATTCGTCCGTGGTGCCGCCCACCGACGGTCAGCCGGTGCCCGCGGGCCCGGTCACCGTCGACCTCGATCACGTCGAGTTCACCTACCCCGGCGCCGATCAGCCGGTGCTGCACGACCTCACCTTCACCATCCGCCCCGGGCAGACCACGGCGGTGATCGGGTCGACGGGTGCCGGCAAGACCACCCTGACCAACCTCATCCCACGGCTGTTCGACGCGACCGGCGGCGCGGTGCGGGTGAACGGTGTCGACGTGCGCGAGCTCGATCCGGACGCACTGTGGGCGCAACTGGGGCTCGTCCCCCAGCGGCCCTACCTGTTCTCGGGCACGGTGCGCTCGAACCTGCAGCACGGCTCCCCCGACGCCACCGAGGACGAAATGTGGGCCGCGCTCACCACCGCCCAGGCGGCGGACTTCGTCCGGGCCATGGACGGCGGTCTGGACGCCCCCATCTCGCAGGGCGGCACCAACGTCTCGGGCGGCCAGCGGCAGCGACTGTCGATCGCGCGAGCGCTGGTGAAGCGTCCGGCGGTCTACATCTTCGACGACTCGTTCTCGGCACTCGACGTCGCCACCGATGCCCGGCTGCGGGCGGCGCTGGCGCGGGAGGTGCACGACGCAGCGCTGCTGATCGTCGCGCAGCGAGTCTCGACCATTCGCCAGGCCGACCAGATCGTCGTCCTCGATGACGGCCGCATCGTCGGCATCGGCACCCACGACACCCTCGTGCAGACGTGCGAGACCTACGCAGAAATCGTCGATTCGCAGTTGAGCGCCGAGGAGGCCGCAGCATGAGCGAGACCACCGACCAGCAGGCTCCCAAAGCGGCCAACGAGCGCTCCGAGATCGCCGAGACCGCGCGCAAGGCCGGCGCCCAGGGGCACGGGCCCGGCATCGGCCGGGTCAACGAGAAGGCCGTCAACTTCGGCCCCTCGCTCAAGCGGCTGCTGAGCCGCTTCGGCCAGCACAAGCTCGCCGCCGTGCTCGTCGTCGTGATGGCCGCCGTCGGCGTGGCCTTCAACGTCGTCGGTCCGAAGATTCTCGGACGAGCAACCGACTACATTGTGGCCGGGGTGATCGGCAAGCAACTGCCCGCGGGCATCTCGAAGGAAGCCCTCATCGAGCAGCTGCGCGTCGCCGGACGAACCGAGTTCGCCGACACCATCGCCAAGCTGCCGGTGGTGCCCGGGCTGGGCATCAACACCGACAAGCTGCTGCAGATCCTGGGCATCGCGCTGGCGTTGTACATCGCCTCGGCGCTGCTGATGGTGGCGCAGGGGTGGATCCTCAACCACATCGTCAACCGCGGCATCTACCAGCTGCGGCGCGACGTCTCGGAGAAGCTCGACAAGCTGCCGCTGTCGTACTTCGACTCCCAACCGCGTGGCGAGCTGCTCAGCCGCGTGACCAATGACATCGACAACGTGGCGACCACGCTGCAGCAGACCGTGCAGCAGATGCTGAACTCGGTGCTGACGGTGATCGGCGTACTGGCGATGATGCTGTGGGTGAGCCCGTGGCTGACGCTGATCACGGTGCTGATCATTCCCGTGTCGGGGCTGGTCGCAGGACTGATCGGCAAGCGCTCGCAGGTGCAGTTCGCGGGCATGTGGAAGGCCACCGGCGAGCTCAACAGCCACATCGAGGAGGCGTTCTCGGGGCACGCCCTCGTGAAGGTCTTCGGCCGTCAGCGCGAGATCGAGCAGGAGTTCAGCCGCCGCAATGTCGAGCTGCGCAAGGCCTCGTTCGGCGGTCAGTTCCTGAGCGGCATCATGATGCCGATCATGTTCTTCATCGGGAACCTGAACTACGTGGCGATCGCCGTCGTGGGTGGCCTGATGGTCGCGTCCGGACGACTCCCCCTGGGCGACATCCAGGCGTTCATCCAGTACTCGCGCATGTTCACCCAGCCGATCACCCAGCTGGCTTCGATGGCCAACCTGCTGCAGTCGGGAGTGGCCTCGGCCGAGCGCGTGTTCGAGGTGCTCGACGCCGGCGAGACCACACCGGACGCCCACGGCACCCTGCCGGCCACCCGAGGAGAGGTGCGCTTCGAGCGGGTGACGTTCTCGTACCGGCAGGATCGTCCGCTCATCACCGACCTGAACCTGACGGTGCAGCCCGGGCAGACGGTCGCGATCGTCGGACCGACCGGCGCCGGCAAGACGACCCTGGTGAATCTGTTGATGCGGTTCTACGAGCTCGACGGGGGCACCATTCGCCTCGACGGGGTCGACATCGCGTCGGTGCCGCGGGCGGCGCTGCGGTCGAAGCTCGGCATGGTGCTGCAGGACACCTGGCTGTTCGGCGGCACGATTCGCGAGAACATCCGCTACGGACGACCCGACGCCACCGACGAGCAGGTCGAGGCGGCGGCGCGGGCGACCTACGTGGAGCGCTTCGTGCACTCGCTGCCGGACGGCTACGAGACCGTGATCGACGACGAGGGATCGAACATCTCCGCTGGTGAGAAGCAGTTGATCACGATCGCGCGGGCCTTCCTGGCCGACCCGGCGCTGCTGATTCTCGATGAGGCGACCTCGTCGGTCGACACCCGCACCGAGGTGCTCGTGCAGCAGGCGATGAACGCGCTGCGCTCGGGTCGCACGTCCTTCGTGATCGCCCACCGGTTGTCGACCATTCGCGACGCCGACGTGATCCTGGTGATGGAGCACGGCACCATCGTCGAGCAGGGCTCCCACGACGAGCTGCTGCACAGCCGCGGGCACTACTTCGAGCTGTACCAGAGCCAGTTCGCGGCGGCCGGTGTGGTCGAGGGCGAGGAGGAGTTGGCGATGGCTGGCCCCGGCGGTGGCGATGCGCAGCCGGGGGCACGCACCGACCACAGCTGATCGACGGCTTCTGGCGTGCAGGCGGGCGCCCGGTTCGGGTCGCCCGCCTCCCGCTCGTCCAGAAATGGCCACTCGAGGGCCCGTTGTGCCGGTTTTCCGGCGCAGGGGCCCTCGAGTGGCCATTTCTGGATGTGGGGCACGCCGCCGCGAGGGCAGGCGGGCGATCAGGCGTCGGCCGGCATCGACCCCAGCGGCACCGGCGCGGGTCGATCACACGTCGTCGCCAGCGTGACCACGCGATCGCCGTGGGCGCTGGCGAGGATGGCGTCCATCACCTCGAAGACGTGGGCCGACAGTTCGGACGACTGCCGCGCCGCCCGCCCCCGCTCGATGGAGCTGACCAGGTCGGAGAGCCCGTAGCTGCGGCCCGCGTCGACGAAGCCGGCCCGATCGGGCACCTCGACCCACTCCCGGCGCTCGAGGGTGAGCAGCAGCGGAGCCCCACCGAACCCGTTCGGGTCGGGCACCCGCAGCGACCCCTGTTCGCCGTAGACCTCGATGCGCGGAAGGCTGGTCTCGACCTGGTCGAAGCTGGTGATCACCGTTGTCAGCGTGCCGTTGGCATGCCGGAGCAGGGCCTGAACATGGGTGTCCACCTCGACCTCGAGCGTCTCCCCGGCACGCGGGGCGCCCTCGGGAACCAGCCGCTGCGACCTCGTCCGGGAGGCCATGCCCACCACCGACTCGACCGGCCCCAGCAGGGTGACCAGGGCGGTCAGGTAGTAGACGCCCATGTCGAGCATCGGCCCGCCGCCGGCCTGGTAGTAGAAGGCGGGGTTGGGGTGCCAGAACTCGTGCCCGGGACAGCCGAAGGTGGCGATCGCGCTGATCGGGCGTCCGATCTCGCCGGCATCGATCACGGCCCGAGCGGTCTGCACGCCGGTGCCGAGCACCGTGTCGGGAGCGACTCCCAGGCGCACCCCCGCCTCATCGGCGGCGGCGAGCATGGCGGCGGCCTCGTCCGGGGTGAGGGCGAGCGGCTTCTCCTGGTAGACGTGCTTGCCGGAGCGCAACAGTTCGATGGTCGTGGGGGCGTGCGCGGCGGGAATGGTGAGGTTGAGCACCACCTCGACCTCATCGTCGGCGACCAGTTCCTGCGGCGTCAGCGCCCGCACGCCGAGGCGACCGGCGACGTCGGCGGCGACCTCGGGACGCAGGTCGGCGACGGCCACCAACTCGAGATTGGCCAGCTTGGGCACCTGCGCCAGGTACTGGCCAGAGATGTTCCCGAGGCCGAGGATGCCGAGCTTCATCGCGCCGCCCAGAGGAGTCCGCGCTTGACCAGGGTGTTGACGTGCTCGTTCTGCAGCACCTCGGGATCGTGCCCGGGGGTGGCGACGAACACCTTACCCTGGCCCCACTGGCGGGTGAACACGGCCGGCGAGGTCACGGGACGCTGCCACGGGTCGCCGGGCGAGGCCGTCTGGGTGGTCACGGCCAGCACGTCGATGTAGCTGTCGGCGAGCATCCAGTACTGCTCGGTGTCGAGTTCGAAGTCGGGAATGCCCCGGGTGATGGGGTGGTCGGCGGCCGCGGGCAGCATCTCGATGGTGTGCCGGTTCGACGACGACGGGTGGCAGGCGAACTGCGCGCCGGTCAGGTGCAGGTACTCCGACGAGGCCCGGAAGGAGTCGACGATGCCCCCGTGCCACCCGGCCAGGCCAGTGCCCGCCTCGACGGCGGCACGCAGGCCGGCCACTTCGTCCGGTTCGATGGTCGACATGGTGATGCACTGCACGACGAGGTCGACCCGGGCCATCAGGTCGGCGTCGGCGTAGGCGCTGGTGGAGTCGCGAATCATCACCTCGAAGCCCTCGGACTCGAGGAACGGGACGAACAGGTCGGTGGCGGCGACGGGGTGGTGCCCGTCCCAACCGCCGCGGACGACGAGGGCGAGCTTGGTCTGTGCGGTGGAAGTCACCTCACGATCCAAGCATCGAATCGTTTCAACCGGCGGCCGGATCGCCACGTGGGCAGGCAGGTAGCGGCGGTGCCTCTCAGGCGTGATTGTGGCGGACGAGGATGGGATCACGCCTCAGGAAAGGAATCACCATGGAGTACACCCGCCTCGGCTCGTCCGGATTGACCGTCAGCAGGATTGCCCTGGGCTGCATGAGCTTCGGCGACCACCGTGGCTTCAGCGAGTGGTCGCTGTCGGAGGAGGAGTCGGCGCCCTTCTTCAGGCAGGCGGTCGAGTTGGGGATCACCCTGTGGGACACGGCCAACGTGAAGACGTGGTGCTGGCGACCAAGCTGTACTTCGGCATGCACGACGGTCCGGGTGGGAAGGGGCTGAGCAGCAAGGCCGTCATGGAGCAGATCGATGCCTCGCTGACAAGGCTCGGAACCGACTACGTCGACCTGTACCAGATTCATCGATTCGACCCGAACACACCGGTCGAAGAGACCATGGAGGCGCTGCACGACGTCGTGAAGGCGGGCAAGGTGCGCTACCTGGGTGCCTCGTCGATGTGGGCCTGGCAGTTCTCGAAGATGCAGTACACGGCGCAGCTGAACGGTTGGACGAAGTTCGTCTCGATGCAGGACCTCTACAACCTGCTGCAGCGCGAGGAGGAGCGGGAGATGTTCGGGCTGCTCGCCGACCAGGGAGTCGGGGCGATTCCGTGGAGCCCGCTCGCGAAGGGGCGTCTGGCAAGGCCGTTCGGCGAGCACGGAACAACTCGCGGATCGGTGGATCCCGTCGGGAAGCGCTTCTTCGGCGACGGCAACGAGCAGATCATCACGGCGGTCGAGCAGATCGCGGGCGAGCGCGGGGTGTCGATGGCCCAGGTGGCGCTGGCGTGGGTGCTGCGGAATCCCGTGGTGACGGCGCCGATCGTGGGCGCGACCAAGCCTCACCACCTCAGCGACGCCGTCGCAGCGCTCGAGTTGCGCCTCACCGACGACGAGGTGGCGGCCCTCGAGGGGCCCTACACCCCGCAACTGCCAGCAGGCTTCTGACCGCGCGGTCCAGAAATGGTCGCTGGAGGCGCCGACGGAGCGGTTTCGCGACGATTCGCGCCGCCGGCGACCATTTCTGGACCGGCCGTCACCTCACCGCCGCTCGCCGCCCGGTGCCGCCCTGAGGTGCCGCCAGGTGCCCCCCTCGCGGACAGGATGCAGCCGCGTCGCGCTCGCGGTTAGCCTGAGGGGGCCATGACGATCCACAGCTCCCACCCATTTCTGGACTCACAGCGCGATGCGGGCCGCCAACTGCGCGGACGACTGGGCGCCCGGGTCAGCATCTGGACCAGCGGCACCCTTCCCGAGGCCAGCGATCTGACCTTGTCGGAGCGCCTCTCATCCCCCGCGAGCGGCGCAGCACCGGCGCCCGCAGAGCAGGCCGCTGGGCTCACCGTGAGCTCGATGATGGTGGCCGCGGGTGACCCCTGGCGACTGATCGCCCTGCTCGACCCCGACGCTGCTCTCACCCATCGCCTGCGCTCGACCGGCACGGCCGCGGTCAACCTCATCGACTGGCCCGATCGACATCTGGCCGACGTCTTCGCAGGGCTGGCGCCGGCACCCGGCGGGCCCTTCGCCGCGGCGGACTTCGAGGCCACGCCGTGGGGTCCCCATCTGGCCAGTTCAGCCACCTGGGCCGGGGTCGAACTCGAGGCGGCCGTCGAGGTCGGCTGGTCGCTGCAGGTCACCTGCGTGGCCCGCAAGATCCACCTCGGGGACGACCCGGAGCCCCTGCACCACGTGCGCGGCCACTACCTCAAGGGTGGCGGCGCCTCGCACGCCTCGCGGTGACGCGCGCCCGGCGAATGGCACGCCTGATCAGCCCGATCACCATGGCAGGGTCCTCGAGCATCGCCCAGGTGATCCGCAGACAGGTCCAACCCAACTCCACGTAGATGCGATTCTGACGATCGCGGTCGGCCTCGAACGCACGCCGGTCGCCATGCGTGCCGAACCCGTCGAACTCGAGATACAGCCCCAGCGCTGGGAACGCGATGTCGAGCGCCGCCCGCCCGTTGCTCAGCTGCACCCAGTGGTTCGCCACCCACCCCTTCACCCCGGACGATCGGAGCTCCCGATGCAGGCGCCGCTCGCCCTGCGACCACGGCTCGTCACGGGAGTCGCGGATCACCGACCGGCGGACCGGATTCCCGCGGCGTCGGCAGTGGTCGGACCATGCCTGCCGCAGGTCGGGCAGCTTGACCACGCGCTGGCGCAGGGCGTTGTCGATGGCGTCACCGTTGTCGTGGGCGGCACGCTCGACCGCGGTCCAGGCTGCTCGGGTGAGGCGCAGGCCCTCCCTGACCATGACGTGTTCGTCGGGGACGCTCGCACGCGAGACCCTGATCCAGGCGGGGCCGCGGCGCTTGCGTTGGCTCTTCACCTCGATCTGCCGCGGCCGCGCCTCGGGCCAGAACGACAGCTTGGCGGCGGCCAGCCCCGAGATCACCGCGTCGGGATCCCACTTCTGGACGGCCGCACACCGCACGTGGAGGTCGGCGGCCACCCCGGTCGGGGCATAGATGCCAGGGAGAACCCGACTGATGGCGCCCTCGGCCAGCAGGCGCGAGAGCATGCGGCGCTGCCGGGGCAGGCATTCGCGGGAGGCCACCACGACCTGGGTGGCGAACAGGTGGTCGAGTTCGGTTCGAGAGGTCACACCTGAGTTGTGGTCGCCGGGCCTCGATTCGTCCCAGATTCCTTGATGGCCTGTGGACAACGGTCCAACCGTGGCCGCGGCTGTGGACAACTCGCCTCGAATCGAGCCAGAACGGCGTCGGGAGGCCATTTCTGGACGCGGGGACGAGCGCAGGGGGATGTCATGGCACGCGTTGGGGCTGACGGCACGCGCCGGGCCCCACCACCGCTAATGTCAACGTTGTCATCGCTCGCGAAGCCGCAGCCACATTGCAGACCCAGGACTCCCATGCCCTCCCCCGTCACGCCTTCCTCCTCGATCCCAGAGAGCAGCAGCTCGATGCCCACGGGACTGCTCACCGACTACCGCGTCGACCCGATCGGGCTCGACCGCGCGCCGCTGCTCAGCTGGCAACCCGACACCGACGAGCGGGCCTTCGAGGTCGAGATCGCCGTTGCCGTCCAGCCAGGCGGTGGTGAACCCCGCACGCTCGCATCCCGCACCTTCACGCTCCACGGCGCCCCTCGACTCGAGTACCCGCTCGCCCTGACGGCCTGGACCCGTGTGCAGTGGCGGGTGCGATCGACCGGCAGCAGGACCTCGACCTGGAGCCAGTGGGCGAGCTTCGAGACCGGTCCCCTGGATGAACCAGACTGGGGCACCAGTTCCTGGATCGGTACCGAGCACGCGCCCGACCTCGCCACCGACTCCCCCACCACCGGCGCCGCCCCGCTGCTGACGGCCACCTTCGAGACCCCAGCCGACCATGGCCCCCTCCGCCTGCACGCCTGCGGTCTGGGCAGCCTCGAGCTGTGGATCAACGGCGAACGCGTCGGCGACGGGCGCTTCGACCCTCCTCCGTCTGCCTACGACCAGGTCGTACTGGCCCGAACTTTTGACGTGTCACCGCTGGTCAGCCCGGGAATCACCACGATCACGGCCCGCCTGGGCCGAGGCTTCTACGCGATGACCACCCCCACCACCTTCGGCTGGCACCGGGCACCCTGGCGCGACGAACCCAAGCTCCGCCTCGTGCTCGTCGACCTCGCCGACCCGTCCCGCCCCCTGCTCGTCACCGGCCCCGACTGGACCCTCACCCGCACCGCCGTGCTCGACGACTCCCTCTACACCGGTCACGTCATCGACCTCACCTCCACCTTCACTCACCCGCCCCACCCCGCCCCGCCCGCGCCGGCCGCGAAACCCGTGCCCGCCCCGCGAGGACGGCTCACCGCCGTCCGCCAGCCCCCCAGCACCCGACGTGGACGCATCCCGATCGTGGCCCACCAGTTCACCGCCAGCGACCGGCAGCGCTTCGACCTGGCCGCCAACATCGCTGGCATCCTCACCCTCACCGTGCCCGGCACCACCCCCACACTCCCGGCCGCCCCCATCCCCCCGCTCACCGTCACTCTGGGCGAACACCTCGACCCCGACGGCCGCGTGCTCGCCGCCGACGGAGCCATCCCCGGCGACCTCCAGAGCAGCCACCTGACCGGCCTTCGTCCCGGGGAACCCGTCGCCCTCGACCTCGCGTGGGCGGGCTTCCGACACGTCGAGGTCGTCGGCACCAGTGATCCGGTCGAGCTCACCGTGGAGCGGGTCTCGTCCGCGCCGGAACGGGTCAGCACGTTCACCTGCACCGACCCGCTGCTCACCGCGATCCATGACACCGCGCTGCTCACCTTCGAGAACTGCCTGCAGGGCATCCCCATCGACACCCCCCTCTACGAGAAGCAGGGCTACACCGGCGACGCGCAACTGCTCGCCAAGAGCCACGCCTCCACGTTCTGGATGCCACCGCGCTCGGCGACTGGTTCACCGCCAGCCTGCTGCCCACCCAAACGTCCGACGGTTCGCTGCCGGGCATCGCCCCGACACCGCCCGGCAACTGGATCTTCGACGTGCCCTCACCAGCCTGGGACGCCGCCCTGTTCGAGATCCCCGCCACCCTGCTGCGCCACTACGCCGACGTCGCCACCCTGCGCCGCGCCCTGCCCGCGCAACGCCGCTACCTGGACTTCCTCGAACGCCGCTTCCCCACCGGCATCATCGACACCGGCCTGGGCGACTGGAACGCTCCCGGCCACATCGCCCCGCCCGAGTCACCGGCACTGCTGTCGACCGCCTACCACCACCGCTTCCTGCGACAGTTCGCCCGCGCCCTGCGCATCATGGACGAGCCTGCGGCCGCCGCCCATCATGAGGCCCGCGCCGCAGCCCTCGCCCGGCGCTTCGACGCCGAGTTCTGGCGCGGTGACCACTGGTCGGCGTCAGGCGAGGGCGAGGCCAGTGGCGAGGCAGGCGGCGAGGGCTACCGCGAGACCTCCACCGTGCTGCCCCTGGCGTTCGGCCTGGCCCTGCCCGAGCGCCGCGATCTCGCCGCCGCCCGGCTGGTGCGGGAACTGGAGGCCCGCGACCGCCACCTCGACACCGGCATCGTGGGCACCAGGTTCCTGCTGCCCACACTGGTGCGGCTGGGCCGCTGCGACCTGGCGTTCGCGGTGGCCCGCCAGCGCGACTACCCCAGTTGGGGTTGGTGGCTGGCCAACGGCGCCACCACGCTGTACGAGAACTGGGAGCTCGACGGGCGTTCCCACAACCACGCCATGTTCGGCTCGATCGTGGGCTGGCTGCACGCCGACGTCGCCGGCCTCAGCCCCCATGCGCCCGGGTGGGACGCCGTCCGCGTCGACCCGCACCTGCCGGCCGAGAAAGGCTTCGGCTGCGCGTCGGCGCTGACGACGCTTGCCGGCGAGGTGAGCGCCGAGTGGGAACGCCGCGGCGCGACCATCAGCGGACGAGTCCTGGCCCGCACCGGGGTGAGCGTCGTCGTCCCCGAAGGAGCCCGGCACACCCAGCGCCGGACAGGCAGAACGACCGAGCACCTCATCCAGCTCCAGAGCTGACCGTCGAGAGGTGCTCGGTCGTTCGGGCGATCGTTGTCAGGACACCAGCCCCAGCCACGCCTGGGCCAGCGCCCAGTGACCCGCGGCCGTCGGGTGCACGCCGTCGGCCGCCCAGGGCTCCGGCCCCGTGGTCGCCGACAGTTGGGCGTACATGCCGTCGGCGGCGAGCAGGTGCGCCCCGAACTCCTTGGCCAGGTCGCGCACGACCTGGATCTTCGGGTCGAGATCCTCCCGCCACTGGCGCTGGCCGCTGCCGTCAATTGGCAGCAGGAAGGGCTCGATCAGCACCAACGACCCGACCCCGGCCGCGAGCGCACGCTCCAGCAGGTCGTGGTAGCCGGCGCGGTAGTCGGCCTCGGAGACCTCCTCCCCCGTGCCGCTGAACCGCCGACCGCAGTCGTTGATGCCGACCAGCACCGACAGCACGTCGGGCTTGGGGGCGAGCACCTCCTCGTCCCACCTGACCAGCAGGTCACTGACCCGGTTGCCCGAGATGCCGGTGTTGAGCCAGGTGATGCCCGAGGTGGGGCGCTTGGCGCCGTGACCGCCGGCGACCAGGCGCGGGTAGCCCCAGCCGAGGCCGTGCTCGGTGACGCCGCGCTGGCAGTCGGTGATCGAGTCGCCGGTGAACATCACGGTGGCGCCGTCGGGAAGGTGAAGGGTCATGCGGTCCTCTGTCCTGCATCGGGGTGGGGCGTGAACGTCGCGACACCCACGGTGGTGTCACTCTGACCGTAGTAGGCGAACCACGTGCGGCGGTGGAACACGAGTCCCTCCACGAAGGTCACGTTGTCGACGAGGCCGTGGCGGTCCTCGTCCGTGGTCGGTTCGAGCCAGGGCTGCAGCAGCGCCGCCACCGGAACCGTCGGTTCGGCGGGGTCGATCAGCACCTGTCCGCAGGCGTAGTACACGCCTCCTTCGGGCAGTTCGATGGCGCTGTTGTGCATCAGCAGCACGTGCCCGGTGCGCGTGAGCACCGGTTGCGGCCCGGTCTCGACCAGGTCGCCCATGAACGTGCCGGGGCTCGGACGAAGCACCGGTTCGTCCGACAGCAATCGCCACGTGACCAGGTCGGACGACTCCGCCACGTACACGTTGCCCTCGCCGACCCACATCAGGTATCGGCCGTCGACGGGGGTCTCGAGGATCACCCCGCCCTTGCTCCACTCGGCCTCGGGGGTCGTGCGCAGCCCGGCGAACGTGTTCAACCCGGGCAGCATCGGCCCGTGTTTCGTCCAGTTCCTGAGGTCGGTCGACGTCGCCAGGCACAGCCGGGCCGCCGACCGGTCCCAGCCGGTGTAGGTCAGGAAGAAGGTGTCGTCGACGCGGACGACCCGTGGGTCCTCGCAGCCGTATTTCTCGTAGTCGTGCTCGGGCCACAGCACGGGCTCGGCCTCGCGCTCGAAGTGCAGGCCGTCGTCAGACCAGGCCAGCCCGATCGACGACACGATGTCGTCGGCGTGGGCCCGGTAGAGCAGCACGACGCGGTCGTCGTGGACGATCGCGGCCGGGTTGTAGACGCAGGCCGACTCCCACCGCGCCGTCCCGGGCCGCAGCACAGGATTGGCCGTTGAGGGGACGAAGGGCCCGAACGGGTAGTCGATCGGGGGCGGCGAAACGGGCGGGGTTGCAGGCGGGGTCGGGTGGGTCACGCGATCCTCACTTCTCGGAGTCGATCAGGCCCTGAATGCCGGTCACCGTGGCCGTGATCCCCGCCTGCAGGTCGGTCTTGCCGCCCAACGCCGGAGTCCACTTGGCGGTGATGATGTCGCCCGCCTTGGTGGCCCACGGGTCGAGCATCTGGGTGCCGAACTTCTGCTCGGCGCCCAACTCGTACTTGGCGGTCGCGCCGATCGCGGCGAGCGCGCCGCCCTGCTTCTCGAGGTTGTCGAAGTAGCCGGTCGAGCCGGGGGTGTAGGCGATCGGGGCGACGGGGATCTTGGCCATCACCTCGTTGAAGCCCTTCGACAGCATGTAGGCGATCGCCTGATAGGTGGCGTCGGGGTTCTTCAGCGTCGCCGGCGAGCAGACGCCGTTGGCCTCGATGGGCTGCACCGCCGAGGCCGAACCGCGCGGCCAGGGCGCGTAGCCCCACTCGAAGCCCGCCCCCGTGGGCTTGATGGTCTGGGCGAGCCACTGGCCGCCGAACAGCATGCCGTTGCCGCCGTTGGAGAAGACGGCCACCGAGTTGGTGGCGTCGAAGTCGGGCGCGGTCAGGTGCCCGGCCTTGACGGCGTCCGCCAGCTTCTGCGCCCCCTCGACCAGTTGCGGGCTGGCGGTCACCTTGGTGGCGCCCAGGTCCTTGTCCAGGAACGGCGCGCCGCCGTTGGCCACCGAGTAGGCCGACAGCCCTTGGGGGCTGGCCAGCAGCGACCAGGCGGTCACCAGGCCGGGGCCCTTCGTCCCTGTGAAACCGGTGAGCGCCTTGGCATCGGCCAGCATCTCGTCGTAGGTCCACTCGGGGGTGGGTTCGGCCAGCCCGGCGGCCTTGAACATGTCCTTGTTGTAGAAGACGCCGTAGGTGTTGGCCAGGGTCGGGATGCCGATGATCGTGCCGTCGGGCGCGGTGTACAGCTCGAGCGATCCGGGGGCGAAGTCGGCCTGGTTGAGACCCTTGCCGGAGTCCTTGAGGTGGCTCGTCCAATCGAAGACCAGCCCCTGGGCGGCGAGGTTCTGCGCCTGGGTGGTCGAGCACCAGAAGAAGTCGGGCGCCTTCTTCGACAGCAGCAGCGAGGCCAGCTTCTGCGCGTAATCGGTGTTGGGCGACTCCTGGCGCACCATCGTGATCGAGCTCTGCTCGGTGAAGGTCTTGAAGGTCGCATCCATGGCCGCGTTGGTGTCGTTGGACTCCCACGTCATGTAGGTGACCTGGTCGGACGAGGATCCCGTCCCCGAGTCGGACCCACACCCCGCGAGGGTGAGTCCACCGGCGGCGGTGGCGGCGGCGAGGCTGAGCAGTGAGCGGCGTCGAATCATGACAGGTCTCTCTTCGGTGAGGGCTGGGTCGGGTGAGGGTTGACTGGCTGGGGGTGGACTGGCTGGGGGTGGGACGGTCACTTGCCGGTGGTGCCGAGGGAGCCGAGCCCCTCCATGAAGTACCGCTGGGCAAGGAAGAACAGGGCCAGGGGCGGCAGCATGTAGAGCATGTTGGTCGCCATGTAGTAGTTGTAGGCGGAGTCGCCAGCGTGGTCGCCGATGAACGAGGCCATGCCGATGGCGAGGGTGTACTTCTCGCTCGACTGCAGGTAGATCAGCGGGGTCAGGTAGTCGTTCCACGAGAACTGGAAGGCCATGATCGCGATCGTGATCCAGGCCGGCCGGGTGAGCGGCAGCATGATGCGCGTGAAGATGTGCCAGTGGCCGGCGCCGTCGAGCATGGCCGACTCGTCGAGGTACTTCGGGATCGACAGGTTGTACTGCCGGGCGAGGTAGACGAAGATCGGGCTGGCCAGGAAGGCGGGCAGGATCAGCGGCACGTAGGTGTCGAGCAGCCCGAGCTGGATGTAGAGCCGCTGCAGCGGGATCAGCCCGATCACTCCGGGGACGAAGACGCTGAACGCGATCAGGCCGAACCAGAGCCGTCGTCCGGGGAACTCGATGCGGGCCAGACCGTAGGCGACCAGCATCGAGCTGATCACCGAACCGATGGTCGACAGCACCGTGATGATCATGGTGTTGCCGAGCAGGCGTCCGAAGTGGATCTGGGTGGGGCCGGTGACGTAATTGCTCCACTGGAACTCCGAGGGGAAGAACGTGGGCGGCAGCGCCTGGATGTTGGCGTCGCTCTTCAGCGAGATCGACAGCATCCACACCAGCGGCAGCAACATGGTGGCGCCGAGCAGGCAGCACAGGGCGTACCAGGCGAGTCGCGACACCCCCAGGGGAACGCGGGCAGCCAGCGGACGAGGCCGCCGCCCGTGCTGGTCCGCGACGAGAGGTTGGGTGGCCGCACTCATGCCGCGTCCCCCTCGTAGGCGAAGCGATTGCTGAGCCTCAGGAGCAACGCCGTGACGACCATCACGATCACGAACAGCACCCACACCTCGGCGGTGGCGTAGCCGAGCTGGGGCGACGAGATGAAGTCGCCGAAGCCGTCGTTGTAGATCTTGTACATCAGCAGGTTGGTCGAGACCCCCGGGCCGCCCTTGGTGAGGATCGCCACCTGGGTGAATGTCTGGAAGGCGCCGTTGACCTGCAGCATCAGTTGCAGCACGAGGATCGGGCCCATCATGGGCAGCGTCACCCCGACGAACCGGCGGATGGGGCCGGCGCCGTCGATCATGGCCGCCTCGTAGAGCTCCTGGGGCACGGCCTGCAGGCCGGCGAGGAAGATGATCATGGTGCCGCCGATGCCCCAGATGTTGACGATCACGATCGCCGGCAGCGCCACCTTGGCGTCACCCAGCCACATCGAGGTGGGCAGGTGCAGGAACTCGAGCACCTGGTTGGCGAGGCCGTAGGTGGGCTCGTAGATGTACTTCCACAGGGTCAGCACCGCCACCGCGGGCAGCACCACCGGCAGGTAGAAGACGGTGCGGAAGATCTTGACCCCGGCCAGGCGGCGGTTGATCAGCAGGGCCAGCGCCAACCCGGCCACCATCGAGGCCGGCACGGTCAGCAACACGTAGTAGGCGGTCGCCCGCAGCGACGGCCAGAACAGCGGGTCCTTGGTGAACAGGTAGACGAAGTTGTCGAACCCGACCCAGGTGGCCGCGGTCAGCCCGTTCCACTTCGTGAAGGAGTGGTAGAGCGAGGTGAGCGCCGGGTAGAGCACCATCAGGCCGAAGCCGATGATGCCGGGCAGGATGAACAGGTAGCCGGTCAGCGTGGTGCGCCAGCGGCGTCCGCGCGGACGAGCCGGCACCGCCGACACAGCGGTCAGCTCGGCGGCTTCCGGGGCGAGAGTTCTCGCGAGTGTGGTGGTCATGGAACCGTTTCTGTCAACGTTGACATATGAGGAGTCACCCGTGAACGTACGCGATCAGCGTGGCAGTGTCAACGTTGTCATTTTGGCGAGTCGTTGACCTGCGGGCAGGCCTCGCGGGTCAGGCTCGCTGGGTCAGCCTTGGATCAGGCCGGCACGCCGTACAGGGGCTGGTCGTTGACGATCAGCCTCGCCTTGATGGTGCGCCGCCGCGGCGGACCATCGGGGTTCTCGAGTCGCTCGAACAGCAGTTCGGCGCCGGCTCGTCCGACCGCGAAGGGATCGCTGTCGATCACCGAGACGCCGAACTGGGCCGCCAGGTCGAACGCGTCGAAGCCGACCATCGGCACCGGCCGGCGCGAGTAGACCTCCGACTGCAGCGCCCCCACCGTGAGCCGGTTGTTGTCGGAGAACAGGGCGGTCGGCGGCTCGTCCAGCGACAACAACTCCGAGGCGGCGCGTGCACTGTCCTCCTCGTTGCGCAGGTCACGACGGACGATGCTCTCATCGACCGAAAGGCCCGCCTCGGCCAGCGCATCGGCGTAGCCCTGCCACCGCTTGGGCACGCCGTCGCCGGCCTGGGGGTGCCCGAGGTAGCCGATCCGGCGATGCCCGCGCGAGATCAGGTGCGCCACTCCCGCGCGGCTGCTGGCGGTGTTGGTCGTGATCACCGAGTCGGCGCCGGTGCCCAGGGGGTTGGAGTCGACGAACACGATGGCCGACCCGAACTGGGTCTGGTCGCCGAGATAGCTGAAGTCGGTGCCCGTCGGGGCGATGATCAGGCCCGCGACGCGATGGGCCAGCAGCGACTCGATCGACCGGCGCTCCAGGTCGGGGTCACCCTGGGCGTCGGCGGAGATCACGAGGTGGCCCCGCCGGGCCGCGACGTCGTGGATGCCGCGCAACAGCGGCGGGAAGAAGGGGTTCGCGAGGTCACCCAACATGACGCCCAGGGTGCGCATCGACTGCCCCTGGCGGAGGCCTGCGGCGATGTCATTGCGCTGGAACCCGACCCGGCGCGCCTCGGCGAGAATGCGCTCGCGGGTGGCCTCCTTGACGGCTCCGGTGCCGGTCAGCGCCCGCGACACGGTCTTGATGCTGACCCCGGCGGCGTCGGCGACATCCTGCATGCGGGGTCGGACGAGTCGCGGCGCCTGTCCTTCGGTCATCATGGTGCACAGACTAGGGCTGGCGCCCGCATTGTCAACGTTGACACCAGCCCGCCGCCCCCGGCATCCCGCCCCGGACAGGCGGCGGGTCGGGAGGCGTCAGCGTCCGCGGAGCAACTCGGAGCGCAGGTCGGGGCGTTCCATGTCAGGGTCGAACGGGAACATCGGGCGCTCGATGCGGTGGTGACCCAGACGCAGCAGGTCCTGGTCGACACCGCCGGGGGTGAGCGCCATCATCCAGTCGGCGGCCATGTCGTAGAGCTCGGGTTCGAGGTAGCCGATCTTGACGATCACGATGCCGGCCGCGCGCGGGTCGAGCCCGAGAGCGGTGAAGTCCGACTCGTGGTGGTAGGGCTTGCGGCGCTCCGTGACGATCAGGTGCAGGTCGTCGACCTTGATCACCGCGACGGTGCCCGCGACGGGGTCGCCCTCGGTGATCGAGAACACCTCGCCCGCGATCGGCACCGGGCCCGCGGTGGTGGCGTCGACCCCGGCGCCGACCTCGAGGTCGACCCGGCCACCCACCCCGGCCGCGACACAGGCGGCCACGGCGGCCCGGTCGAACATCGAGGCGTGAATCACCGGGAAGCCCGCGGTGCGCACCGGATGCTTCAGCAACTGGTGCACCGTCCAGGTGACGTCGCCCGAGCCGCCGGCCGTCGGGTTGTCGCCGGAGTCGGAGATGAAGTACGGACGAGCCGCCTGCGGCGCCAGGGCCTGCTCGAGGCACACCTCAAGGGTGTCGGCGGGGGCGACGAACTGGAACTCGTCGTGGCGGTCCCAGATGAGGGCGGCCACCCGATCGGCCTCGCGCTGGCACAGCTCGGCATCGTCGCCGTAGACGACGACCGCGGCCTGACAACGGGGTTCGTCGGCCCAGGCGTAGCCGATCCAGTACGAGGCGTCGATCACCCCGTCGAGGGCCTCGATGCCCGGCAGCTCCTGGTAGATGCTGGTGGCGGGCTCGAGGCGGGTCGAGGTCTTCTCCCCGGGGAGCAGCACTGGCACCTGCACCCAGGCCTTGTACGGACGCCGGGCCTGGACGTCGGCCCCGACCGGCCCCAGCAGACGGTTGAGCAGCGAGCGGGCGAGGCGCTTGCGGGTGTTCGGGGCGTCCTCGTGGGGAGCCATGCGGTAGCAGGAGAGCAGGTCGACCTGGGTGGCCAGCGTGCGGGAGACGTTGCCGTGCAGGTCCATCGAGGCGCCGATGAGCACATCGTCGCCGACCACCTCACGGATGCGGGTGATCAGGTCACCCTCTGCGTCCTCGAGTCCCTCGACGCTCATCGCGCCGTGGATGTCGTACCAGAGGCCGTCGAGGGGGCCCGCCTCCCGCAATCCGTCGACGATCTCGTCGGCCATGCGCTCGTAGGTCTCGCGCACCACGGTGCCGCCGGGCAACGAGCGACCGCGGGCGATCGGGACCCACTCGGCCGCCTCCCGGAACGGGTGCCCGGGAGCCAGAAAGGGGTTGAGGCCGCTGAGCAGGTCCTCGCCGCGCCACATCGTGAAGGCCTCGTCGCCCGAGCGATGGGCCGAGAAGGTGCTCGACTCGATCGAGATTCCCGCGATCGCGATCCGCGGTCTGGCCAGCCCCCCCTCGTGCCGCTCGACGGTGTCAGGAACCCAGATCTCGCTCGCCAAAGTCATGGGCCGACTCTTGCAGCCACCCCCGAGGGTGTCCAGAAGTGACCACCGGAGCGCTCATCGGGCGTGAAACCCGCTGATCTGGGCCGCGAGTGTCCACTTCTGGACAGCGACGGCGGGGAAGGAGGCAAAGGGCCGGGATGGTGTGGGCAGGGATGGCAAGGGCTTGGCCGCGCTGGAGGGGCCGGGTGCGGTTGTGGACACCCCCGCTCCCGCACGACGAGGTGGACGGAGGCGCCGAGGGCCGCGAGGTCGAGGGCGGTGCGGCGGCCGAGCCCGGACGAGGCCCCGGTGACGGCGACGGCGTGGCCGCGCAGGGCGTCCGGAGCCGGGTCGGCGGGCCAGCCCGGCAGGCGCTTGCGGACCGCGAGCCCGACCGAGGTGAAACCGGGGGCGACGGTGCGGTCGAGGAGGGTGTCGACGACGCGGGAGGCCAGCGGCGGGTCGGTGGTCGGGTCGGTGCTCACATGAGCCTCCGCATCGCCTCGGTGGCCCCGCGGAGGTAGCGCTCGACGACCGCGCGCTCGTCGGGGGAGAGGGAGCCGTCGATCCGTGCCAGCCCCTCGAACATCGGCGCGAGCTGGCGGACGACCTCGAGCCGGCCGCTGTCCGTGATGACGACCGCCGTGCGGCGTCCGTCCTCGGGGTGGGGCCGTCGCTCGACGTGACCGCGGGCGACGAGCCGGTCGACGACCCCGGACGAGGCGGCCGAGGTCACCCCGAGGAGGCGGGCGAGCTCGACCGGGCCCAGGGGGCCGGCGGACAGGTGCCGCAGGGAGTGCAGCTCGGAGGTGGAGAGCCCGGCGCGGCGGGCCACCTCGTGGGGCATCTGGACGGCGACGTCGACGAGCTCCTGGAGCGCGTCGAGGGTCGACGACTCGGCCCACCCGGGGACGACCTCCGTGAGGGCCGGACTTGCTTCGCGTTTGCGATGCTGTGTAATATCACTCACCAACTTAGCAATCAGGTGAATCACCTGGTACGCCATCGTAGCAACGGAGGGCCACCCGTGGGACGTATCGCCGCTCTGATCACCCGCCGCTGGGTCGCGGGGGTCCTCGCCCTCGTCGCGCTCCTCGGCGCCGGCGCGGTCGTGGGCCTCGTCGGCCAGGCCACGAAGCCGGACGGCACGCTCACCGCGCTGCCGGTCGGCTCGGACAGCCTCGCCGCGGCCGAGCTGCGCCAGCAGCTGCCCGACGAGCAGGGCTCGGCGGCCGTCGTCCTCTTCTCCCGCGACGGCACCCTCACCGCCGCCGACAAGCAGGCGATCGAGGGGACGGCCCGGTCGCTGCCGGGGGCCACGGGGATGCCCCCGCAGTTCAGCGAGGACGGCACCGCTGCCGTCGTCGTCGTCCCCGTCGAGGCCGGCGACGCCGCCCGCACGGCCGACGTCGTCGAGCGGCTGCGCTCCGAGGCCCGCGCGAACTTGCCCGACGGCGTGAGCGCCCAGGTCACCGGCCCGGCCGCGATCCAGGCCGACCTCGCGAGTGTCTTCGACGGCGCGGACTTCCGGCTCCTCGCCGCGACCGCCTCGGTCGTCGCCCTCCTCCTCCTCGTCACGTACCGCAGCCCGTGGCTCTGGCTCGTGCCGCTCACCGTCGTCGGCGTGGCCGACCAGCTCGCCGCGGTCCTCGCGACCCGCACCCTCGCCGTCTTCGACGTCGCGTGGGACGAGTCGACGGTCGGCATCCTCTCCGTCCTCGTCTTCGGTGCGGGCACCGACTACGCCCTCCTCCTCATCTCGCGCTACCGCGACGAGCTGCGGGTCTTCGAGGACCGCCGCGAGGCGATGGCGCACGCCCTGCGTCGGACGACCGAGGCGGTCCTCTCGAGCGCCTCGACCGTCGTCCTGGGCCTGCTCCTCCTGCTCCTGTCGGCCTTCCCGGCCACCCGCGGCCTCGGCCTCGCGTGTGCCGTCGGCGTCGTCGTCGCGGCCGCCTTCGTCCTCGTCGTCCTGCCCGCCGCGCTCGTCGTCTTCGGCCGCTGGATCTTCTGGCCCAAGGTGCCGCGGGTCGGACAGACCGGTCTCGCCGACGGGCACTCGCTGTGGCGTCGGGTCGGGGACTTCGTCGCCCGTCGCCCGCTCGCCGTGGCCGCCGTCGTCGTCCTCCTCCTCGCCGGCGCGGCGTCGGGGGTCACCCAGATCAAGGCCGGCCTCGGGACCTCGGACCAGTTCCTCGACACCCCCGAGTCGATCGTCGCCCTCGACCGGTACGCGCAGTCCTATCCGGCCGGCTCCGTCGACCCCGTCGTCGTCATGACGAAGAGCGACCCCGACGAGGTCCTGAGCACCGTCACCGGCGTCGACGGGGTGGAGTCCGCGCGGGTCGTCGCGAGCGGCGGGGGCGTCACGGAGATCGACGCCGTCGTTGCCGGGTCGTCCGGCTCCGAGGAGTCCCGCGACGCCGTCCGTGCGGTCCGTGACGCCGTCCGCACCATCCCGTCGACCCACGTCGGCGGCACCGAGGCCGAGGCGATCGACAACGCCGACGCCTCCGCCCGCGACCGGGCGCTCATCCTGCCGCTCATCCTCGCGCTCGTCCTCCTCGCCCTCGGGGCCCTGCTCCGCAGCGTCGTGGCCCCCGTCGTGCTCGTCGCGACGGTCGTCGGGACCTACCTCGCGAGCCTCGGGGCGGCGTGGGTGCTCTTCACCCAGGTGCTCGGGTTCGACCGCCTGGACGAGGGGGTGCCGCTCCTCGCGTTCGTCTTCCTCGTGGCGCTCGGCGTCGACTACAACATCTTCCTCGTGACCCGGGCCTCCGAGGAGGCGAAGCGGCACGGACCGCGAGAGGGGATGCTCCGCGCGCTCGCCGCCACCGGTGGCGTCATCACGAGCGCCGGCGTCCTCCTCGCTGCGGTGTTCGCCGTCCTCGGGGTGCTGCCGCTCGTCGTCCTCGCCCAACTCGGCGTCGTCATCTGCATCGGTGTCCTCCTCGACACGCTCGTCGTCCGTACCCTCCTCGTGCCGGCCGCGGCCGTCCGTCTCGGAGACCGCTTCTGGTGGCCGCGCCGGGTCGGGCCGAGCGAGGGCTGAGGTCCGCGCGGGGAGGCCTCGGGCGCCGCTATCCTGACGCCCATAGGGGCGGCACCTGGGTGGCGAGGACGCGCGCGTCAGGGTGCCCTCGGGTGTCTCGGCGGGCCGAGAAGCACCGCACCACCGACGAGTCCCACGAGCAGGACGAGAGGGAGGACGCTCACGACCGCCCCCGCTCGAGCACCCGCCGTAGGTCGTCGGCCGCGGGTCCTTCGGTCACGCCGACCGCCCCGTGGCGCAGGGCGGTCCGGACCTCGACGAGACCGTCGGCCCCGGTCGTCGGCACCCCGACCTGCTCGACCCGCCGGAGCCCGTCGGCGGCCCGAGCGACGTGGACGACGGCACCGAGCGACGTGGACGACGGCACCGAGCGCGCCGCGCAGCTGCGCGTGGACCGCCTCGCGCGGCATCCCCGCGAGTGAGCCGAGCGCCTCGAGCCGGGCCGGGACCTCGGCCGGCCCGTTCGCGTGGACCGTGCCCGCGCCGCCCTCGTGACCGGTGTTGAGCGCGGCGAGCAGGTCTCGGACCTCGGGACCGCGCACCTCCCCCACGACGAGCCGGTCGGGACGCATCCGCAAGGCCTCGCGGACGAGCACAGCGAGCGACACCTCGCCGACCCCCTCGACGTTCGGCGTGCGCCCCTGGAGCCGGACGACGTGCGGATGATCGGGGTCGAGCTCACGGACGTCCTCGACGACGACGATCCGCTCGTGCGGCGGGCACTCCCCGAGCAGCGCGCCGAGGACCGTCGTCTTCCCCGCTCCGGTCCCACCCGTGACGAGGAACCCCACCCGAGCCCGGGACGAGCGCCCGCAGGACGTCCGCGACCTCCGGACCGACCGCGCCGAGGGCCTCGAGCGCGGCCACCCCGCCGGGCCGTCGCCGGGCGATGCGCAGGCTGAGATGAGGGCCGCCCTCGGCGAGGGGTGGCAGGACGGCGTGCAGCCGGACCCCGCCGGGCAGTGTGCCGTCGACCCACGGCTGTGCGTCGTCGAGCCGTCGCCCGGCGAGCCCGGCGAGCCGTGACGCGAGGGGCCGCAGCTCGTCCGCCGGGATGACGAGGGTCGTGGGCTCGACGCCCTGTCCGCGCTCGACCCAGACCCGGCCGTCCCCGTTGACGAGGACGTCGCACACCTCAGGGTCGGCGACGAGCGGGGCCAGGGGTCCGAGTCCGACGAGCCGGTCGGCCAGGGACGCGACCGCGAGCCTGCGGCCGTCCACCCCGAGCACCCCCTCGTCGTCGAGGACGCGGGCGATCCCCATGGGCGTCGGCCCCCGTCCCGCCCGGATCGAGCGGTCGACCGCGCGGCGGGCGCCGGCGGGAACGGCCGTCACGACGCCCGCCCGACGGACCGCGCGAGCATCGCCTCGAGGACGACGTCCGCGCACCGCCGCACGGCATCCCTCCCCGATCCCGGCCAGAGGCAGCGCTCCGCGGTCCGGCCGACCGCCGGGTCGTCGAGGAGATGATGCAGGTGGGCGACCCCGAGGTGGGCCTCGACGTCGTCGAGGACCGCCGCACCGGGACGAGGTCCTCGCGTCACGAGGCGGAGGTCGACGGGGTGCTCGACGCTCTCGACCGCGTCGACGAGCCGCTCGACGAGCGCGTCGGCATCCGCCAGGGCCCTCGTCGTGAGCCCGGCGAGGACGACGACGGTCGTCGCCGACGTCAGCGCGGTCGCGAGGTACGGAGAGGACCGCGGCACGTCGAGGACGACCGGATGGACCGACCCCGTGAGCGCGGCGCGGCCGTCCTGGACCGCCGCTGCCGGGACGTCGGGTGGGCCCGGCCCGCCGGCCGAGAGGACGTGGCAGCCGTGCTCGTGGGGCAACGACCCCGTCAACGTCCCGACGGGAACCGCGCCGCGCAGCTCCGCGAGGTCCGACCAGCGCCGTCCGACGAGGTGCTCGACCCCGGCCGTGACGTCGAGACCTCCCGACCCGAGGTCGAGGTCGACGACGACGCTCGCCGACCCCGTGGCCGCCCACCGACGGGCGACGGCGACTCCCCCGGCGGTCCGACTGCTCCCCACGAGGATGTCCAGCACTGACCACCAGAGCGCCCATCGGGCCAGAACCCTGCAGATTCGGCCCGCGAGTGGCCACTTCTGGACACGGCGAGCGAAGACGAGAGGCTGAGAAGGAGTGACTGGTCAGGGGGGCGGGTGAAGACGAGAGGCTGAGGAGGGAGGGGCTGGGCAGGGGCGTGTCGACATGGGTCCAGTTCTGGACACAGCCGACTGCCGCACCACCCTCAGCGACGCTCCGGCTTGACCCCCAGGCACAACCGCGCGTGCTCGGCCAGCTCCGGCGACAGCCGGGCCATGAACTCCCCCACGGTGCGCATGCCCTCGTCGCCGGCCTCGTCGAGCAGGTTGGCCATCTCGTCGGCGACCATGGCCGCCTGCGTCTGCACCGGCAGGTAGAGCCACGCCCGACCCTGCTGCTCGCGAGTCACCACACCCTTCTTCGCCAGCCGATCCAAGACGGTCATCACCGTGGTGTAGGCCAGCTCGCGATCGGTCTCGAGGGCCTCGTGAACCGAGCGCACACTCATCGGCTCACGCCCCGCCCACAGCACGCGCATCACCTTGTGCTCGAGCTCTCCCAGCACCGCCACGACCCCACCTCCTCACCGATTCCGCAATTACGACATGCAGTAGTAGATTGCCAGCATGGACGCTCAAGTGCTTGCCCGCTGGCAGTTCGGCATCACCACGGTCTACCACTTCTTCTTCGTGCCGATCACGATTGCGCTGTCGATGCTCGTCGCGGTCATGCAGACGGTCTGGTACCGAACCGGGAACGAACGCTACTTGCGGTTGACCAAGTTCTACGGCAAGTTGTTCCTGATCAACTTCGCGATCGGCGTGGTCACGGGCATCGTGCAGGAGTTCCAGTTCGGCATGAACTGGTCGGAATACTCCCGCTTCGTCGGCGACGTCTTCGGCGCCCCGCTGGCACTCGAGGCCCTGCTCGCGTTCTTCCTCGAGTCCACCTTCCTCGGCCTGTGGATCTTCGGCTGGGACAAGCTGCCCAAGAAACTGCACCTGATGACGATCTACGCTGTCGCCGTCGGCACCATGCTGTCGGCCGTGTTCATCCTCGCCGCCAACTCGTGGATGCAGAACCCCGTCGGCGCCACCTTCCGCAATGGCCGCGCCGAACTCACCGACTTCGGGGCCGTGCTCACCAACCCCGTCTTCCTGGCCACCTTCCCCCACCAGATCTCGGCCTCCTACATGGTCGCCGGCGCACTGGTCGCGGGCATCGCCGGCTGGCACCTGTCGAAGCTGCACGGCCGGGACGACGACCAGACCTCCGGCAAGGGTGACGCCGCCACCTGGCGCTGGGCCGCCCGTTTCGGCGCCGGCGTGTTGCTGGCCGCCTCGCTGGTCGTGATGGCCTCCGGTGACTTCCAGGGCAAGGTGATGACCCAGGTGCAGCCCATGAAGATGGCCGCCGCCGAGGCCCACTACAACACCGCCGACGGCTCCAACTTCTCGGTGCTCAGCGTCGGCAACCTCGAGGGCACGCAGGCCAAGCACCTCATCCAGGTGCCCGGCCTGCTCGGCTACCTCGCCAACGGCCACTGGGGCTCCCAGGTCAAGGGCATCAACGACATCAACGCCGAGTTCACCGCCAAGGGCTACTTCGCCGACGACGGCACCCAGACCGCCCTGCAGCAGACCTACGCGGCCGAACTCGCCAAGGCCGGCATCACCGACATCAGCCCCAACGTTCCCGTCAGCTACTGGACCTTCCGCCTGATGATGGGCCTCGGGTTCGCCGGCATCGCGGGCGGCCTGTGGATCCTGTGGGCCACCCGCAAGGGCCGCACCCCTCGTCCGACGAAAATCTGGCTGCTCGCGATGGCCGTGCTGCCGTTCCTGCCGCTGTTCGCCAACTCGTTCGGCTGGGTGTTCACCGAGATGGGACGACAGCCGTGGCTCGTCGCCGGCGTGATGCCGACCCTCGCGGGGGTCTCGCCCGGGGTCAGCGCCGGTGCAGTGCTGTTCTCGATGATCACCTACACCGTCGTCTACGGCGCCCTCGGGGTGCTCGAGGTCGGGTTGTTCATGAAGTACCTGAAGCTGGGCCTGCCGGACGTGGCCCCCGTCGAGGTCATCGAGGACGAGGACGCTCCCTTGTCCTTCGCCTACTGAGGAGTTCTGGCCATGTTCACCGTGCTCGAGACCGCCGCCCACTCCTCGCTCACCCCGATCTGGTTCGTGCTGATCGCCGTGCTGTGGGTCGGCTTCTTCTTCCTCGAAGGGTTCGACTTCGGGGTGGCCATGCTGCTGCCCGTGCTGGGCCGCAGCGACCGTCGCCGCCGGGTGATGGTCAACACCATCGGCCCCACCTGGGACGGCAACGAGGTCTGGTTGCTCACCGCTGGCGGAGCCATGTTCGCCGCCTTCCCGGGGTGGTACTCGACCCTGTTCTCGGGGTTGTACCTGCCGCTGCTGCTGGTGCTGGTCGGCCTGATCATTCGCGGGGTCGCGTTCGAGTACCGCTCGAAGAAGCCCGAGCAGAGCCACCGCAACCTGATGGACGCGATGGCCACCACCGGCTCGTTCATCGCCGCCCTGGTGCTCGGCATCGGCTTCGCCAACTTCCTCAAGGGCCTCGTGGTCGAGGGCAACCCGCCCCTGGTGACGACCGGCTTCTGGGCATTGTTCAGCCCGTTCGCGCTGCTCGGTGGAGTGCTGTTCGTGGTGCTCTTCTGCGCCCACGGGGCCGTCTTCGTCGCCCTCAAGACCAAGGGTGAGGTGCACGACGACGCCCGTCGGCTGGCCGTGCGCCTGGCGCTGGTCGCGGCCGTGCTGATGCTCGGTTGGGCGTCGTGGTTCAACCTCGCGTACGGCCCCGCCGACACCGCCGCCCACGCGGTCACCTGGGTGCTCGGACTGCTCGCCGCCGTCGCGGTGGCCGCGGCTGCCTGGTTCACCCGCGCCGAGCGCGGCGGGTGGGCGTTCGTGTCGACCGGAGTCGGGGTGATCGCCATGGTGGTGGCCATGTTCGTGAAGATGTACGGCAACCTCGGCTTCATCAGCCGAGGCGAGCCGGGGCTCGACATGTGGTCGGCCTCGTCCTCGCCGTACACGCTCAAGATCATGACCATCGCCGCCGCGATCTTCGTGCCGGTGGTGCTGTGCTACCAGGCCTGGTCGTACTGGGTGTTCCGCAAGCGGATCAGCGTGAAGAACCTGCCCGTGGAGCCCGCGGACGCCTCGGCCCCGGCGGCGCACGCCTAGTCTGGGACCCGTGCCAGATCCCGGGAGCGAGCCCCCACGCTCCGAGCGTCGGACCCGATCGCGAACCGGGCCGATCCACCCCCGACTGCTGCAACGCGCCCGGGCCACTCGTCCGTTCCTCGCGGCCGGCGTCGGCGTCGGGGTGGCGACGGCGCTACTGGCCGTGGCGCAGGCCTGGCTGCTGGCCCACGTGATCGTCGGCATCTTCCACGAGCGCCGGGTGGATCCGTTCGTGGGGTCGATCGTCGCGCTGGCGGCTGTCTTCGTCGGACGAGCCCTGCTCGCCTGGGCCAACCAACTCGTGGCCCATCGGGCGGCCGCCAGCGTGAAGTCCCAACTGCGGCGCGACGTGCTGCGCGCGCGGCTGAGGCGACCCACGGGTGACCAGGCGTCGTCCGCCACGCTGGTGCATGTGGTCACCGACGGGCTCGACGCGCTCGACGGTTACTACGCGAAATACCTGCCGCAGCTGGCGTTGGCGCTGGTGGTGCCGCTGATCGTGGGCGCAGCGATTCTGTGGGCGGACTGGCAGTCGGCGCTGATCGTGGCGTTCACGCTGCCACTGATCCCGGTGTTCATGGCCCTGATCGGGTGGACGACCCAGCAGGCCGTCGCGCGGCGGTTCAGGGTGGCCGACCGCCTGGCCAACCACTTCGCCGACCTGATCGAGGGGCTGCCGACGCTGCAGGCGTTCGGACGGGCGCGCGCCCAGGCCCGCGGGGTCGAGCTCACCGAGGACGCCAACCGGCGCGAGACCATGCGCACCCTCTACGTGTCGTTCCTGTCGGCGTTCGCGCTCGAGCTGTTGGCGAACCTGTCGGTGGCCGTGGTCGCGGTGACCGTCGGCTTCCGGCTGGTGTTCGGGCACGTCGGCTTCGAGACCGCCCTGTTCGTGCTGATCCTGGCCCCGGAGGCCTTCCTGCCCGTGCGTCAGGTGGGCGTGCACTTCCATGACTCCGCCGACGGCGTCGCGGCAGCGGACGAGGCCTTCGCCATCATCGACGCCGGCGGTGAGGCGGGCGGCTCGGCGCCGGCACCCGACCTCGCGACCGCCGCAGTGCTCGTGGAGGGAGCCACGTACAGCCACCCCGGATCGTCGCGCACGGCGCTGGCTCCGGTCTCGTTCCGCGTCGATCCCGGTGCGGTGGTGGCGCTGCGCGCGCCGTCGGGGGGTGGCAAGACGACGCTGCTCAGGTTGCTGCTCGGGTTCGAGCGGCCCACGTCGGGATCGGTCAGCGTGAGCATGGGGACTGGGGAGTCTGGGGCTGAGTCAGAGCGGCGCGAGATCGTCGACCTCGATCGTGACCAGTGGCTGGCGCAGGTCGCCTTCGTCGCGCAGCACCCGGGCATGGTCTCGGGCAGCATCGCCGACAACGTGCGGCTGGGAGCCCCGGAGATCTCGGGCGACCAGGTCATCGAGGTGCTGACGGCCGTCGCCGCCGAGGTCGACCCCTTCCGCTCCGTCGGCGACGACGGTGAAGGGCTGTCGGCGGGTGAGCGCCGGCGCGTGGCCCTGGCTCGGGCGTTGGCCCGGGTGCGGTTCGGCCACGCCCGATTGCTGGTGCTCGACGAGCCGACGGCCGGGCTCGACGCCGACACCGAGGCGCGGGTGGTGGCCACGGTGGCCGAGGCGGGCGCCTCGGTGGTGCTGGTCTCGCACCGGCCCGCGGTGATGGCGCTGGCCGACACCGTCGTCGACCTCGGGGGTGAGCGATGACCGAGCTCTCGTCCAAAAATGGCCACTCGCGGGCTGACTCGCCCGAAAATCGGCCCACTCGGCCCTCCAGCGACCATTTCTGGACACGCCCCGACTCTCCCCGGCGCCAGCGGGTGCGGGCGAGTCTCGCGCTGGGCCGCGAGGTGATGGCGGCGGTCAGGCACGGCCACTGGCGACTGTTGGGGGCGATCCTGCTGGCGGGGGCCGCCTCGGGTGCCTCGGTGGCCCTGATGGGGGTGAGCGGCTGGCTGATCTCGCGGGCTGCGGAGGCTCCGCCGGTGCTCTACCTGCAGGCCGCGGCCGTGGGCGTGCGCTTCTTCGGCATCAGCCGGGGCTTCTTCCGCTACCTCGAGCGGCTCGTCGGGCACGATCTGGCGCTGCGCATGCAGGCCGCCCTGCGTGTGCGCACCTACGACACCCTCGCCCGCACCACCCTGATCGGGCGCCGCCGCGGCGACCTCCTGGCCCGCGTGATCTCCGACGTGCAGGCGATCCAGGACCTCGTCGTGCGTGTGGTCATCCCCTTCTGTTCCGCCTCGCTGGTGGTGGTCGGCACCACCGTCATGCTCGCCCGCTTCTCCCCCGGTTCGGCAGCGGTGCTGTTGCTCAGCTGCCTGCTCGCCGGCGTGCTCGCTCCCCTGCTCACCCAGCGTGCGAGCCTGCGTCACGACAGCGCCGCTGTGCCGGCTCGCGGGGCCCTCGCCTCGGAGGTACTCGAGCTGGCCCGCGCCGGCCAGGACCTGGTCGCCAACGGTGCCGCCGACGACCGCATCGCCCGAGCCCTGGCCCACGACGAGGACCTGCGCCGCATCGAGAGCCGCGCCGCCTGGGTGCGCGGCCTGGCGACCGGCGGGCAGGTGCTCGCCTCCGGCGTCGCCGTGATCGCGGCACTGTGGATCGGCGGCCACGCAGTCGCGGCCGGCACCATGGGGCCGCGCCTGCTCGCCGTCGTCGCGCTGACCCCGCTGGCGATGCACGAGGTGCTCAGCACCTTCACCCAGGCCGCGCAGACCTTCACCCGCAGCCAGATCGCCCTCTCCCGCCTGGCCCAGACATTGGACGAGCCGCCAGTCGGCTCCGGTGACGCCCGTCGTGAGGCCTCCGCCGATCCCGGGTTGCGGCTGAGCTCGGTCACCGCCGGGTGGCCGGGCGGGGCGCCGGTGGTCCGAGACCTCGACCTGTCGGTGGCTCCCGGGGAACGGGTGGCGCTGGTGGGGCGGTCGGGGATCGGGAAGACGACGGTGGCCGCGACGGTGATGGGGATGATTCCCGCCCTCGATGGCGAGGCCGTCTCGGCCGGTCGGGTGGGCTACCTCGCCCAGAACGCGCACATCTTCCGCACGACGGTCAGCGAGAACGTGCGCATCGGCGACCGCCAGGCCACCGACGCGCAGGTGCGGGACGCCTTGGCCCGCGCCGGGCTCGACCTCGACCCCGAGCGCGTGATCGGTGAGGCGGGCGCGACCCTGTCGGGCGGCGAGGCGAGGCGGCTGGCGCTGGCCCGGCTGCTGGTCGGCACCCACGATCTGTGGATTCTCGACGAGCCCACCGAGCACCTCGACCACGAGACGGCTGCCGCCCTGATGACCGACGTGTGGGCGTCCGCCGGTGACAGCCCCGTGCTGGTGATCACCCACGACGCCGACGTGATGGCCGCCTGTTCGCGGGTGGTCAGGCTGGGGTGAGGGTTCCTCAGGCCTGGCGCTCGTAGCCAGCGGCGTCGACGGGGTGCACCAGCGGCTGCCCCGTGACGACGCGAATCGCCTCATCGATGGCCCCTCGTCCGAGCAACCCGAACTCGGTTCCCTGCGACCCGGCGATGTGCGGGGTCAGGAAGACGTTCGGCAGCTCCCACAGCGGCGAGTCGGCCTCGGGGGGCTCCGGCCAGGTGACGTCGAGCACGGCGTCGAAGCGACCGGTCTGCAGCTCGGCCACCAGGGCTGGCTCGTCGACCACCGCGCCGCGGGAGGTGTTGATGAAGTGGGAGCCGTCGGGCAGCGCGGCCAGCACCTCGGCCGAGACGAGTCCCTCGGTGGAGGGCAGCCAGGGGGCGTGCACCGAGAAGACCTCGCTCCAGCGCGCCAACTCGACGAGGTCGTCGAACTTCGTGGCCCCCAGCTCGGCCGCCTCGTCTGCGGTGACGTAGGGGTCGTAGAGCCCCAGTTCGACCTCGAGGGGACGCAGCTTGGCGAGCACGCCTCGTCCAATTCTGGACGCGCCGACGATCGCGACCCGGCGGAAGGGCACCCCGTCGGCGCCCCAGGAACGGGCATCGGAGGTGTCGGTGCGGTGCTCGCGGAACTTCTCGCGCAGCACGAACGCGTTCTTCAGGGCGAGGATCACCACGGCGAGGGTGAAGTCGACCACCGGCAGCGCGTTGGTGTCGGACTGGCAGGAGGCGATGAACCCGTCGCGGCGGTAGCAGTCAGGGTCGAGCACGGCCCGCAGGCTGCCAGCCGAGTGCACCAGCGTGGTCAGCCGTGGGGCGGAGTCGAGCAGCTCGGGGGTCAGGCGTCCGGTGCCCCAGCCGGTGACCAGCACGATGGCCTCGGCGAGTTCGGCGGCGCTCAGGGTGCCGGGGTCGGCGGCGAGCCGCACGTCGGCGACGGCCTGCAGGCGCTCCAGTTCGCCGCGGCCGAAGAAGGGCTCTCGCAGGTGCTCATGGACGGCCAGCAGGACGACGGGTGCGCTCATGGCTCCAGTCTGGCGCGGGTCCGGGGCGGTGAAAGCGCTTTCCCAGTAGTTGAGCGTCGGTTGGGCGGGGCGTTGGGCGGGTCTCCGGGGCAGGGTGTGTCGGGTGCCGCTTCCGATCGTGGGTGCCGAATGTCCAGAAATGGCCTCTCGGTGGCCGAATCGACCGCTTTCAGTGCCACCACCCCCGCGAGTGGCCATTTTTGGACGCGAGCGCCGTCAGCCCACCAGCAGCACGTGCAGCCGGCGCGGACCGTGCACGCCCTCGACGCGGTCGAGCTCGATGTCCGAGGTGGCCGATCCACCCGAGATCCACGTGATCGGACGACCGGCAGCCGCCGAGGCGTGCAGCCGTGCCACGGCCTCGGGAATGTCCGAGACCACCGAGTCCACTGCCACGACGCAGACATGAATGTCGGGCACCAGCGAGATGGCCCGCCGACCCTGACCGACCCCGTGATCGAGGCAGATGGTTCCCGTCTCGGCCGACGACACCAGCGAGGCGGTGACCACCGCGTCGATGCCGTCGAGTTCGCGCGCCGTCAGCTGCCCGTGATCGGGCACCACCATCAGCCCCCGCACCTCCGACAGCCAGGACTCGTCCAGGTCGTGCGGCACCACCACCGACCGGGCGCCAGCGTCGGTCAGGGCGGCGGCCATGGCGCCGGGCAGGTCGTCGGGAGCGACCCGGGTGAGCCGGGCGCCGTACTCGTCGATGTTCTCGGCGAACGTGTCGATCACCGACGCGAGCGGAGTGGCCCGACCGTACTGCCAGTCCACCTGGCGCTGCTCGTCGGCGGGAACGTCGGTGAGGGCCGCGCGCACCCGGCCCAGAATGTCGTCGCGGGCACTCATCGCCCACCCCCTTCTCGCCGGTTGTGCTGCCACCAGTCCCGGAAGGTCTGCTTCGGCGGCGCCACCATGTCTCGCTCGCGGAACCACGCCGCGCCCAGCCAGGGCAGTCGCGGCATCGAGGGCCGACGGAGGATCGCCAGCCCTCGTCCGAGCAGTTCGGCGCCGAACTGGGCGACCCCCAGCAGCCGGGAGGAGGCCATCGTCCGCGCGACGGCGTCGAAGGCGACCGACTCGGCCGTGGGGTGCTGGGCGGTCTTGTGCTCGACGACCTTGCCGCGCAGGTGCACGAGGATGTCGGAGATCGGGATCTTGACGGGACAGACGTCGTTGCAGGCCCCGCACAGCGACGACGCGAACGGCAGCGCCTGGTCGACGGGCGAGTCGAGGCCGCGCAGCTGCGGGGTCAGGATCGCTCCGATCGGGCCGGGGTAGACCGATCCGTAGGTCTGCCCGCCGACCCGCTCGTAGACGGGGCACACGTTCAGGCAGGCGGAACAGCGGATGCAGCGCAGCGCGTCGCGCCCGACCTCGTCGGCGAGGGCGTTGGTGCGGCCGTTGTCGAGTAGCACCACGTGCCGCGTGCGCGGGCCGTCACCGCTGGTCACGCCAGTGATCAGCGAGGTGTAGGGGTTCATCCGCTCGCCCGTGGACGAGCGCGGCAGCAGGCGCAGCATCACCTCGAGGTCGGCGAAGGTCGGGATCACCTTCTCGATGCCCACCACCGAGATCAGCGTCTCGGGCAGGGTCAGGCACATGCGTCCGTTGCCCTCGGACTCGACGATCACCAGGGTGCCGGTCTCGGCGACGATGAAGTTGCCGCCCGAGATGCCGACCTTGGCGCGCAGGAACTTCTCGCGCAGGTGCAGGCGCGCCGCCTCGGCCAGTTCGGCCGGCTCGTCGGTGAGCCCCTCGGGGGCGGGTCGGCCCCAGCGACCCATCTCGGCGGTGAAGATGTCGCGCACCTCGGTGCGGTTGCGGTGGATCGCCGGCACCAGGATGTGGCTGGGACGATCGTGGCCCAGCTGCACGATCAGCTCGGCCAGGTCGGTCTCCCAGGCGGCGATGCCCGCCTCTTCGAGGGCCTCGTTGAGCTCGATCTCCTGGGTGACCATCGACTTGATCTTGATCACCTCCGTCGCCTGCTCGGCCCTGACCAGGTCGGTCACGATCAGGTTGGCCTCGGCGGCATCGCGGGCCCAGTGCACCTGCACGCCCGAGGCGGTCATCGCCTGCTCTGCCTGCTCGAGCAGCCGGTCGAGGTTGCGCAGGGCTCCGTCGCGAATCTGGGCGCCGGCCGTGCGCAGGTCTTCCCAGTTCGAGATCTCGGACGCGCGCACCGCCCGCTTGGCCCGGATGGTGCGCGTGGCCTGGGCGAGGTTGGTGCGCAGGGTGGTGTTGGCCAGCGCCTCGGGGGCGGCCTTCGGGAAGGGCGGCATGCCGAGGAAAGCGGGCGCCTCGGGTGCCGGGGTCAGGCGGGTCACTGGGTCAACTCCTTCACTGGGCCGACTCCTTCATTGGGCCAACTCCTTCGTCGAGGCCAGCACCGTCGCCAGGTGCACGGGCCTGACGCGGGCCTTCGTCCGCGACATCAACCCACCCAGGTGCATCAGGCAGGAGTTGTCGCCGGCCACGAGGTACTCGGCCCCGGTCGAGGCGGCTTGTCGCACCTTGTCGGAGCCCATGGCGACGGAGACGTCGGGGTTCTTCACCGAGAACGTGCCGCCGAATCCGCAGCACTGGTCGGCCTCGGGCAGGTCGACCAGGTCGATGCCGCCGACGGCGCGCAGCAGCCGCAGGGGGCGGTCGCCGACGCGGGCGACCCGCAGCGAGTGGCAGGTCGGGTGGTAGGTGACCCGGTGCGGGAACCAAGCCCCGACATCGGTGACCCCGAGCACGTCGACCAGGAACTCCGACAGCTCGAACACCCGCTGGTTGAGCTCGGTGGAGGCGCGGCGCAGGCCTTCGTCCCCCACCCGTTCGGCGACCATCGGATGCTGGTGGCGGGCCGAGCCCACGCACGACCCCGACGGCCCGACGACGTAGTCGGCCTCCTCGAACGCGCGGACGAAGGTGCGCACCACCGGCTCGGCCTGGGTGATGTAGCCGGTGTTGGTGAGCATCTGCCCGCAGCAGGTCTGGGCCTCGGGGAAGGTGACCGTGCAGCCCAGCCGCTCGAGCAGGTGCACCGTGTCGACCGCGGTGCCCGGGAACATCGTGTCGTTGATGCACGTCGCGAACAGGGCGACGGTGGGTGCTGCCATGGGTGACCTCCTGTCGGCCAGTCTGGCACGGCCGACTTCCGATGGGTCAGTGCTGCTGCAATCGGGGATCGGATGCGTCCAGGCTCTCGCCGGTCTCGAACCAGCCGGCCGGGCGGCGATTGACGACAGGGGCCACGCGACCGTTCGTGGGCGCGATCCAGGCGACGGCATTGGCGATCACCCGGCGCACGTCGGGGTGGAAGTAGGTGGGGTACTCCTGGTCGCCGGGGCGGAAGTAGAAGACCTTGCCGCGGCCGCGAGTCCAGGTGCCACCGGAGCGAATCACCTCACCGCCCGAGAACGACGAGACGAAGATCAACTCATCGGGGGCCGGCACGTCGAACGGCTCGCCGTACATCTCCTCCGAATCGATGATGATCGGGTGCGGCACCCCCTGGGCGATGGGGTGGCCGGGGTTGACGGTCCAGACCAGCTCGCGGTCGTCGGACCCCCGCCAGTCGAGGTTGCAGGTGGTGCCCATCAGCTGCACGAACGGCTTGGAATGGTGGCCCGAGTGCAACACGATCAGACCCATGCCGGCCTGCACCGCGCGTTGCACGCGGGTGGCGGTCTCGTCGGTGACCTCGTCGTGGCGGGCGTGGCCCCACCACAGCAGCACGTCGGTGCCGGCCAACAGGTCTTCGGTGATGCCCTGGTGCTCGTCGTAGAGGGTGACGGTCGAGACCTCGACGCCCTCGCCCAACAGCTCGCGGATTCCCTCGGCGATGGCGGTGTGCATACCGTCGGGGTAGATCGCCCGCACCGGCTCGTCGTGGTTCTCGTGGAAGTTCTCGCCCCAGACGACGACGCGGATGGGCTGGCTCATGGTGCTCCTTGCAGACGATTGGCGGCCACGAGCCTAGGGCCTGCGCGGAAGCGGTTTCAGCCCGTTTCACCACCCGCCCGCACGAGAGCGAGCACGTCGTCCACGGGCAGGACGAGGGCGCTGGCCAAGAACCGCCGCGGACGACGACCCGGCGCCGACAACGCCAGCAGCCGGTGCCCGCGCACCGACTCGATGCGGGCCGTGACCTCGGCCCTCGGCCACGACTCGCCGGCGCTGCGTCGGAACGGGGGGAACTCCAGGCTGTCGTCGGTGATGACGAAGGCATGGGGCGGCAGCGTGGTCGGGCCGCCGTCGAGGGACAACAAGCCGCCGCGGAGGATCCATCGGCCGGTCAGCAGACCCAGGGCACCGATGACGCCGACCACCACAGCGGCGACGAACAGTTGCCACGGGCCCCGGTCGACCAGGCCGATCACCAGCACCAGCACGGCGAGACCGAGCAGCACCACCCCGGCCACCATGCCGGCCGCGCCGCGCCACCGCAGGGCCTGGCTGGCCAGCACGGCGTGGTGGGGCAGGGGCTCGGCGAGCTCGATGGTGAGCGGGTCTCCATGCCTCGAGGGTAGGCGTGGACGGGTTCGGGGCCGCTCGCCGGGGGCGTGTCCAAAAATGGCCACTCGGCGGAGCTCCGGGGGCCGAAAACTGGTCACGAACGGCCTCCCGCGACCATTTCTGGACATCCGCTGCTTGACTGAGGGCATGCTGATCGCCTTCTCCGTCGCCCCCTCCGGTCGCCCCGCCGAGCCCGTCGCCCGCGACGATCGCCCCGGCACCGACGACGCCTCGGTGCACGACGCCGTCGCCGCCGCCGTGCAGGTGATCCGCGCCTCGGGGCTCCCGCATCGCACCGACGCCATGTTCACCACCATCGAGGGCGAGTGGGATGAGTGCATGGCCGTCGTCAAGGCCTGTGTCGACGCCGTGCAGCCCTACGGGTCACGCGTGTCGCTGGTGCTCAAGGCCGACATCCGCCCCGGCTTCACCGGCGAGCTCGACGGCAAACTGGATCGACTCGAGCAGGCGATCGCCGAGCGCTGAGCGCCCGGCCCCACGACACCACCGCCCAGAGTCCGACTCCAACAACACCGACTCCACCAACACGAACGGGGCGCCCACCACACTGGTGGACGCCCCGTTCGGGTGTCAGCTGTCGGCTTCGCCTCAGCGAATGCCGAGCTTCGAGGTGCACGCGGGCCAGGCACCCCAGCCCTGCGCCGCCTGCACCTTGGTGGCGACGGCGATCTGGGCCTCACGGCTGGCCAGGTCGGCGCGCGAGGCGTAGGCCCCGCCACCGAACGCGAGCCAGGTCTGGCTGGTGAACTGCAGGCCACCGTAGAAACCGTTGCCGGTGTTGATGGCCCAGTTGCCGCCCGACTCACACTGCGCGAGACGGTCCCAGACGCTGCCCGAGGGAACGCTGGAGGCGGTCTTCGAGGTGGTCGTCGAGGTCGAGGTGGTCGTCGAGGTCGAGGTCGACGACGAGGTGCGGGTGGTGACAGCCGGGGCCGCCACCTTGGTGCCGACCTTGATCACCTTGTTGACGGGCTTGACGACCTTCTGGCTCACCAGCTGGTCCGAGAACAGCTTGCCGTCACGGGTCCACTTGGTGCGCACGTTGGTGACCGAGCCGTTCTTGCCCTCCTGGGCGACCTTGGTCGTACCCTTCGCGAGCGAGTCGTCCGACACCTTCACGACCGAGAACGGGATCGCGGCGGTCTTGGTGTAGCGCGTGCCGGCGACGTCGGCGACGGTGATGACCTGGCCGTCGACCAGCTGGCTGGTGGGGGCCACGGAGATCTCGTCGTAGGCGTCGGTGGTGATCTTGGCGGCCTTCAGGGCGTCGCCCACGGTGCCGACCAGTTCGACCTCGACCTCGCCCTTGGCGGTCTTGACGGTCACGGCCTTCGCGGTGTCAACCGACACGGTGAGCCCGTTGCGGCCCAGCGGGGTCGACCGGTTGATCGAGACCTGATCCTTGGGGTTGAGCAGGTTGAACTGGGTCAACGCCTCGTCCAACGACTTCGCGGTGGTCCACTTGGTGGTGGTCTTGCCGTCGACGGTCATGGTGATCGGGCGGCCGTACTTGACCGAGATCTCCAGGCCGTCGGACACCTTGGTGTCGAGCGAGGGCTGGACGACGTCGTGCTCACCGAGGGTGACCCCCTGCGAGGCGAGCGCTTCGCGCACGTCGGACGAACGGACCTGGGCGGTGCTGGTGGCCCCGTCGATGTCGAAGGTGACGGAGTCAGTGGCGAACGCACGGGACACACCGATGCCGCCAACGGCGGTACCGGCGGCGAGCACGGTGGCGAGCGCAACCTTGGCGCCAACAGGGAACTTCACGGGCGAGACCTCTTCTTGCGGATTCGGATTCGGGTGGCCCGGATCCTCCGAGCGAGTCAACTTTAACCGATGTTGAGAGAATCCCAAAAAAACCCTGAGAGTACCTGAGGACGACCCGCCGCGGGTGACCGCGGCGGGCGTGTCGTCAGGCTCGCGGCGTGAACCGCCTCAGCAGCAGCGAGTTGAGCACCACGAACACCGAGCTGAACGCCATCGCGGCGCTCGCGATCATCGGATTGAGCAGGCCCAACGCGGCCACCGGCAGGGCAGCGACGTTGTAGAAGAAGGCCCAGAACAGGTTGATGGTGATGGTGCGCAGCGTGGCCCGGCTGAGCCGCACCGCGTCGGCGGCCAGCAGCATGTCGGGCCGCATCAGCGTGATGTCACTGGCCGCGATGGCCGCATCGGTGCCCGAGCCCATGGCCATGCCCAGGTCGGCCTGGGTGAGGGCGGCGGCGTCGTTCACGCCGTCGCCGACCATGGCGACCCGTCGTCCGGACGCCTGCAGCTCGCGCACGATGTCGACCTTGTGGGCCGGCAGCACCGAGGCCCGCACCTCGGTGATGCCCAGCTCGTCGGCCACGGCCCGCGCAGCCGCCTCGTGGTCGCCGGTCACCATCACCGGGGTCAGCCCCAGCGCCTTCAGCTGGCGGATGCCCTCGGCCGAGGTCGGCTTCACCGTGTCGGCGACACCGATCACGCCCAGGGCCTTCGCGCCGGCGGCCACGAAGACCAGCGTCTCGCCCCGCCCCGAGGCGGCGTTCGCGGCAGCCTCGAGGTCGGCGGGCACCACGATCTGGTGGTCGTCCAGCAGGCGCCGGTTGCCGACGAGGTGGACGACCCCGTCGAGGGTGCCGACCAATCCGCGACCGGGCTGGTTGGCGAAGTCGACGACGGCGGGCAGGTCCCGGCCTTCGGCGGCGGTGACGACGGCGCGACCGATCGGGTGCTCGGAGTGGTCCTCGAGGGCGGCGGCGATCAGGGTCAGCTCGTCCGCGGTGACGCCCTCGACGGCGAACCGCGAGGCCACGGACATCTCGCCCGAGGTCAGCGTGCCGGTCTTGTCGAGCACCACGGTGTCGATGGCGCGGGCCTGCTCGAGCACCTCGGGGCCACGAATGACGATGCCGAGTTCGGAGCCGCGACCGGTGCCGGCCAGCAGCGCCGTGGGGGTGGCGAGCCCGAGCGCACAGGGGCAGGCGATGATCAGCACGGCGACCGCGGCGGTGAAGGCGAAGCCGACCTCGGCCCCGGCGACCAGCCACCCGAGCAGGGTGAGCAGCGAGAGCCCGAGCACGACGGGCACGAAGACGCCCGAGATGCGGTCGGCCAGCCGCTGCACGGCCGCCTTGCCGGTCTGCGCCTGCTCGACCAGCCGCGCGATGTGGCTCAACTGGGTGTCGGAGCCCACGGCAAGAGCGCGCACCAGCAGGCGTCCGGAGGTGTTGATGGTGGCGCCCACCACGGCCGACCCCGGGCCCACCTCGACGGGCACCGACTCGCCGGTGACCAGCGAGGCGTCCACGGCGGAGTGCCCCTCGAGCACCTCACCGTCGGTGGCGATCTTCTCGCCAGGGCGGACGATGAAGGAGTCCCCGACCGCGACCTCGGCGATCGGCACGCGCTGTTCGACGCCGTCACGGACGACGCTGGCCTCCTTGGCGCCCATGGTCAGCAGGGCGCGCAGCGAGGCTCCGGCGTCGCGGCGCGACCTGGCCTCGATGAAGCGGCCGAGCAACAGGAAGGTGATGATGCCGACCGCGGCCTCGAAGTAGATGGCCGTGCCGGCGTGGTGGCGGCTCAGGCTGAGCTCGAAGTGGTGCCGGAAGGCCGGGTGACCACCGGAAGTGAACAGCAGCACGTAGGTGCTCCACAGCGTGGCCGCGATCGTCCCCATGGAGATCAGGGTGTCCATGGTGGTGGCGCCGTGGCGGGCATTCACGAACGCCGACTTGTGGAACGGCCACGCGGCCCAGGTGACGACGGGCAGGGTCAGGGCGAGCGAGACCCACTGCCAGTAGTCGAACTGCAGGGCGGGGATCATGGCCAGCGCGATCACCGGCACGGCGAAGACCGCGGCGACCACGAGGCGGCGCAGGTAGGCCGCCGCGTGGTCGACGGGCACGGCATCCGGCTCGGGCACGTGGGCGCCGTAGCCGGCCTTCTCGACCACGGCGATCAGATCGGCCGCGGTGAGCCCGGTGGGGGCGAGCACCAGTGCGCGTTCGGTGGCGTAGTTCACCGAGGCGTCGACTCCCTCGACCTTGCTCAGCTTCTTCTCGATGCGGGCTGCGCAACTGGCACAGGTCATGCCGTCGATGTCGAGCTCGATCGACTGGCGGGTGTCAGGGGTGGTGGTGCTCATGGTTCCCTCTCCGGGGCGTGGGGTGGTGGGTCAGGCCGGGGCTCAGGCCGTGGATCAGGCTGGGGTGACGGCGTACTTGTCGCCGGCCTCGGCGACGGCGGCCTCGATGACGGAGAAGTCGAGAGCGGTCTCGGACTCGACGGTCATCCGGCCGGACTCCAGGTCGACGTTGACGGCCTGCACGCCGTCGACCTCGCTCACCTCTTCGGTGACGTGGTTGACGCAGTTGCCGCAGGTCATGCCGGTGACGGTGTAGGTGCTGATCATGGGGTGCTCCCTGTGTGTGTTGAGGTGTTGGTTGGTGGTTGGTTGGGGATGGCGGACGAACCGGCGTGACTCAGCTCTTGACGAGTCGGGCGATGGCGCCCATCGCCTCCTTGACCTTGGCGTCGGCCTCGTCGCCACCGTGCTTGACGGCCTCGGCGACGCAGTGGTTGAGGTGCTCGTCCAGCAGGGCGAGGGCCACCGACTCGAGGGCGCTGGTCATGGCCGAGACCTGGGTGAGGATGTCGATGCAGTACTTGTCGTCCTCGATCATCCGTTGCAGGCCGCGGGCCTGACCCTCGATGCGCTTGAGCCGGCGCAGGTGCGCCGCCTTGGTGTCGTGGTATCCGTGCACCTGGGTGTCGGACGAGCTGTCGGTCGATGCGTGGGTCATGGTTCCTCCTGCCGTCGACAGTACCCCATGGGGGTATGGGAGTCAAATAGGGGGCGGGGGTATTGACGGGGGCGCCGACAGGCGATGGTTCCATGATCAACTTCGATGCTGCGAACACTCGAATGCCTGACGAACGCGACACCGACCATGATCAACTGTGAATCTGTCCGGTTGTGGACAACCCCTGTGGACGACGCCACCGCCGCTCCGCGCTCGTTCGCGGCGGCACCCCCGTTTGCTGCTCGTCGGGGTGCTCGCGGGGGTCGTCCGCCCTGGGGGCGCGGCACTGGCGAGTTGGTCACATTCTCGGGGGATTTCTTGTTTCCCCTAGTCAGGGGTCGAATGGCCGCTCAGGTGAACGAGTTGTCAACAGCCGCGACCCCGACACGCCCACAGTTGTGCACAGTTGTCCACAAGCTGCCCACAGCCCCACCGGCCTGTCCACATGCCCCTGTGGAAAACTTTCGGGACCGGGTGTTGCGCCACACCGCGGCGATGCATAGCGTGTGCCGGGATCGCGGTGTGGCCACCGGCCCGCACGCCGGGACCCGCTCGCCGGGAAATGTCGGAGCCACCCGGCAGACTGGGGTCATCCGGAACGATCGCCGGGCCACGGAACGCACCCATGACGACGACGGAAGGGGAGTCGATGAGTCAGGACGACTTCGCCGAGGGCGGCATCGACCGCACCCCTCCCCAGGATCTCGCCGCCGAGCAGAGCGTGCTCGGGGCCATGCTGATGAGCAAGGACGCCATCGCCGAGGTCACTGAGATTCTGCAGCCGCAGGACTTCTACCGGCCCAACCACGAGGCGATCTTCGACGCGATCGTGGAACTGTTCGCGCGAGGCGAGCCGGCCGACCCGATCACCGTGGCCGACCTGATGAACAAGAAGGGCACGTTGGGGCGCGCCGGCGGCCACGTCTACCTGGTCGACCTGCTGCAGAGTGTGTCCGTGGCCGCCAACGCCACGTACTACGCCGAGATCGTGCGCGACAAGGCGACCCTGCGGCGGCTGGTCGAGGCTTCGATCAAGATCGCCCAGATGAGCTACACGGGTCAGGGGGACGTCAACGACATCGTCGACTCGGCGCAGCAGGAGGTCTACAACGTCTCCACCGGCAAGGTGGCCGACGACTTCATGCCGCTGTCGATGCTGATCGAGCCGACCATCGACGAGATGGAGGCGATCGAGTCCCGCGATGGCGTGATGAGTGGGGTGCCCACGGGCTTCCAGGAGATGGACGAGCTCACCAATGGTCTGCACCCCGGGCAGATGATCATCGTGGCGGCCAGGCCGGCCGTCGGTAAGTCGACCTTTGCGCTCGATCTGGCGCGGGCGTGCTCGATCAAGCACCGGCTGACCAGCGTCTTCTTCTCCCTCGAAATGGGCCGCACCGAGATCGTGATGCGCCTGCTGTCGGCCGAGGCGCAGGTGGCGCTGCACGCGATCCGCTCGGGCAAGCTCAGCGACCAGGACTGGGACCGCGTCGTCGCGAAGACCCAGCAGATCAGCGAGGCGCCGCTGTTCATCGACGACTCCCCCAACCTGACGATGATGGAGATTCGCGCCAAGGCCCGCCGCCTCAAGCAGCGTCACGACCTCAAGCTGGTGATCATCGACTACATGCAGCTGATGAGCTCGGGCAAGAAGGTCGAGAGCCGCCAGCTCGAGGTCTCGGAGTTCTCCCGACAGATCAAGCTGCTGGCCAAGGAGCTCGAGATCCCCGTGATCGCGCTCTCGCAGCTCAACCGCGGGCCCGAGCAGCGCACCGACAAGCGACCGATGATGAGCGACCTGCGCGAGTCGGGATCACTGGAGCAGGACGCCGACATGGTGATCCTGCTGCACCGCGAGGATCTCTACGACAAGGAGTCCCGGGTGGGCGAGGCCGACCTGATCGTGGCCAAGCACCGCAACGGCCCCACGGCGACGGTGCCGGTGGCCTTCCAGGGGCATTACTCACGGTTCGTCGACATGCAGGGCTGAGCGGCCCCTGTACTGACGACCTCGTCACGAGTCCTGCCACTCCCACCAGGTGGGCAGCACCGCCATGGCGATGACGAGCACGATTCCGACGACGACCAAGGCGGTGGTGATGGATGAAGTGAGCATGCATCCAGTATTGTCAGCGCCGCTTTGACGCACATCGCCCGGGGGTCTGCGCGCCAGCACCACTCGGGTCGGAGCCAGGTCGCGCCAACCCTGAGCCGACCCCGGACGAGCGTCCCCCACCCCACTCGGTTTCCGTCAGCCCAGCAGCATCCAGCGATGCCCGAACGGGTCGCGGAACACCAGGATCCTGCCCGTGGGGCCGCCCTCCTCGGGGCCGCGCGTGATTCGTCCGCCACCCTCGGTCACAGCCCGGGCGATCGCTTCCAGATCGTCCGCCTCACCCACCAGCGTCACGGCGGCACCCCGCTGGGGCTCCGGGGGTGCGACATCGGCCAGGGCGTACTCGTCCGACATCATCACCCGCCCGCCGAAGACCTCGAACTCGCAGTGCCCGACGCGCCCGTCGTCGAGCATGGGCTCGACCGTGACCCGCGCGCCGAGGCGCTCCCGGTACCAGTCGAGCGCGGCGCGGGCGTCGGGGGAACAGATGTAGGGGGTGATCATGGCGCCAGTCTGCGCCCTCGACGCCACCGCTGTCCGGCGAACGGTCAGCCGCCGCTGCCCGCCGAGACCACCAGGTTGATCGTGGTGCCGATGATGACCACCCCATAGAGCCACGAGAGAACGCAGTGGCCGAGCACGATCCGCCGTAGGGCCGAGGTGCGGGTGGCGGTGTCGGACACCTGGTAGGTCATGCCCAGGTTGAACGAGAAGTAGGCGAAGTCCGAGAACCGCGGCGGCTCGTCGGTGTTGAAGTCGATGTCGGCGATGTCGCCGTAGTAGTGCAGGCGCGCGTAGCGCAGGGCGTAGACGGTGTGGATGCAGACCCAGCCCACGCCCACCGCCACGAGTCCGATCACCGCCTCGACCACCGCCTGCTTGCCGCCCGCCGAGGTGCCCAGCACGAGATCGCCCACGGCCAGCAGGCTGGCCAGGGCCGAGAGGATCACCACCAGATCGGCGACCCCGGCATCGGCACTGTCGGACCCCATCCGGGCCTCGGTCTGCGCGGCATCCAGGCGCAGGTCGACCACCAGCATCGGCAGGGCGAAGACCAACCCGAAGGCGACATAGCCCACCAGCAGATCGGCGACCCATGGTAGGTCAGCGACCAGGGTCGAAACCAGCCAGGCCAGCACCCCACCGGCCGCCCCGATCGCGAGCCTGATCAGTACCCGGCGCAGCATCGTCCGCCGCACCGGGGCTTCCTGCGTCACCATCACGCCTCCTGGGCCGAATCCTCGTGGGCCGAATCCTCGTGGGCCGAATCCTCGTGGGCCGAACCTTCGTCCGCCGCCCGTCCAGAAATGGACGCTCAACGGCGATTCGGCACCCATCCTGCTCCGATCCGTCCGCCAGTGGTCCCTTTTGGACGAACACAGTTGGACGAACACAGCTGGACGAACGCCGCCCCCTCAGCCGAAGGCCGCCACCAGCGCCGCCACCGCCGGCACCCGCTCGGCCCCCAACCTGTGCACCAGCGACAGTGCGCGCCGACCCGCGCCGACCACCTCGACCACCTGTACACCCGGGTGATGGAAGGCCTGCAGGGCCGTTCTAGGTAGTAGCGCGACCCCCAGACCGTGGGCCACCATGCCTTGCACCACCACGTAGTCATCGGTCTCGTGGCGAATGTCGGGCGCGAACCCGGCCCGACCCGCGGCCACCAGCAGGTGCTGACGACAGCGCACACAGCCGGCGATCCAGGCCTCATCCGCGAACGCACTGAGATCGACCCCCTCGACGACCCGCCGGTCGCCGGGCACCACCATCACCAGGTCTTCCACCACCACCGGGATGCTGCGCAGGTCGGCCTCGCTCGAGGCGGGGCCGTCGTCCGGGTGGTCGAAGACCAGCGCGAGGTCACACTCGCCGGCGCGGAGCCGCGCCAACGCTTCCGGCGGTTCCTCCACCTGCAGCCGCACGTCGACGCCGGGGGCGCGAGCCGCCAGACGGGCCAACGCCGGCGGCACGTGCACCGCCGCCCCCGACGGGAAGGCGCTCAGCCGCACCAACCCCACCCCCAAGGACTTCAGCTCGGCCACCTCGGCCTCGGCATCACTCAACCGGGCGGCGATCGCATCGGCGTGCCGGGCCAGCGCCAGACCCGCCTGCGTCGGCTCGACGCCACGCGGACCGCGCAGCAGCAGGGGCGTGCGCAACTCACGCTCCAACGCCTGCAGGTGCTGACTCACGGCCGGCTGGGTCCACCCGAGATCGCGGGCACCGGCCGAGATCGACCCCGCCCGCAGCACGGACCGAAAGATGAGTAGTCGGCGAACATCCACAAGCTGAGCTTATGGCTGCGCCAACCATCACCCGGCTACCGCGGCCGCACCCGAGCGGCCACAGTGGTGGTCATGACAACCCTGGGCCTGATCGGCGGCATGAGCTGGCATTCCACCATCGAGTACTACCGCGTCATCAACGAGACCGTGGCAAGGCGCCTGGGCGGCCACCACAGCGCTCCGGTGCTGATCGACTCGCTCGACTTCCAGACCGTCCGTGACCTGCAGCTGGCCGAGGACTGGGAGGGCGCCGGCCGCCACCTCGCCGACTCGGCCCGGCGCCTCGAGCGGGCCGGTGCCGACGTGGTGATGATCGCCACCAACCTGATGCACAAGGTGGCGCCCGCCGTCGAGGCCGCCACCGACGCGAGCCTGCTGCACATCGGCGACGCCGTCGGCGCTCGCGCCGCCCGCGAGGGACTCCAGACCGTCGGCCTGCTCGGCACCCGCTGGGTGATGGCCGAGACCTTCTACCCCGAACGCCTGGCCCGCCACGGCGTCGCCACCGTCAGCCCCGACCCGAGCCGCCACGCCGAGATCGATCGGATCATCTTCGACGAACTCACCCGGGGCATCGTCCGGGAGGAATCGCGGGCGTACTACCGCAGCGCGGTCGACGAGCTGGTCGCCCGAGGCGCGCAGGCGATCGTGCTCGCCTGCACCGAGATCATGTTGCTGCTGGGGGACGACGACGCCTCCGTGCCGCTGGTCGACTCCATGACCACGCACGCCCTGGCCGCGGCCGAGGTGCTGCTGGCCGACGGCCCGGGACCTGCTCCGTCCCTGTGACCGATCAGTCCTCGTAACCGATCAGCCAGCGCAGCCCGTAGCGGTCGACCACCTGCCCGTCACTGGCACCCCAGGGCTTCTTCGCCAGCGGGTCGAGCACCCGACCCCCGTCCGCCAACGCGTCGAACCAGCGGTGCAGCGTCGCGGGATCGGACGACCCCAGCAGGGCCAGCATGCCGCCGGTCATGGCGAACGCGTCCTCGTCGGCGCCGGCGTCCGACCCGAACAGGGTGACCGGACCCGACAGCAGCCCGTGGGCGATGGCATCGCCGGGGCCGTCGGTGCGGGAGAACTCCGCGTAGGTGTAGAGCACGAGGTCACCGCCGAACAGCCCGTGGTAGAACTCCATGGCCTCGCGGGCGATGCCCGGGAAGAGCACGTAGAGGGTCGGGTCGGGCTGCTTGGTCTCACTCATACCCCGACCCTACGACCACCTCACCCCGATGGCGTGTCCAAAAATGGACGCGGAAGTGGCTCCGGACACGAAAACCGGGCAGCGGAGTCATCCGGCGACCATTTTTGGACCGTGGCTGCCGACAGTGGTTGGGAATGAACCACCCGCTCGCGGGGTTGCCCCGGTGTGAAGGTTGACATCTGGTCTGACATTGCCTGCCCCTGGTGCTACATCGGGCTCACCCGCTTCGAGCGCGTGCTGGCCAACTTCGAGCACGCCGACGGGGTCGAGGTGACGGTGCATTCGTTCCAGCTCGATCCCACGCTGCCCGAGTCGTTCGACGGCACCGAGATCGAGTACCTGGCCCAGCGCAAGGGCTTGCCCGCCGCTCAGGTCGAGCAGATGTTCGGCCACGTCAACCAGGCCGCCGCGACCGAGGGCCTGCACCTGAACTTCGACACCGTGAAGGTGGCCAACTCCCGCCGGGCGCACCGCGTGCTGCACGCCGCCCGCGACACCGCCGGCGTCGACGACCACGCGCTCGAGCGCGCCCTGTTGCAGGCCCACTTCGTCGACGGCGAGTCGATCAGCGAGGCCGAGGTGCTCGTCCGCCTGGCCCGTGAGGCAGGGCTCGATGAGCACTCCACCCGCACCGCCATCGAGTCGGACGAACGCGACGCCCAGGTGCAGGCCGACATCGACACGGCCGCCCAGCTCGGTGTCAACGGGGTGCCGTTCTTCGTGCTGCACGACAGGTACGGCGTCTCGGGAGCTCAGCCCGCCGAGGTGTTCGAGCAGGCCCTGCGGCAGGTGTGGGACGAGGCGCATCCGGCCTCGGGACTGCGCCCGATCACCCTGGCAGGCTCGGAGAATGCCGAGGCCTGCGGCCCCGACGGCTGCTGATCGTCCAGCCATTCCCGACCATGGCCCGGAGCTGAGCCGTCAGCACCTAGAGTGAGCGCATCATGGACGCGGACGAACCCACTCCCGAGCCCCGATGGCTCGACGAGAACGAGCAACACGCCTGGCTGCCGCTGGCGCGGATGCTGGTGCGCCTGCCTGCCCTGTTGAGTGCCCAACTGCAGCGCGACTCGGGCATGACCCACTTCGAGTACACGGTGCTCTCGTGCCTGAGCGAGGCCGACGAGCAGACGCTGCGCATGAGCGATCTGGCGCAGCTCTCGGACGGCTCCTTGTCACGCCTGTCGCAGGTCGTCGGCAAGCTCGAGAACCGGGGTTGGGTGTCGCGGCGTCGCAGCCGCGAGGATCGGCGCGCGATCCACGCGACCCTGACCGACGCCGGCATGGCCGCGCTCGTCTCGGCCGCCCCGGGGCATGTGGAGGCGGTGCGCGCGCTCGTGATCGATCCGCTCAACCGCGAGCAACTTGCCCAGCTGCGCGCGATCTGCGAGACGGTGATGGCCACCGCCGAGGGTAACGACGGTTGGTTCCCCGGTCGCGACCACGACCACGAGCACCCCGACGCCTGAACCCACGACGACCCACCAGTGGACCAACGAACGGCGGGCCGCCCCCATCTGGGGCGACCCGCCGTTTCGTTCGTGCTGAGGGTGATCAGCGGTTGAAGGCGTCCTTCACCTTCTCGCCCGCCTGCTTGAGATCGGCCTTGCTCTGGTCGACTTTTCCCTCGGCTTCGAGCGACTCGTCATCGGTGATCTTGCCCATGGCTTCCTTGCCCTGGCCGACCGCCTGGTCCTTCGCGTTCTCCAGCTTGTCTTCGACACCCATCGGCTACCTCCTGGATCGTGCGGTGCCGCCCTCGGTCCGTTGGTCGGGGGACGACGCCGCGACTGCGTTGTGCCTCCACCGTAGCGCGCGCCTCGTCGGTCCGCCCCAGCCTCAGGGGTGAGAACCCCCTCTCCCCCTACTCTCGTCTCCCCCTACTCTCGTTCCATGGAGAACGCCGCCGCCCTGCTCGCCGAACTCGACGCCCTCGCCGACGAGCGCACCGCCGCGGTCAATGCCGCCCACGGCGATGACCACACCGTGAAGCTCGGTGACCTGCGGACGATCGCCAAGCGCGTGAAGGTGCAGCCCGACCTGACCCGCGAGCTGTGGGCGACGGGGTCGAGCAATGCCCGCCTGCTGGCCCTGCTGATCTGTCGTCCGCGGTTGTACACCGCCGACGAACTCGACGGCATGCTCCGCGAGGCGCGCACCCCCAAGGTGCAGGACTGGCTGGTGAACTACGTGGTCAAGAAGGGGCCGCACGCCGAGCAACTGCGTCAGCGGTGGTTCGACGACCCCGACGCGGCGGTCGCCTCGGCCGGCTGGGCTCTGACCAGCGAGCGCATCGTCCGTGGATCTGCCGGTGCCGACGCGTCCCGCGAGGCCCTCGATCTGGTGGGCCTGCTCGACCAGATCGAGGCCGAGATGGTGGCCGCCCCCGAGCGGCTGCAGTGGGCCATGAACCAGACCCTGGCCGAGATCGGCATTCACCACCCCGAGCATCGGGAGCGGGCCCTGGCCATCGGTACCGCGCTCGGGGTGCTGAAGGACTACCCCACGCCGCCGAACTGCACCTCGCCCTACGCGCCGATCTGGATCACCGAGATGGTCCGTCGCCGGGAGGGCTGACCGCCGCCGATCTGCGCCGACCAGCGCCGTCGGCGCCAGATGTTCCACCAGACAGCACTGTTCACGAAATATTCTTAGGCATTGACTCTGGATGGCCGCCAACATTCGTGCCAGACTCGGCCCCATGACGACTTCTGCCGTGGCCTCCTCCGCCACTCGGGCCGTGCCCCCGCGCCCCACCTCCGTGCTGATGTGCGAGCCCCGACACTTCGAGGTGAGCTACGCCATCAACCCGTGGATGGACCCCTCGAAGGGGGCCTCGTCGACCGCGGCCGTGGCCGAGTGGACCCGCCTGGTCGAGGCCTATCGCGGCCTCGGTTTCGAGGTGACGTTCATCGACCCGATCCCCGGGCTGCCCGACATGGTCTACGCGGCCAACGGTGCGTTCACGCTCGACGGCATCGCCTACGGCGCCTCGTTCACCCACCCGCAGCGCCAGCCGGAGGGCCCGGCCTATCTGCGCCGCCTGGCCGACCTCGGGTTCGACTGCCGCACTCCCCGGCGCACCAACGAGGGCGAGGGTGACTTCCTGATCGTCGGCGACGTGATCCTCGCCGGCCACGGATTCCGCACCGACCCCCGCTCGCACGACGAACTGCGCGCCATCTTCGACCGCGAGGTGGTCAGCCTGCGCCTGGTCGACCCCCGCTACTACCACCTCGACACCGCCATGTCGGTGGTGGCGAACTCCGTGGCCTACCTGCCCGAGGCCTTCGACGAGGCCAGCCGCGACGAGATCCGCCGCCGCTACCCCGATGCCCTCGAGGTCGGCGCCGACGAGGCCGGAGTGCTCGGCCTCAACTCGTTCGGCGACGGCAGCCACATCGTCCTCACCGACCGCGCGCCGCAGTTCACGGCCGCGCTCGAGGCCCAGGGTCACACGGTGATCGGCGTCGACCTGCCCGAGCTGCTCAAGGGCGGCGGTTCCGTGAAGTGCTGCACCCTGGAGCTGCGTCGCTGATAGTTGGGCCGCTGAGAGCTGCGCCGTTGCCCCGAGATGCCACCCGCCCCCCGGTGTGAGATCGTGGAGCCTCCGGACGAGGGAGCCGTACCCGGTGACGACAAGACGGCCATCACGACTCAACTTCAAGGAGAGTGCCTGATGGCATGGATCGTTCTCGTCCTGTCCGGACTGCTGGAGGCCGTGTGGGCCACCGCCCTCGGCAAGTCCGAAGGACTGTCAAAACTCACCCCGTCGATCGTCTTCGGCGTCGCCGTGGTCGCGAGCATGCTCGGCCTCGGTTGGGCCATGCGCAGCCTGCCCACCGGCACCGCCTACGCGATCTGGGTCGGCATCGGCGCGGCCACCACCGTCGGATGGGCGATGGCGACCGGCGCCGAACCGGTCAGTGTGGTGCGCCTGCTGCTGCTGATCGGCCTGGTGGGCTGCATCGTGGGCCTCAAGCTCACCCACTGAGCTACTTGACCGACCCCGAGGTCAGCCCCGTCACCAGGAACCGCTGGAAGCCGAGGTGCAGCACGACCACTCACGAAAGCGCTTTCTGACTAGGGGTGATGCCCAACCTGAGCGCACGGCTGCGCCTCAGTCGAGCAGCCCCAGCTTGCGGGCCCGGGCGACGGCGCCGGTGCGCGAGTCGGCCCCGAGCTTGGCGAACGCCCGCACGAGGTGGGTCTTCACGGTGGCCTCGGTGACGAACAGCTGCTTGGCGATCTGACGATTGGACGAGCCTGCGGCCACCAGCCGCAGCACCGCCTGCTCGCGGTCGGACAACTCGGGTCGCGGCACCAACATGCTGGCGGTGACCCGGCGGGTCTGGTCGTCGGAGAACACGTCGGCCCCGGCGGCGGCCGCCCGCACCGCCGCGATGATCTCGTCGGGCAGGGCGTCCTTGAGCAGATAGCCCGCGGCCCCGGCCTCGACGGCGCGCACGATGTCGCGGTCATGGTCATAGGTGGTCAACACGAGCACCGGCACTCGTCCGGCAATTCTGGCGGCCAGATCGACCCCGTCGCCGGAGGACTCACCCAACCGCAGGTCGGTCACCACCACGTCGGGCTCGGTCTGCTCGAGGGCGGCGACGGCCTCGTCGAGCGTGGCCGCCTGGCTGACCACGGTGAGGTCGGGCTCGCCCTCGAGCAGGGCGGTCAGGCCCTGGCGCACCACCGGGTGGTCATCGACAAGCAGCACGCGAACGGGAGCGGTCGGGGTCACGCGCCCACTCTAGGCCGACCCCCGCCCCCGACCCCCGCACCCGACCCTCGCCACGAGTAGCCTCGGAGCGTTTCGAGACGCGGAAGGCTCGCTCATGTCGTTGCTCACCCCTGCCCGACCCCGCACCCCTGCACAACCACAAACAGTTGCCCGACCCGGCACGTTGGTGCGCGCGTCGGTGACGGTGCTGCTGTCGATGCTCGTCGTGATCGGCACCACCGTGCTGGGCGCCGGCCCAGCCCGCGCCGAGACCCCCGGCAAGCTGCTGCTGGTGCTGGACTCTTCCGGTTCGATGGCCGAGAAGGCCGGCGACGGCAAGACCCGCATGGAGGCCGCGAAGACCGCCATGACCACCGTGGTCGACACCCTCGCGGCCGACGCCAACGTGGGGCTGCGGGTCTACGGCGCGAAGGTCTTCGACAAGAAGTCGGGCAATGCCTGCGCCGACTCGCAGCTGGTGGTGCCGATCGGCACGAACAACAAGGCCGCCCTCAAGAAGGCCATCGGCGGCTTCAAGCCCTACGGCGAGACCCCGATCAGCTACGCGCTCGAGCAGGCGGGCAAGGACGTGGGCGCCAGCGGTCAGCGGTCGATCGTCCTCATCTCCGACGGTGAGGAGACGTGCACCACCGACCCGTGCGTGGCCGCCCAGAAGCTCGCCAACCAGGGCATCGACGTGCGCATCGACGTGGTCGGCTTCGACGTGGCCGGCAAGGCCAAGCAGCAGTTGCAGTGTGTCGCCAAGGTCGGCCGCGGGCAGTACACCGACGTCAAGGACACCAAGGAACTCACCGACCAGCTCAACCAGGCCAAGAAGCGCGCCTCGGAACCGTTCGAGGTCTCGGGCACCCCGGTGACCGGCTCCGCCGACCCGGCGAAGGCCCCCGCGATCACGGCCGCCACCTGGTCTGACACCATGCCCGCTCCGGGCCAGAAGAAGTACTACCGGCTCGAGCGCACGATGACCCGCTCGACGTTCTGGGCCGGGCTGACGATGACCCCCACCCTGTCGGCCGACAAGAACTTCGCGTTCACCGTGATGAAGATCGTGCCGCAGGACGAGGAGTACCCCACCTGCGGCTCGAGCTACCCCTACGCCTGGACCTCCCGCGGACGAACCGCCGGCATGATGACCGGCCGCACCACCTCGGCGGGCCGCCGGGCCGACGCCGTCGCCGACTGCCAGACCAAGCAGCTGGTGCTGTCGATCGAGGCCGACGACGCCGACGACGCACCCGACCTGTCGAAGCAGAAGTTCCAGCTGAACGTCTTCGAGGAGCCGCCAGCCGCCAACGCCGACGCGCTGCCCGAGGCCGTTCCCGATGACCAGAAGCTGGCCTGGACGGCGGTCAAGCACGGCAAGGCGACCAAGGTGGCCACCTCGACCAGCCTCACCAAGGCTCCGACCGTGCAGCCCGGCACCGTGACCTTCGACATCGTGCCCGGTGAGTTCCGGGTGATGAAGGTGCCGGTGGGCTGGGGTCAGCGGCTGCAGGCGATGCTGACCACCGGCGAGCTGCCCCAGTACCGGCGCTCCGGGGCGGCCGACAAGATGGAGCTGATGCTGCTCGCACCGCTGGGCGGCGAGGCCAATGCCCGCTTCGACAAGGCACCGTACGGCGACTCCGACCTGCTCTGGTACAAGGGCACCCAGCTCGGCGCCGGCACCCGCGAGGTGCGCTACAACAACCGGCACGCGGTCGACGAGAGCTCGGTGGCCGCGGGGCTGGCCGGCGACTACTACGTGGTCGTGACCCTCTCGAAGGAGCCGGGCTCACCCGCCAACGCCATCCCGATCACGCTGACGCTGTCGGCGATCGGCAAGGCCGCCACCGGCGCCCCCACCTACGAGGAGCCCAGCTCGCCCGAGGGCAGCGCCTCCCCCACCCCGTCCGCCGAGGCCACGGACGAGACCGGCGCCCCCTCGGGCCAGGCCTCGACCCCGGCCGCCACGCCGACGAGCGGCTCGTCCACCACCCCGGACGACAGCTCGTCCGGCGGTGGCAAGAACTGGCCGCTGATCGGTGGTCTGGCTGGGTTCGGGCTGCTGCTGGGCGGGTTCAGCGTGTGGTTCGCGAACCGGACCCGACGGAGGCCCTGAACGGCCACCAGATGCGCTCGCCGACCAGGGCGAACAGCGCCGGCACGATCACGGTGCGCACCACCAGGGTGTCGACCAGCACGCCTAGGCAGACGATGATGCCGAGCTGGCCCATCACCACCAGCGGCAGCACACCCAGGGCGGCGAACACGGCGGCGAGCACGACTCCCGCCGAGGTGATCACGGCGCCCGTGTGGCGAACCGCCAGCACGGTGGCCTCGCGGGTGGTGGCGCCGACGACGACCTCGTGGCGAATCCGTTCGACCAGGAAGATCGTGTAGTCCACGCCCAGCGCCACCAGGAACAGGAAGGCGAACAGCGGCACCTCGATCGCGTAGGCGGGGGTGTCGAGGATCGCCCGGCTCAGCCACCAGCCGGCGCCCACGGCGGCCGCGGCACTGGCGGCATTCACCGTCAGCAGCAGCAGCGGAGCCAGCAGCGAGCGGGTGAGGAGCCCGACCACGACGAAGCAGACCAGCAGGATCAGCGGGGCGATCAGCAAGAAGTCGCGGGTCTGGGCATCGCGCCGGTCGAGATCCTGGGCGGTCTGGCCGCCAACCACGGCCTCGGCCCCGTCGACGGTCGCGGTGGCGGCTCGCAGGTCGCGGACGAGCTGCAACGAGGCGTCCGAGCCCGGCTCGGCGCTGCCGGTGACGGTGAGGGCGACGCGTCCGTGGGTGGCGTCCTGACCCGATGGCACCACCCGGACGACTCCGGGGGTGTCGGCGATCGCCTGCTGCAGCTGGGCGGTGCGATCGGCTCGTCCGACCACGGTCAACGGCGAGGTCTCGCCGGCCGGGAAGTGGGCGGCGACGGTGCGCAGGCCCGAGGCCGACTCCGACGCGACCCGGAACTGGTCGGCCTGGTCGAGACCGATGCGCACCGAGGCGAGGCCCGAGGCGAAGATGCCGAGCAGGGCGAGCCCGGCCACCAATGAGACGACGGGACGGGCGGTGACGGTGTGGGCGACGCGTCCCCAGAAACCGGGGCGGTCGTCGGCGGCGCCGCTGGCGTCGGCGCGGGGCACGAACGGCCAGAAGATGCCTCGACCGACGATCGCGAGCGCCGCCGGCAGCCCGACGAGCACGGCCACCAGGGCGGTCAGCAGGCCTGCGGCGGACGAGAGGCCGAGCCCCCGAGTCTGGGGCAGCAGGGCGACGAGCAGGGTGAGCATGCCGCCGACGACGGTGAGGTTGCTGGCCAGGATGGCCGGAATGCTGCGCCGCCAGGCCACCCGCAGGGCCTCGCGGTGGTCGGTGTGGTGGTGCAGTTCCTCGCGGTAACGGCTGATCATCAACAGGGCGTAGTTGGTGCCGGCGCCGAACACGAGCACGCTGACGATGCCGCCCTCGGCGTGCCATCCGGTCACCAGCGACAACAGGTTGGTGAGGGTGCCGGCGAGGCGATCGGCCAGCCCGACGACGGCGAGCGGGACGAGCCACAGCAGCGGCGACCGGTAGGTGATCAGCAGCAGCACGGCCACGATGCCGACGGTGACCAGCAGCAGGGTGACGTCGGCACCGGCGAAGCTGGCCGCGATGTCGGCGCCGAAGGCGGGGCCGCCGGTGACCTGCATGGTCAGCCCGGAAGGTAGGTGGTCGGCGATGGTGGTGCGCAGGTCGGCCACCACCTGCTTGTTGCTGGAGTCGTCGTCGGAACTGGTGACCGGAACGATGGTGATGGCCGCCCGGCCGTCCTCACTGACGGTGGCCCCCGTCGGACGGCCCCCTGTGGAGCCACCGCCCGTGGGAGTGGTCAGAGTGGCGGCGACGGTGGCGATCGACTGCTGGTCGGCGGCCGTGAGGGGCTGTCCGTCGGTGCGGGTGGTGACCACCAGCACGGGCTGCTTGTCTGAGCCGGGGAACTGCTTGAGCTGGGCGGCGGCGATGGCCGACTGGGCCTCGGCCGGCAGATTCTGGTCGCGGCTGGCCGTGGACAGTGACCCGAGGGCACTACTCAGACCCCCGAAGACCACCACGTAGGCGATCAGCACCAGCCAGGCGCTGACCTTCCCCGTCAGCACGCGTGCCACCCGATCCATCTGCGTTCCTCCTCGTCAGGGCCCGGATTCTCCGAGCCTGCCTCGAGGCTAGGTGCGGCGGGGCAGCCCGGGCGCGGGGGCCGCGTCCATCGTCTGGTTGACACTCGCACGGCGGCGGGCCTGAAGGGGCCGACGGGCGGCGTGTCCACAAATGGACGCTGGACCGCGTTCGGGCACGAAAAATGGGCACCGGAGTGATCCGGCGCCCATTTTTGGACCGTGTCTTCTTCTGTTGTTTGGGCGGGTGATCCCGTCAGCCAGGGAGCAGGAGGTCGCTCAGGCGGCCGACTCCTCGGCGTCCGCGACGGCGGCCTGCTCGGCGAGCTCGCGCTCGATGCCACGCAGCTGGGTCAGCACCAGCTCGGCGGCGGGGGCCACCAGGGCGGCGGGGTCGGCCACGAGGCCGTTCTCGCCGGGGGCGTTGTCGCCGAAGGCGATGCCGACGGGCTCACCCACCAGCTGCATGCCGTAGTTGGGAACGATGGCGGCCAGCTGCGAGGTGGCGCGACCGGCGCCGCCCCAGCCGTAGCCGACGATGCCGGCGGGCTTGTCGCCCCACTCGGCGAACACCAGGTCGAGGGCATTCTTCAGCGAGGCCGCGTAGCCCCCGTTGTACTCGGGGCTGACGAAGATGAAGGCGTCGGACTCGTCGACGACCTCGGCCCAGGCCTTGGTCGAGTCGAGCTCGTAGCGACCCATCCGCGGCGGCAGGGTCTCCTCGGCCAGCGGCAGCCGCTGGTCCAACAGATCGACGATGCGCACGTCGTGCTCGGTGTTGGCCTGCAGCAGGGGCAGCAGCTCGCGGGCGACCTGCTCGCCGACGCGAACCGGGCGGGTGCTTCCGATGACGACCGAAATGGTGGACATGTGTTCCTCTCAAGGGGGCCGCCCTCGGGGGTTCGGGCGTGGCCGGTGGTGTCTTCCACGTCGTCCAACACGATTGAAGCCTCAATCATTCCCGACGATCGCGACGAGCCGGGTTCCGGTGTCGTCCGAGTCGATGGTCAGCTCACCGCCGACGGTCGCCAGGCGCCGCCGCATCACGTCCAGCCCGTAGCCGGGCCGGCGTGCGCTGGGGTCGAACCCGTGGCCGTCATCGGTGACCGTCAGCCCCGTGTCCGTCAGCGTCAGCGTGCACCGCGCCGCCCCCGCATGGTGCACGACGTTCGCGAGCGCCGACTGCGCCACCCGCAGCAACACCACCTCGACCTCGGACGAGAGCCCTCGTCCGCTGCGCTCGTCGACAAAGGTGACCCGAAGGTCGGGGGTCGACGTGCGCGCGGCCAGGCGCTCGAGCGCGGCGGGCAGCGTGGTGTGGGTGAGGTCGGCCGGCACGAGGGCGGCGACCAACTGGCGGGCCTCGGCGAGCCCGGCCAGCGACGACTCGCGGGCCTGGGTGACCCACTCCCCTGCGCGATCGGGGTCGGCGGGCAGTGACCGTTCGGCCGAGGCCAGCAGCAGGCTGATGCCCTGGAACTGCTGGGCAAGGGTGTCGTGGATCTCGGCGGCAAGGCGCTCGCGCTCGGCCATCACGCCGGCATCGTGCTGGGCCGAGGCCAGGTCGGCCCGGGTGGCCTCGAGTTCGGTGATCAGGCGTTGGCGGTGGTTGCTCTCGGCCACGAGGGAGTCGAAGGTGATCACCGTGGCGGCGGCGACGGCCGCTCCGAGGGTGGGTCCGAGCACCAGCGGCCAGGTCAGGGCGCCCTGATGGTGCGCCAACCCGAAGACGGAGGCGACCAGCTCGAGCGCCACGGTGGCCAGCCCGAGCACCACCCCGTGCAGGTGCAGCGACAGGAAGAACAGCGGGAAGGCGATGTAGGCGGCGACCGGCGCGAGCCACAACAGCAGGCACCAGGCGAGCAGCACCAGCACGAACCACACCCGCAGCAGGGTGCGCCGGTGCCCACCGATGGAGCGCGCGTCGCGCAGTTCGGGCAGCAGCGCCACCCCGGCGACGTAGACGGCGACCAACCCCAGGGCCGCGGCCCAGGCTTGGGCGACCCGGGCGTCGTCCGGGAGCGCGATCGCCGACCAGAGCGCCAGTCCCACCACCAGGGCATGGAGGGCCCAGCGAATCCAGATGACGGCTCGGGCTTGCACGCTGCCCAGCCTAGATGTCCAGAAACGGTCATCGGGGAGAGGATGGAGCGACGCGAGTCTGTGATTGAATCTTCAACTAGTTGGAATGATTCGGGCCGCGCCCGGCGTTGAGAGCGATGACAAGGCACCCAGACGGGTGCCCACCAGCACAGGGGAAATCATGCAGTTCGGACTGTTCAGCGTCGCCGACGTCACTACCGACCCGACCACGGGCCGCACCCCGTCGGAGTACGAGCGCATCAAGGCCCAGGTCGAGATCGGCGTGATGGCCGATCAGGTCGGCCTCGACGTGATGGCCTACGGCCAGCACCACAACCCGCCGTTCGTGGCCTCGTCGCCCACCACCACCATGGCGTTCGTGGCGGCGAAGACCAAGAACATCGTGCTGTCGACGGCCACCACGCTGATCACCACCACCGACCCCGTGCGCATCGCCGAGGACTACGCCACCCTGCAGCACCTGACGGACGGCCGCATGGACCTCATGCTCGGCCGCGGCAACACCGGGCCGGTCTATCCGTGGTTCGGCAAGGACATTCGCAAGGGCATCGAGCTGGCCATCGAGAACTACAACCTGCTCCACCGCCTGTGGCGCGAGGACGTCGTGAACTGGGAGGGCAGCTTCCGCACGCCGCTGCACGGCTTCACCTCGACGCCTCGCCCGCTGGATGGGGTGGCCCCGTTCGTGTGGCACGGCTCGATCCGCAGCCCTGAGATCGCCGAGCAGGCCGCCTACTACGGCGACGGGTTCTTCTCGAACCACATCTTCTGGCCCGCCAGCCACACCGCCCAGATGGTCGACCTCTACCGTCGACGCTTCGAGCACTACGGGCACGGCAGGGCGCACCAGGCGATCGTGGGGCTGGGTGGTCAGGCCTACATCGCCCCCACCTCGCAGCAGGCCGTCAAGGAGTTCCGCCCCTACTTCGACCACGCCCCCGTCTATGGCGGCGGCCCCTCGCTGGAGGACTTCACCGAGCAGACCCCCCTGGTCGTCGGCAGCCCCCAGCAGGTGATCGAGAAGGTGCTCGGCTTCCGTGAATACGTGGGCGACTACCAGCGCCAGCTGTTCCTCATGGACCATGCCGGCCTGCCGCTGACCACCGTGCTCAAGCAGATCGAGTTGCTCGGAACCGAGGTCGTGCCCGTGCTCCGCAAGGAGTTCGCCGCCCTCAAGCCGGCCGACGTGCCGGACGCCCCGACCAGGCGTTCGCTGGTCGAGGCCGCCGGTGGCCCACGCGACACCGCGGACGACTCCGTCAAGCGCGACGAGTGGACCGGAACCCGCGCCGAGGACGGCAACCACCTCACCGACCCCACCACCCAGAACTCGACCACCCAGAAGGGCAACCACTGATGCGCCGCATCACCATCGTCCAGGCCGGACTCCGCAACCCCTCGACCACGGCCATGCTGGCCGACGAACTCAAGGTCGCCGTGCAGGACGCCTTCGTGCTCGCCGGCGACGAGGTCGAGATCACCGTCGTCGACGTGCGCACCCACGCCCACGCCGTGATGGACCACATGCTCACCGGCTTTCCCTCGAAGGCCCTCGAGCAGGCCATCGGCCAGGTCACCTCGGCCGACGGCCTGGTGGTCGTCACCCCGACGTTCTCCGCCTCGTACTCCGGCATGTTCAAGAGCTTCTTCGACGTCATCGAGGCCGGGGCGCTCGCCGACAAGCCCGTGCTGCTGGCGGCCACCGGCGGCACCGAGCGCCATTCGCTGATGATCGACCATGCCCTTCGTCCGCTGTTCGCCTACCTGGGCGCCGACGCGGTGCGCACGGGCGTGTTCGCGGCGACCAGCGACTTCGGGGACGCCGCGGGCTCGCAGGTGGCCGATCGGGCGGCGCGGGCGGCCGGCGAGTTGGCCGCCCGAGTCGTCGGACGAACGCTCGCCGCCCCGGCCGCGAGCACCGAGCCGCTGGCGCCCGACGAGGTGCCCGGGTTCACCCCCTTCGAGCAGTTGCTCGCCCGCGTCACCCGCTGACCCCTCACACGTCCCGGTCTCAGTGGCGACGCGGGACCGCCCCCATACTGGTGGGCATGGAACGCGACGATCTGGTGCGGTTGCGGCGAGCCCGTGATCGCATCGACCGCGACTACGCCGAACGCCTCGACGTGCCAGCCCTGGCCGCCGAGGCGTTCATGTCGGTCGGGCACTTCCAGCGCCAGTTCAAGGCGGCGTTCGGCGAGACTCCGCACTCCTATCTGATGACCCGTCGGGTCGAGCGCGCCCAGGCCCTGTTGCGGCACGGCACGATGAGCGTCACCGAGGTGTGTCTGGCCGTCGGAGCCACCTCGCTGGGGTCGTTCTCGGCGCGGTTCACCGAACTCGTGGGCATGACCCCGAGCCAGTACAAGGCCTCGTCGCACGACGAATGGGCGGGCATTCCGGGCTGCTTCTCGAAGCACGCGATCCGTCCGCGCCGCAGCTGACTGGATTCGGAACTGGTCAGATTTGGAGAAGCCATCGGCGCCCGATGGCTCGTAGCGTGGTCACCATGACAACCACACCCCTCACCCTGACCAACTGCTTCGTGTACGTCGACGACTCGGCGGCGGCCCTGACCTTCTACCGCGACGTGCTCGGCCTGGCCGTCGTCAAGGACGTCAGCAACGGCGACTTCCGCTGGCTCACGTTTTCGACCCCCACCCAGCCCGAACTCGAGATCGTCGTGCAGCAGATCGGCATCGGCGGCCTGCCGATGTCGGACGACGACAAGCGCGCCCAGGCTGACCTGCTCGCCAAGGGTCTGCTGTCGGCCCTGGTGTTCTCCTGCGATGACGTCGACGCGGTGTTCGCGTCGGTGAAGGCGGCCGGAGCCGAGGTGCTGCAGGAGCCCGAGGACCAGTTCTACGGGGTGCGCGACTGCGCCTTCCGCGATCCGGCGGGCAACATGGTGCGGTTCAACCAGACCCTGGCCGAGCAGGCCTGACGGTGTGCCTCCCCGCGGCCCTGCGCGAGCCCGTCGTCGGCGAAGGGGTCTGGTCGGCCTCAGGTGAGGTCGCGGGTGAGGATCGTCCCGTTGCCGATCCCCGGCCCCGGCACGTCACGGGCGCTGCCCCCGTCGATCACCGTCAGCAGGCACCGCACCACCACCCCGTGGGTCACCACCACCAGATCGCCCGCGCCGCGATGGCGCCAGTCGGCCAGGAAGCGGGTGGCTCGTCCGAAGACGTCGGCGGTCGACTCACCGCCACCGTGACGCAACTCCGAGACGTGCAGCCCGCGGGGCGCCAGCAGGGTGGGCAGGTCGGCGACGGGTGTGCCCTGCCAGTCGCCGACGAACTGGTCGCGCAGGCGCAGATCGGTGTGCACGTCACCGACGAGCTCGCGCAGTCCGCCAGCGAGAATGTCCGCGGTCTGGCGGGCCCGCACCTGGTCGGACGACACCAGCGTTGACGCCCGAGTGAGCAGCCCGGCCAGCTCGACCGCCGCGGCGACGGCCTGCTCGCGCCCGAGTTCGGTGAGCGGGGGGTGCGGGGTCTGCCCCTGCATCAGCCCTTGGGCGTTCCAGGTCGACTGACCGTGCCGCAGCAGGTGGATGCGCCGGTGCGCCCGCGCATCGGTGCTTGCCCCCGGCTGGTTCACCCCCGGCTCGTTCATAGGTGTGATTCTCTCAAGCAATGTGTGCACGATGCGCACCCGAACCGGGGTTCACGTCCCAAGCGAGACGCGAACCCCGTTTCAGACGCTCATTTCCCACACGTCACGCCGGCGTCATCGGCCGGGAAGGTGGGTCACGGTCGACACGCTGCGCCTCACCACGGCGCGCAGGTCGTCGGCCGACTCCCCCACCAGCCCGGCCGCCCGGGCCTGCACCAGCAGGTTGCCGATCGCGGTGGCCTCCACGGGTCCGGCCACCACGGGCACCCCCAATCGCGCCGCCGTGCGCCGGCAGAGCAACTCGTTCTGGGCACCGCCACCCACCAGGTGCACCCCGTCGACCTGGCGATCGGCGAGGTCGGCCGCCGCCCGCACCGCACGCGCGAAGGCCTCGGCCAGCGACTCCACCACCAGCCGCACCCAGCCGGCCCGGTCGTCGGGAACCGCCACCGTGTGCTCCCGACACCAGTCCGCGATCCGCTCGGGCATGGACCCGTGACCGCCGTCGTTGGGTGCCAGGAATCGCGGGTCATCGACGTCGACCAGGCCCGCGGGCACCGGACGCCGGGAGGCCTCGGCCAGCAGCGCCGGCAGATCGACCGGCCCCGTTTCCTGCCACGCCCGCACGCACTCGTTGAGCACCCACAGCCCCATCACGTTGTGCAGAAAACGGGTGGTGCCGCCCACCCCACGCTCGTTGGTGAACCCCGCCACCCGGGCCTGTTCAGTGATCACCGGCGCTGCCAGCTCGAGCCCGACCAGCCCCCACGTGCCGCAGCTGATGTAGGCGAACCGCTCGCCAGCGGCCGGCACCGCCACCACGGCGCTGGCGGTGTCGTGACTGGCCACCGCGACCACCTCGGACGAGTAACCGAGCCGCCGCGCGACGTCGGGCAGCACGGCTCCCAGTGGGGTGCCGGGATCGACCAACGGCGGCAGCAGGCGTGGGGGCAACCCGAGGCGGGCGACCAGGTCGAGGTTCCACTCCCCCGTGCGCGGGTCGAGCAGGCCGGTGGTCGAGGCGTTGGTGCGCTCGGCCACCCGAGCCCCGCACAACCACGAGGCCAGCAGGTCGGGCACCAGCAGCAGCTGATCAGCCCGCTGCAGCACGCCCGCGTCTCCCGTGGCCGACGCGAGCGCGGCCAGTTGGAAGAGGGTCGTGAATGGCAGGTGCTGCAGCCCGTTGCGGGCGTACAACTCCTCGGGCCCCACCACGGCATGCACCCGCTCGACCCCTCGTTGGTGGCCCTCGTCGCGGTAGTGCACGACCGGCGCCAGCAACCCGCCGGGGCCACCCCCGCCCACCAGTCCAAAGTCCACCGCCCAGGAGTCGATCCCGATCGAGGCCACCGGGGCTTCAGAGCCCGCGGGGACGGCCCGACGAAGGCCGTCCAGAACGCTCTCGAACAGCCCCGGCAGGTCCCAGGTGAGGCGCCCACCCTCGTCCGCCGGCCGGCGCACCGCGTCGTGGGTGAACCTCGACACCACCTCGATCGCGAGCACCGGGCCCTCGTCCGACGTCGTCAGCCCGCCGACGACCACCCGCCCGCTGGAGGCGCCCAGGTCGACGGCGGCGAATCGGCCACGCCTGCCGGACCCTCTCCAGGCGGACCCACTCATCGCAGGAAGGCCGCAGCCACCCCGGCATCGACCGGCACGTGTAGCCCCGTGGTGTGCGAGAGGTCGGGTCCGGTGAGAACGGCGACGGCATTGGCCACGTGCTCGGGCAGCACCTCGCGCTTGAGGATCGTCCGCTGGGCATAGAAGGCGCCCAGCTCCGACTCCGGCACCCCGTAGGTGGCCGCCCGATTCGCGCCCCACCCCGAGGCGAAGATGCCCGAGCCCCGCACCACCCCGTCGGGGTTGATGCCGTTGACCCGCACCCCGTGCTCGCCGAGTTCGACCGCCAGCAGACGCACCTGATGGGCCTGGTCGGCCTTGGTCGCCGAGTAGGCGATGTTGTTCGGGCCCGCGAACAGGGCGTTCTTCGAGGCGATGTAGACGATGTCGCCGCCCATTCGCTGGTCGATCAGCACCCGCGCCGCCGCCTGCGCCACCAGGAACGAGCCCCGCGCCATCACGTCGTGCTGCAGGTCCCAGTCGTCCACGGTGGTCTCGAGCAGCGGCTTCGACAGCGACAGTCCGGCGTTGTTGACCACCAGGTCGAGCCCGCCGAAGGCCAGCACGGCCTCGTCGACGGCCGCCCGCACCTGCTCGGGGTCGGTGACATCGCACCGCACCCCGACGGCCACGTCGGTCGATCCCAGTTCGGCCGCACCCTGCTGCGCGCGGTCGAGGTCGAGATCGGCGATCACCACGCATGCCCCGTCGGCGGCCAGCCTGGCAGCGGTCGCCTTCCCGATGCCGGACGCCGCACCGGTCACCAGCGCGATCCGGGTGGCGTGCGACTTCGGCTCGGGCATCCGACGCAGTTTCGCCTCTTCGAGCGCCCAGTACTCGATGCGGAACTTCTCGGCGTCGCTGATGGGCGTGTACGTCGACAGCGCCTCGGCGCCCCGCATCACGTTGATCGCGTTCACGTAGAACTCGCCGGCGACCCGCGCGGTCTGCTTGTTCTGGCCGTAGCTGAACATGCCGACGCCCGGCACGAGCACCACCAACGGGTCGGCACCCCGCATGGCCGGCGAATCGGACGACGCGTGCGCCTCGTAGTAGGCGGCGTAGTCGGCGCGGTAACGCTCGTGCAACTGGCGCAGCCGGGCGACCTGGCCGTCGAGGGAGGCGGTGGCGGGCAGGTCGAGCAGCAGCGGCTTGACCTTGGTGCGCAGGAAGTGGTCGGGGCAGCTCGTGCCCAGCTCGGCCAGGCGGGGGCTCTGGTCACGCGCCAGGAAGTCGAGCACCACCTCGCTGTCGGTGACGTGGCCCACCATCGGACGATCGGTGCTCGCCAGCCCACGGATCACGGGGGCCAGGGCGGCGGCGCGGGCGCGGCGCTCGGGCTCGTCCAACGCCTCAAAACCCGGCCTGACGACGCCGAACGGTTCGGGATTGCCGTGGGCCGCGATGTGGGCGGCGGCCGCCGAGATGATCCGGCGGGAGCGGGCCTCGCACTCGTCCGAGGTGTCGCCCCAGGCGGTGATGCCGTGCCCGCCGAGGATGCAGCCGATGGCGGCCGGGTGGTCGCGGCGGATGGCGGCGATGTCGAGCCCGAGTTGGAACCCCGGACGACGCCACGGCACCCAGACCACCTCGTCGCCGAAGATCTCACGCGTCAGGCGTTCGCCGTCGGCGGCCGTGGCGATGGCGATGCCGGCATCGGGGTGCAGGTGGTCGACGTGGGGGGCGTCGACCAGGGCGTGCATGGCGGTGTCGATCGAGGGGGCGGCCCCGCCCTTGCCGAACAGGCAGTGGTCGAAGGCGGCAACCATCTCGTCCTCACGGTCGACGCCCGGGTAGACGTCGGCCAGGGCGCGCACCCGGTCGAGGCGCAGCACGGCCAGCCCGTTCTCGGTGAGCGTGCCGAGGTCGCCGCCGGAGCCCTTCACCCAGAGCAGGTCGACGTCGTCGGCGGTCACGGGGTCGGTGGCGGTGCCCTTCGCCGAGGTGTTGCCGCCGGCGAAGTTGGTGGTGGTGGGGTCGGCGCCCAGCCGGTGGGAGCGGGCGATCAGGTCGTCGATGGTGGTCATGCTTCAGGCTCCCCAGCTCGCCTGGGTGCCACCCACGCGCTCGGACTCGATGCGGCTCTGGTGGTCGGACTCGCGCTGCGCACGCATCGGGTCGCGGGGCAGGCCGCGGCTCTCGCGCCAGTCGGCGAGGTCGGCGCGCACGTCGGTGTGGAAGGCGTCGGTGTAGATCTCGCTGGCCAGCAAAACGTCACCGGCGGCCTCGGCCTCGGCCAACGCGGCCCGGTCGAGCAGCAGGGCACGCGCCGACATCTCCTGAACGTTCAGCACCGAGCGAATCTGGCCGAGGATCTTGTTCTCGATGTTGTGGCACTGGTCGAGCATGAACGCGACATCGGGGGAGTTGAAGCCGCCGCCACGGATCACCTCGGCGAGGATGCGGAACAGCTGGAACGGGTCGGCCGCGCCCACGATCAGGTCGTCGTCGGCGTAGAAGCGGCTGTTGAAGTCGAAGCTTCCGAGTCGTCCGGCGCGCAGCAACTGCATGACGATGAACTCGATGTTGGTGCCGGGAGCGTGGTGGCCGGTGTCGAGGCAGACCACGGCACGCTCGCCGAGGGCCAGCACCTGGGTGAGGGCCGTGCCCCAGTCGGGAACATCGGTGTGGTAGAACGCCGGCTCGAAGAACTTGTACTCCAGCACGAGGCGCTGCTCGTCGCCGAGGTGGGAGTAGATGGTGGCCAGCGAGGTGGCGAGGCGATCCTGACGCCCGCGCAGGTCGGTCTGCCCGGGGTAGTTGGAGCCGTCGGCCAGCCAGATCTTGAGGTCGCGCGACCCGGTGGCGTCCATCACCTCGAGGCAGCGCAGGTGGTGGTCGATCGCCTGCTGGCGCACCGCGGCGTCCACGTGGGTGAGCGACCCGAACTTGTAGGCGTCGTCCTGGAAGGTGTTGGAGTTGATGGTGCCCAGCCGCACCCCCAGGCCCTCGGCGTGGCGGCGCAGGGCCCCGAAGTCGTCGACCAGGTCCCACGGAATGTGCAGGGCGACACTGGGGGCCAGGCCGGTGAGCTCGTGCACGCGGGCGGCGTCGGCGACCTTCTCGAACGGGTCGCGCGGGGTGCCGGGGGTGGCGAACACCTTGAAGCGGGTGCCGGAGTTGCCGAACGCCCAACTGGGCAGTTCGATCTGCTGACCCTCGAGTTGGGTCAGGATCTCGGCGGTGAGCACGGCCACGGCGGCCTCCTGGGGTTGCGTCTGCGGGTGGTTGAATCGTTTCAAGTGGAGCCTACGCAGGGTTCTCGAGGGCGGTCAAGGGGGTGGCGGCGCCCCAGCCCTGTCCCGACACCACCGCGCGCCAACTGACGCGGGCTAGGGTGTCGCCGTGGTGAGCGTGCGCGATGTCGCCGCCGAGGCAGGGGTGTCGGTGGGCACCGTCAGCCACGCCCTCAACCACCCCGACCGGGTCTCGGCCGACAACCTCGCCCGCGTGCAGGCCGCCATCGAACGGCTGGGGTTCGTGCGCAACGAAGGCGCGCGCCAGCTGCGCGCCGGACGATCCCGCAGCCTCGGGTTGGTCGTGCTCGACGCCGGCAACCCGTTCTTCGCCGAGGTCGCCCGCGGGGCCGAACTCGCCGCCGCCGACGCCGGCCTGACGGTGCTCGTCGGCAACTCCGTCGAAGACCCGACCCGCGAATCCGCCTACCTCGACCTGTTCGACGAACAGCGCGTCAGCGGGGTGCTGATCACCCCCACCACGGACGACCCGACCCGCCTGCAACGCCTGCAGTCCCGGGGCATTCCCGTGGTGCTGGTCGACCGCGAACTGGCCGATTCTGGAGCGCCGGGGTTCTCGTCCGTGGCCGTCAACGACACCCTGGGCGGCGACCTGGCCGCCGGCCACCTGCTCAGCCGCGGACGACGCCGGCTGGCCTTCATCGGCGGGCCGCTCAGCCTGCCGCAGGTGAGCCACCGGCTCGAGGGCGCCCGTGCCGCCGTGGCCCGCCACCCGGAGGCCACCATCGAGGTGATCGAGCGCGCTGCCCTGACCGTGCTCGAGGGACGAGCCGCCGCCGAGTCACTGCTGACCCGCGCCCCCGAACGGCGCCCCGATGCCCTCTTCTGCGCCAATGACCTGCTGGCCGTCGGGGCGCTGCAGGCGCTCGTGATGGGCGGCGGCGTGCGGGTGCCCGACGACCTCGCGCTGGTGGGCTACGACGACATCGACTTCGCCGCCGCGACCGTGGTGCCGCTCACCTCGGTGCGCCAGCCGGCGCGCGAGATCGGACGCAGCGCCGTCGAACTGCTGGTGCGGCAGCTCGCCGACCCGCAGTCGGGGCCGCAGGTCGTCCGATTCGATCCCGAACTGGTCGTGCGCGAGTCGAGCTGAGCCCCGCAGACCAGCGGCCTCAGTCCGAGAGGTCGGCGACGGTGGCGTCGAACAGGCGCACGACGTCGTCCGCGGCCACCGTCAGACCCACCCCGTGGGCGCCGCCGCCGATCGAGATCGTGCGCCCGGGCAGGGAGGCGTCCAAGTACACCGGGAGCGCCCGCGCCGAGCCGAACGGGGTGATCGTGCCGCGCTCGTAGCCGGTGACCTCGCGGGCGGTGGCGGCGTCGGGCATCGACAGCCGATTGGTGTCGAGCAGGGTGCGCAGCTTGGGCCAACTGAACTGCTGGTCGCCGGGCACGAGCACGAAGATGAAGCTGTCGTCGGGCAGCTTCACCACCAGCGTCTTCACCAGGTCGCGCGGGGCGATGCCGCGGGCGGCGGCGGCCTCCTCGAGGCTGGCGACCCGCCCGTGGCGGGTGACGGTGAACGCGATGCCGGATTCGCGGGCCGCGACGATGGCCGGCGTGTCGTCAGCCATGGAGCTTGCCGGTCAGATGGGTGAGTTGGTCGAGCAGCGTCGTCATGGCCTTGGGTCGCAGCTCGTTGGGCGTGAACACCCCGTCGGGGAACTCGGTGAAGGCGCTCATCGACACCTGCTGACGCACGTCGACCATCTGGAAGTTCGACACGATCGACCGCCAGTGCTCGACGGCCCGCACCCCGTTGTCGGCGCCATAGCTGACGAAGGCCACGGGCTTGAGCGTCCACTCGGGGCCGATCGAGTCGAAGGCGTTCTTGAAGGCACCCGGCACGGAGTGGTTGTACTCGGGGGTCACGAAGATGAACGCCTGGCAGGCGTCGATCGCTGCTCCCCAGCGGGTCACGTTGTCGGAGTCGTAGTGGCGCTGGGCGGCCCCGGGCACCGTGGACGAGGTGAGCACCGGCAGCGCGAACTGCGCCAGATCGATCAGCTCGAACTCGAGGCCGGCGGCCCGCGCACCCTCGTGGGCATCGGCTTGGTCCTTGACCCAATGCGCCACTGCCTCGGCCTTGCGACCCTCGCGCACCGACCCGATGATGATGCCGACCTTCACGTCCGTCTCCCTCCGCGACCCCGGCGGGGTCTGCTCGGCCCCACGCTAGCCGGGCCTTCGGCGCGTGATGTCCAGAATTGGTCGCCGGACGAGCCGGTGGCGCAGTTTCTGGACCGGATCGCGTTCCAGTGGCCATTTCTGGACATCGGCCTGAGCGAGAACGGGGCTGGCTGGGAACGGATGCGGAGTGAGAAAGGTGCGGCGCGAGACCTAGAGTGGGGCCGTGCCCGACCAGCCCCTGACTCCCGACGGCCCGCTCGCTGCTGACGCGGAGGTGCCCGCCTCCCCAGCCGACCACCGGGCCACGGCGAGCGCCGAGTCCCCCGGGTCACCCGACGAGAACCGCGCCCTGCACTCCCCCTCGGCCGGGCGGGTCACCCTGGTCGGCGGCGGCCCTGGCGACCCCGGGCTGGTCACCCGGGCCGGTGCCGCGGCGCTGATCGCCGCCGACGTGGTGCTCACCGATCACCTGGCCCCGCGTTCCCTGATCGCCGAACTCAACCCCGACGCCGAGATCATCGACGTCGGCAAGATTCCGCGCGGCGAGTTCACCCCGCAGGAGACCATCAACCGGCTGCTCGTCGAGCACGCCCGCCGGGGGCGCGACGTCGTCCGCTTCAAGGGGGGCGACTCGTTCGTCTTCGGCCGTGGCGGCGAGGAGTGGCTGGCCTGCACCGCGGCCGGCGTCGACGTGCGGGTGATCCCCGGCGTCACCTCGGCGGTGTCCGTACCCGAACTGGCGGGCATTCCGGTCACCCACCGCGGCGTCAGCCAGGGCTTCGTGGTGGTCTCGGGCCACATTCCCCCCGACGACCCCCGCAACCAGGCCAACTGGTCGGCGCTGGCCGCCAGCGGTCTCACTCTGGTGATCCTGATGGGGGTCGCCTCGCTGCCCGCGATCGCCGCCACCCTGGTCGCCGAGGGCCTGCCCGCCGACACCCCGGCAGCGGTGGTCGCCGACGGCGGACTCCCCAGTCAGCGCCGCATTGACGGCACCCTGGCCACCATCGCCACCCTGGCCGAGCAGGCCGCCATCGCGCCGCCGGCCGTCTGCGTCGTCGGCGAGGTCGTCCGTGCCCTCGACTGAGGGGCTGCGACTGATCGTCGGGCTGCTGACGGTCGTTCCCGTCGGACGAATCGCCGACCCCACCCCGGCCTCGGCGCGCGTGGCGATGCTGGCCGCTCCCGTCGCCCGCGCCATCGTCGGGCTGCTGGCGGGTGCCGTGATCTGGCTGGCGGGTCTGGTCGGCCTGCCGCCGCTGGTCGCGGGGTTGTTGGCCGTCGCCGCGATCGCCCTCGGCAACCGTGGCATGCACATCGACGGGCTGTCCGACACCGTCGACGGGCTGGGCGCCGGCTGGAACCGGGAGCGCGCCCTCGAAGTGATGCACCTGGGCAACGCCGGGCCGATGGGGGTGGTGGCGGTCGTGCTGGTCGTCGGGCTGCAGGCGGCCTCGTGGGCGGCGTTGGCCGGCGGCCTGCCGGCGTGGCGCGCGGCCGTGGTCGTGGCCGCCCTGGTCACGGCCTCGGGAGTCGCCGCCACCGTGGCCGCCACCCGCGGCCTGCCGGCCGCTCCCCAGTCGGGGTTGGCCGAGCAGGTCGCCTCGGTGGTGCCGCGCTGGCTGACCCTGCTCTGCACGACGCTCGCCGCGGCCGCGCTCGTCGGCGTGGCGGTCGCGGTGGGACTGCCGTGGTGGACGGGGGTGGCGTCGTCCGTGGCCGGGCTGGCGGTGGTGGCCTGGCTGCTCTGGCGCTCGACCCGGGTCTTCGGCGGGGTCACCGGCGACGTGATGGGGGCGGCGATCGAGCTGCACCTGACGGCGGCCAGTGTGGCCGTGTTGGCGGGGGGCCTGCCGTGACCGACAGCGTCCCCACGACGACCGGGACGACGACCTTGGTGACCGGCGGCACCCGTTCGGGCAAGTCGGCCGTCGCCGAGGGTCTGCTCGACCCGCACTCCCCCGTGACCTACGTGGCCTGCGGGCCGACATCCGACGATGCCGACTGGAACGACCGGGTGCGACGCCACCGCGAGCGCCGCCCCGCCGCCTGGACCACCCTCGAGACCCCCGACCTGGTGAGCGCGATCGATGCGCTGACCACTCCGGCGCTGATCGACTGCCTGGGCACCTGGCTGACGGCACAGCTCGATGGCCTCGACGCGTGGCAGCGCTCCAGCGAATCCCTCGAACCCGACCTGCGCGACAGGATCACCGAGCTCGAGCGCGCCATCGCCCGCTGCCCCCACCCCCTGGTGGTGGTCACCAATGAGGTCGGTCAGTCGCTGATCTCGATGGAGCGATCCGGTCGGCTGTTCACCGACTGGCTGGGCTGGACGAACCAGGCCGTCGCCCGGGTCAGCGACCGGGTGGTGCTGGTGGTGGCCGGCTGCGCCCTGACCATCAAGGACTGACGATCAGGGCGAACCGTCTCACTCGGGTCAGCGCACCTCGCGCTCGACGTGCTCGTCGCGGACGACCTCGTGGCGGGTGCGCTGGCGCTGGGCCTGCAGGATGAAGGACAGGATGATGGCCGCCACACCGGCGATCATCAGGATCCAGCCGAGGGTGTCATCGCTGACCCCGGGGATGTTGACCTGGACGGCGAACGCCAGGATGGCGCCGACGACGACCAGGAAGATGCCGAGTCCGATCCACATGATGTTTCTCCTCACTCCGGCGGCGGGAGAGGCACCCGCCGCACGTGCTCGGCAACCTACCGAATCGGTGCGCCGTCGAGCGGGAAGCGCGTCAACGACTGCCCATCTTCCCACCCGTAGGGGTGGTCGAGAGGTCGACCGGAGCGGTCAGGGCGATGGTGTAGCCCGAGGTGACGTCGCCCGTCGCGGTGCCCAACTGGTGCACCCCGCCGTCGTCGCCGAAGACGTTGTCCGACTCGAGGGTGAGCTGCGACAGGTTCGACACCGACTGCTCGTACCCGGCGGTGGCGTAGACGGTGTCGCAGACGTCCTTCGGGAAGGCGAGCTGCGAGGTGGCAATGGCGTTCGTCGAGTCGGTGATGCCCGCCACGGTCTCGTAGACCTCGAAGTGAACATGCGGCCATCGTCCGGTGTAACAGGCCGGGAAGATCGACGTGAACCGCACGACCCCGTCGGCATCGGCCACCTGCACGCCGCGCAGGTAGTTCTCGCCCGTGACCCCCTCGGAGTACATCGAGTAGCGCCCCTCGCGGTCGCAGTGCCAGGCGTAGACCGCGACGCCGCTCCACGGCGCATTGTTCTTCTGCAGGTTCGTCACCGTCAGCTCGATGGTGAGCGGCACGCCCTCGGCGGTCGTGGTGGATGACCCGAAACTCGACCGAATGTCACCGCGGACGATCCCCGACTGCTCCAGCACATCGGGCCCATTGGAGCCGTCGCCCGGATAGGGGCCGGCGGTTTCGTCCGGGATCTCGGTGACGTCGGACGAGGAGGCCGAGCCGGTGGTGCTGGTGCTGGGCGAATCGCTGGTCGCGCTCGATGCTTGGGTCGAACTGGCACCCGTGGTCGAGGTCGCCGAGGAGACCCCGCAGGCGGCCAGCGCGACCGCCCCCGCGCCGGCGCCGACCAGCCCCAGCAGGCCGCGGCGGTGCAAGAGGGTGGTGACGTCGAAGGCGAGCCCCTGGTCTTGCACCTCGTCGTCGGGGCGCGGGAGCACGCGGCCCTCGAAGGTGGGCCGGGCTTCCGTTGGCGTGGTGTTGGTCGGCTGGTTCATGGCTTGCTCCTGGGGAGTCGGTCTGGCGCCACCGGGTTCGGCGACACTCCTCAGGGAATCGGTCGGGTCTGTGCGGTCCCTGTGCGCCCTTTGTGAGTGGGCTGCGAGTGACGGGGCCGCGAGTGACCCGGCCCCGGCTCAGCGCCAGGCGCCCCGCACGTGCTGCGGCGGGTACAACTGGGCCGGGTCGACCTCCACCCCCAGCTCGTGCGCCGCGCGCTGGGGCCAGTGAGGGTCGCGCAGGGCGGCTCGTCCGAGCAGCACGACATCGGCATGACCGTCGGCGATCACCTGCTCGGCCTGTCGCGGGGTGGTGATCAGGCCGACGGCGCCGGCGCGCACCCCGCCCCGGTTGCGAATCTCGGTGGCCAGCGGCACTTGGTAGCCGGGGCCGACCTCGATCGGCACCACCGCGTTGCCGCCCGACGAGACGTCGACCAGGTCGACGCCGTGACGGCTCAGCTCGGCGGCCAGTTCGACGGACTCCTCGAGGGTCCAGGCGGGCTGGTCGTCCACCCAGTCGGTCGCCGAGATGCGGACGATCACGGGCACGCCCTCGCCGACCTCGGCGCGGATGGCGTCGACGACCTCGAGCAGCAACCGGGAGCGGTTGGCGAAGGGGCCGCCGTAGGAGTCGGTGCGGTGGTTGCTGAGCGGCGAGAGGAACTGGTGCAGCAGGTAGCCGTGGGCGGAGTGCACCTCGAGCACCTCGAAGCCGGCGCGGACCGCCCGCCCGGCGGCCTCGGCGAAGGCGCGCACGACGGCGGCCAGGTCGTCCGTGGTCAGTTCGGTGGGTTCGAGCAGACCGGGGAACGGGGCGCCGGAGGGGCCGACCGGGGTCCAGCCGCCCTCGTCGGCGGGGGCGATGCCGGTGGCTTCGCCGGGGAAGCCGCGCCGGGTCGAGGCCTTGCGGCCGGCGTGCGCCAGCTGGATGGCGGGGGTGGCCCCCTGGGAGGCGATGAAGGCGGTGATTCGTTGCCAGGCGGCGACCTGGTCGTCGTTCCAGATGCCGGTGTCCTGCGGGCTGATGCGACCCTCGGGCACCACGGCGGTGGCCTCGGTCATCACCAGACCGAACCCGCCCTGGGCGCGCGCGCCGAGGTGGGCCAGGTGCCAGTCAGTGGGCACACCGTCCTGCAACTCGACGGAGTACATGCACATCGGCGCGAGCCAGATGCGGTTGCGGATGGTGGTGCCGCGCAGGGTGATGGGTGCGAAGAGTGAGCTCACGCTGGGGGCAACGCCGAGACCGGGGCGACTTGTTCCCCGGCCGCTTGGCTCGGTGTCCACCACGATCCGCTACAAAGATCTACACGCGGGCTGAGCTGACCCCCGTTCTGGGGGGGTGGGCCGAGCCACGGTGCAGAAGTTTGTAGCGGGTGAAAGGTGGCGGGCCTGCCGTCTGCCGACCGACCCCGATGGCACCGGGTGAGACGGGCTAGTTTGTTGCCATGAGCACCGCAGAGGCCTACCGCGCGCACGCGGCCACCTTCACCCGCCTCGTGGAGGGCACCACCGACTGGAACGCGCCGTCGCCGGTCGAGGAGTGGCGCGCCCACGACGTCGTCGAGCACCTCACCACGTGGCTCCCCGGCATGCTGCGCGGGCTCGGTGTCGACCTGCCCGACGTCACCTCCGACGACCCGGTCGAGGCCTGGCGCGAGCTCGACGGCCGGGTGCAGGCCCTGCTCGACGACCCCGCGACGGCCGGCCAGCGGGTCACCAACTTCCAGGGCGACGAGGTCGCTCTCGAAGATCTGCTGGCCCAGTACTACGTGCCCGACGTGTTCATGCACGCCTGGGACCTCGCTCGCGCGACCGGTCAGCCGCTCGAGCTCGACCCGCCGACCACGCAGGCCCTCGTCGACGGCATGAGCGACCAGGTCGAGATGCTGCGCACCAGCGGCCAGTTCGGCAACCCGGTGCTGCTGGACTCGTCCCACTCCCCGCAGGACCGGCTGATCGCCCTGATCGGACGAGACCCCGGCTGGTCCCCTCCCGAGCACGACCCGGGGCTGCCGGTCGACGAGCTGGCCAACGAGGTTCCCGACCATGAGTGAGCCGGCCGTCCCCGTGCCCGATGACAAGGACTGGACCTTCGTCACCACCGACGGCTGCCCCGACTGCGGCTTCACCCCGACGTCGGTGACCGAGGTCGGCCCGCGGGTACGCGCCGGCATCGATGCCTGGCGCGAGCGGTTGGCCCGACCCGACGCCCGGGATCGTCCGGCCGAAACCACCTGGTCACCGCTGGAATACGGCGCCCACGTGCGCGACGTGTGCGCGCTGTTCCGGGAGCGACTGGCGCTGATGCTGCGCGAGGACGACCCGACCTTCGCCAACTGGGACCAGGACCAGGCCGCGATCGAGGGGCGCTACTGGACGCTCGACCCGCGCATCGTCGCGGAGCAGTTCGCGGACGAGGCCACCCTGACGTCGGCCGCCTTCGACCAGGTGACCCCGGATCAGTGGGGGCGGCGGAGCCTGCGCAGCAACGGCTCCCAGTTCACGGTGGAGACCTTCGCGGCGTACTTCCTGCACGACCTCGTGCACCACGGCCACGACGTCGGCATCGCCACCTGACCCTGGCCGTCAGGCGCGGGCGTTGAGCACCTCGTCCAGGTCGTAGCTGACGGGCTCGTCCAACTGGTCGTAGGTGCACGACTCCGGGTCGCGGTCGTCGCGCCAGCGCACGAACTGCGCCGTGTGCCGAAAGCGATTCCCCTCCATGTGGTCGTAGCGCACCTCGACCACCCGCTCGGGGCGCAGCGGCGTGAACGACAGATCCTTGCTGGCATTCCAGCGTGAGTGCGCGGACGACGTGGGCGTGCGCGGGAAGGACTGGTCACGATTGTCGGGCAGCGCGTCGGCGGCGACGTCGTCCAGGTCGCCCTCACCCTCGCCACCCCAGTTCCAGGGATGCCCCTTCAGCGTGGTGACCAGCGGCTGCAGCTCGGCGAAGAGTTCCTTGCGGCGCTCCATCGGGAACGCACCGATCACCCCCACCGAGTTGAGGGTGCCGTCGTCGGCGTACAACCCGAGCAGCAACGAGCCGATGCGGTCGTCCCCCGAGGTGTGGGTCCGGTAGCCGGCGACCACGCAATCGGCCGTGCGCTCGTGCTTGATCTTGTACATGGCGCGCTTGTCCTCGAGGTACAGCACGTCGAGCGGCTTGGCGATCACCCCGTCGAGCCCGGCCCCCTCGAACTGGGTGAACCAGCGCTTCGCCACCTCGCGGTCGCGGGTCGCCGGAGTCAGGTGAATGGGCGGCTTCGCCTTGGCCAGCGCCTTCTCGAGGGCGGCCCGGCGTTCCTCGAAGGGCCGCTCGGTGTAGTTGATCTCACCGAGAGCCAGCAGGTCGAAGGCCACGAACGAGGCGGGCATCGACGCCGACAACTTCTTCACCCGGCTCGCCGCCGGATGGATGCGCTGCTGCAGCGCCTCGAAGTTGAGTCGGTCACCGTGCTCGGGGTCGACCATCACGATCTCGCCGTCGATCACGCACGGGTCGGGGAAGTTGGCCTTGATCGCCTCGACCAGTTCGGGGAAGTAGCGGGTCATGGGCTTGGTGTTGCGCGATCCGATCTCGACCTCGTCGCCCGATCGCCAGATCAGCGAGCGGAACCCGTCCCACTTGGGCTCGAAGATGACATCGGCCTTCGGGAACTCCTTGACGGGCTTGGCCAGCATGGGTCCGAACGGCGGCACCACCGGCACACCCCAGTGGGCATCGCGCTCGGCCTTGGGGGCCATGTACTCCTCGTCGTCGCGATCCTTGCGGCGCTTGCTGGGCTGCACCCGCGGAGGCTCCCCGGGCATCTTGGGGTAGTCGGGCGGGAAGTTCAGTTCGCCCAGGCCGCGGGCCAGCTGGTCGTCCCACAACGCGAGGGCACCCTCGATCGTGCCCACGGAATCGTCCATCGCGTTGCCCGGCAGCGCCCACGCGTGGCCGCGGTCGGCGACGATACCGGGCACGGTGCGCACCGTGAAGTCGCCGGGTTGGCAGTCGCGCAGTTCGTCCCAGGTGACCGGGAACGAGACCGGCGCCCCGGGCAGCGGACGAGGCGAGTACGCGCCAGCGATCGTCCGGTCTCGGCAGGCCTGGTTGAAGTCGACGAAGATGCGCTCGCCACGCTCCTCCTTCCACCACGACGAGGTGACCAGGTCGGGCAGGCGGCGCTCGAGTTCGCGGGCGATGCCGATCACGGCGTGGCGCACCACCAGGAACTCGTGGTCGGGACGAATGCGCGCGAACACGTGCACGCCGCGGTTGCCGGAGGTCTTCACCCAGGGCGTCAACCCGAGCTCGGTCATCAGGTCGCGCAGCGCGAAGGCGGCCGTGACCGCATCGTCGAAACCGCGCCCGGGCTGCGGGTCGAGATCGATGCGCAGCTCGTCGGGATTGTCGAGATTGTCGGTGCGCACCGGCCACGGATGCATGGTGATGGTCGACATCTGCGCGAGCCAGATGGCGCCCTCGATGTCGTCGACGACCAGCTGTTCGTGCTTGCGGCGGCTGGGATAGGTGCACATCACGGTGCGCATCCACTCGGGCATGCCCTTGGGTGGGCGCTTGGAGTAGAACGGGTCGCCGGTGATGCCGTCGGGGAAGCGCTGCAAGGTCACCGGACGATCGCCGATCGCCTGCAACAACCCCGGCTCGACCGCCCGCAGGTACTCGGCGAGCTCGGCCTTGGTCACGGCGCGGCCATCGGGCATGTGGTCGGCCGGCCACAGTTCCTTGTCGGGATTCGACAGGGTGACCTCGTGCGCTGTCATGGTCGCGAGCCTAGTCAACCTCTCTGACACGCACGCGGGTTGGCGCATCACCCACCCCGGGCCCGGGCGGCCCGACCGGCGTGTTCTAGTGTCGGGGCTTGTGACCTCACCCGACGTGCGCCCCCGCATCAGGTATGTGCTGTTCACCGAGATGCTGGTGTTCGCGGTGCTCAGTCTGATCGCCTCGTTCGTGCTGTCGTACGACGCGATCCTGATCGCGCGCGACCCGACCATCACGCTGGCCTGCGACATCAACCCGATTCTCAGCTGCGTGAAGGTGGGCTCGACCTGGCAGGCCAATGTCTTCGGCTTCCCCAATGCCTTCCTGGGGTTGATCTCGGAGCCGGTGGTGATGACCATCGCGGTGGCGTCGTTGGCGGGGACGAAGTTCCCCCGCTGGTTCATGTTCACCGCCAATGCGGTCTACCTGCTGGGTGTGGTCTTCGCGTACTGGTTGCTGTTCCAGTCGACCTTCGTGATCGGCGCCCTGTGCCCGTGGTGTCTGCTGGTGACCGTGTCGACCACGTTCGTCTTCTTCTCGATGACGGTGTGGAATGTGCGCGCGGGCAACCTGTATCTGCCGGCCGGGGTGCAGCGGCGGGTGCTCGGGTGGCTCGACTCGGGGCTGTTCACGGCCGCCTTGGTGGTGTGGTTCGGGGTGGTCGTGATCGTCGAGATCGTCCGGTGGTTGCCCTCATTCCTGTGACGGGGTGAGGTGCTGTGAGGTGGCGCGGGGTACGGGTCGTCCGAGGCGAAGGGATGCGAACAACACGCCCCCGACCACCAGCGCTCCGCCGATCAGCTCGACTGCCGCCGGGGCCTCGCCGAACGCCAGCCAGCTCGAGAAGACACCGATGACGGGAACCAGCATCGACCAGGGGGCGACCTGGCTCGAGGGGTGGCGCGACAGCAGCGAGTTCCAGATGCCGTATCCGAGGATCGAGGCGCACACCACGATGTAGAGCATGCCGAGGTTCGCCGGGAGTGCCTCCGGGGTGAGGGCGGTCGCGAGTGAACGGGTGATGCGGTGAGGGCCCTCGACGAGCAGGGACAGCGCGAGCATCGGGATCGGCGGCACGATGGCGAGCCAGAACGTCAGCTGCAACGGCTTGGGGGCGCGTGCCTGACGTGAACAGATGTTGCCGATGGCCCACCCGAGCCCGGCACACAGGGTGAGCACCACCGGCAGCAGGGCGGCGGCGTGGGCCCGGTACCACGCGATGACACCGAGCCCGGCGACGGCGACCAGCACCCCGATGAGGTGCTGGCGGCGCAGCCGTTCACCGAGGAACACCGCCGCGATCATCACGGTGAACGGTGCGGAGGACTGCAGCACCACCGAGGCCAACCCGGCGGGCATGCCCGCGACCATGCCGACATAGAGGAACCCGAACTGCAGCACGCCCAGGCCGAGCCCGGTGCCGATCAGCCAGCGCCACTTGATCTGGGGGCGGGGAATGAACAGCAGCGTCGGGATCAGCAGCAGCGTGAACCGCAGTGCCACGGCGAAGATCGGCGGGTAGTGCTGCAGGGCGTAGGCGGTGGCTGGGAAGTTCAGCCCCCACAGCACGGCCACCAGCAGGGCGGCGAGCTTCTCCTTCGGTGACATGGGTGCCATCCTGCTGGGTCGGGTGACGCCGGGTCGACCTGGTTCCGGGATGTCCAAAAGTGGCCACTGGATCGCGGCAGGGGCCACGATCTGGCATCGACAGCCGTTGAGCGGCCATTTCTGGACACGCGCGGGCGGTCAGGTGCTCAGGCGGTGGCGCGAGAGCCGCGCGCCCGGGTAGACCCACGAGTGAATCAACTCCTCCACGCGCACGACGATGCGCGGGCTGCACCAGGCCTGCGAGGGCTTGTGCAGCGCCCAGCCCTCACCGAGCGTGATCGCGGCATGGGCGAGGGCTCCGCGCTCATGCCAGACCAGCACCGTGCCGGGGCGGGAGTTGGCGTCGTCATGCGCGGCCGCCGTCACGGGTGAGGTGTGGTCATCGAGCCACGCGGTGAAGGCGTCGGGGCCCACCCATGATTCTGCGGTCGACTGCCCGCTCGCGGCCATCACGGTGCCGAAACAATTGGCTCCCGAACCGTCCGGAAACGTCCCCGCCAGGTCTGCCGCCCCGGGCAGCACCTTTGCCGCCGCCGCGAGGGAGCCCGCGGCGAGGGAGTGCAGGCTCGTCCGACAGCCCTGTTCGATCCAGCGCACCAGGGCGGCGGTGACGGCGGGATGCGACGGCCAGACCGGGGCCGGCTTCGGCACGATGCGGCGGCGGCGCTCGGCGACCAACCACCGACGCAGCTCGGGGTCGGCGTCCGCGAGGTCCCGCTCCCCCAGCCAGACCCACTCGCCCCCGCCGTACATGAAGAAGGTGTCCCGCGTCTCAGCGACGGCCTCGAGGTCGGCCGGCACGCCGCCCGGAGTGGGCTCGGGCAGGCTTGGCCGCCAGCGAGCGGGGAGGGTGTCGACGCGGAAGGGCTGTTGGGGGTGGCAGTACCAGCCGCGCCAGCGCTCCAGCAGGGTGGGTTCGACGGGAATGCCGAGCACGTGCAGGGCGGCAACCGGCTCTGACGCGCCCATGGGAGTCGTGCGCGTCGAGGGAGTCGTTCGCGTTGAGGGAGTCGTTCGCGTTGGGGGAGCCGTGCGAGCCATGGCTGCCATCCTGCTGCGTTGCGGCTCGCCGGGTCGAGCCGATTCCGACATGTCCAAAAGTGGTCGCTGGATCGCGCCGGCGACCACGAACTGGCGCCTGGCGCCGTCGCGCGTCCATTTCTGGACATGTCAGCCCAGCGAGCGGCCTAGGCTCATGGGGTGGGGAACGAGCAGCAGCTGACCGGCGGGAACGCCTCGGGGCGCGTCGTCAGGGTCGACGATCCCACGTGGGGCCCGACTGTTCGCAAGCCGTGGCTGTCCCACTCGGCACTGATCGAGCGCTTCTGCTCACGCCTGCAGGCGGCGGGCATCGACCTCCCGTCCAGTTTTGGACGCGACGACCAGGGGCGCGCCGTCACCGAGTTCGTTCCGGGGAGGATCGCCCTCGACCTTCCCCCGCTGCGGCCGGACGAACTGGTGCGCGTCGGCCGCATGCTGCGGGCGATCCATGACGCGAGCGCGGCGACGGTGCCGTCGTCCGAGATCGCGGACTGGCCCGTCGGGCTGATCCCGCCGCCGGGCGCCGCCGACCTGATCTGCCACAACGACGCCACCCCGTGGAACCTGCTGATCGGCGACCGCTGGGTCTTCATCGACTGGGACGGCGCCGGCCCCAGCACCCGCGCCTGGGATCTCGCCTACTCCGCCCAGGCCTTTGCCGGGCTCGGACCGGAGCAATCACCGGACGAGGGCGCCACCCGTCTGCGCGCGCTCGTCCTCGAGGGGTACGGGGCGGACGAGGCGCTCGCGGCCGAGTTGCCGGCGCTCTTGGGAGTGCGGGCGCTGGCGATGTTCGAGCTGCTGGAGCGATCCCACGCCGCCGGCAGCGAACCCTGGGGGACGATGTTCACCGAAGGGCACGGGGACCATTGGGGCGGAGTCGCCGACCACTGCTCCCGCCACGAGCAGGTCTGGCGTCGTGCCCTGGCCGGCGAGCCAACGGTGGAGACCACAGGTGTTTGATCTACTTCCCAAGATCATGTCGCTGTGGGACCGGTATGGCGGCACCGTGCTGGCCATCGCTGTTCTCATCGCTGCCCTTGTGCTCGCCCGTTGGGTGGCTCAGCGGATCTGGAACGCGGCCGTTCGCCGCATGGCGGTCTCCCAGCTGGGGATCGCGTCCCTGGACCGCGTCAGGGTCATCTACAAGCGGCGGACAGAGGTGCCAGGAAACTTCGTTCTGCGATTCGCGCGTTGGCAGTTCGCCAACAGGGACGGCACGCGGAACCTCCGCAGACGCTACAACCCGGTTGTCATGGGCCTATCCGTCCTCAACATCGGGCACTTCACCTTCGTCTCGCACAACCCGACGCGGATCTACCGGTTGGTCCACGAGGCCAGAGCAGCTGGCAATCCTGTGGTCCTGGACCACCTCGAGCAGGGCAAGTGGGAGTGGGCCTCCCGACGTCACGGCGCGCAACTGAGTGCAGACACCGCATCAGAGATCTACACCCGGTTTCGCGATCGGCCCACGGACTTCGAAGGCTTCTGCGCGGATCTCTTCCGGGCGCGAGGCTGGTCGGTGGTGGTGTCACCAGCCTCGCGGGACGGTGGATACGACCTGGTGATGACCAAGGGCAATCGACGATTGGTCGGAGAGTGCAAGAACTTCCGCCCGGGGACGTCTGTCGGGCGGCCATTGCTGCAAAAGCTGGCAGGTGCAAACGTCCTCCTCGAGGCAGATGGCACGGTCTTCATCACGACCGCCGGATACTCACCAGATGCCAAGGAGTACGCCCGGCAGACCGGAATGGAGTTGATCGATGGCAATGGACTCGCACTGTTGTCGCAAGAGACCTGGAGCGGTCTGACCTCAGAGTTGCCGTTTGTCCCAGGCAACTACGAGCTGACGGTGACCGAGCTGCGCGAGTGCCTGCCGCCCGACATGCGTGACTGACGGGCCCCCGCCCCCACCCATCGCATCTGCCCACGTTGGTCGCATCTGTCGCATGTTGCAACGGCGGCAGATGCGAGCAACGTGGGCAGATGGGCCATGAGGGGGTGCGGCGGGGGCGGGAGCGGCCCGGGCCGGCGCAGAAAGAAGCTCAGGCCTCCACGTCCACCGGAGGCGACGCCGCCCAACTCGCCAACAGCGCCAACCGCTCCGCCGACTCCGTCCCCGGTTCGGCGGCGTAGGCGTTCAGGCGCAACCCGGGATCGGCCGCCAGGTCCATCGACTCGTAGCTCACCTCGAGCTCGCCCACCAAGGGGTGTCGGAACCGCTTCACCCCCGAGCGATGCAGCCTGACGTCGTGCCGGGCCCAGAGCTGCCGGAATCGCTCCGACCTCGTGGACAGCTCACCAACCAGCCTGGTCAGCGCCGGGTCGTGCGGGTTCTCCCCGGCCAGCGACCGCAGGATCGCCGCCGAGTTCACCGAGATCTGGTCGTAGTCGATGAAGAACTCCCGCGCCTGTTCCTCACACAGGAAGATGAAGCGCGACGTGTTGCCGCCGGCGGCCTCGAACACGGGGGCGTACAGCGCTCGTCCGAGGGGGTTGGTGCCGATGATGTCGAGCCGCCCGTTGCGCACGTAGGCCGCCGACCCAGTCATCTGGTCGAGCAGCCACTGCACCTGCGGACGCAACACCCGCCGCGGAGCCGAGGTGCGCGACCGCGTCGACGCGTTGCGGGCCAGGTCATACAGGTGGGCGCGCTCAGCTTCGTCCAGTTGCAGAGCGGACGACACCGCGTCGAGCACCTGCTCCGAGACGCCGGCCAGGTTGCCGCGCTCGAGCCGCACGTAGTACTCGACGCTGACCCCGGCGAGCATCGCCACCTCTTCGCGGCGCAGCCCCGGCACGCGCCGGTTGCCGCCCACGAACGGCAGCCCGGCCCGCTCCGGGGTGAGCCGGTTGCGTCGCGTGATCAGGAAGTCACGCGCCTCGGCCTTGGCATCCATCGGTTCCTCCTCCTGCCCTCGATCGGGCCCTTGACCCCGCCCCGGGCACCCCCTCAGGGACGCACCAGTGACTTGATGGCCCGGCGCTCGTCCATCGCAGCGTAGGCCTCACCGATCTCGCTGAGCGGCAGGTCGAGATCGAAGACCTTGCCCGGCTCGATCTGTCGCGACATCACCTTGGCGAGCAGTTCGTCGAGGTAGGCACGACAGTGCGCCGGCCCGCCCTTGATGCCGACATTGCGCCAGAACAACTCGTTCACGGGCAGGTCGCCGTGGGGAACGCCGACCAACCCGATGTTGCCGCCGTCGCGCACCGCCCCCACCGCCTGCAGTCTGGCCGACTCGGTGCCGACGCACTCCAGCACGCAGTCGGCACCGATGCCGTCGGTGAGCTCGCGCACCGCGGCGATGCCCGCCTCGTCACGCTCGGCCACGACGTGGGTGGCGCCGAACTCGCGCGCCAGCGCCTGCCGATCGGCGTGCCGGCTCATCGCGATGATCGTGGTGGCGCCGAGCTCGCGGGCGGCCAGCACCCCGCACAGTCCGACGGCGCCGTCGCCCACCACCACCACGGACGACCCGACCGCCACTCCCGCCGAGACGGCCGCGTGCCAGCCGGTGCACATCACGTCGGAGAGGGCGAGAATGCTCGGCACGAGCGCCTCGTCGACCCGACCGCCCTCGCCCGCGGGCACGACCACGAGCGTGCCGTCGGCATGCGGAGCCCGCACCAGCTCGGCCTGGCAGCCGCCGTAGCCCTGCTTGTGCTGGCAGTTGGCGGTGGCCCCCTTGAGACACACCGGGCACGTGTTGTCGCTGGGATTGAAGCCGCCCACCACGAAGTCGCCCACCTTCACGGTGGTCACGGACGACCCCAGCGCCTCGACCACGCCACACCATTCGTGGCCGATCGGGGTGGGCTCGGGCACGGGCGAGATGCCGCGGTAGCGCCACAGATCAGACCCGCAGACGCAGGCCGCGGTCACCAGAATGAGGGCGTCGGTGGGCTCGGTGATGGTGGGATCGGGACGCTCCTCGTAGCGGACGTCGCCGGGTGCGTGAATCACTGCTCCGTACATGGCTCCAGCACACCACGCTCACCCCCACCCAGACAGGCACCACCGCTACCCCCCAACCACTCTTCCCGGCACCGTCCACTGGCATGCTGACCCCATGACGACCCCCAGCCAGCAACCCGGCCTGCAGCGCCTCGGTGACCCACGCGTCTTCGGCACCCTGATCGGCGCGATTGCCGCCAGCGCCTTCGTGTTCGCCAATCGCGGCACCCTGCCCGCGCCGTGGCCGCTGATCTGCCTGCTGGTCTGGCTGGTCGCCATCCTCGGCTACCTCGCCAGCAACCTGCTGGTGCGCCGCTACTGGCTGCCGCTGACTCCCCCGACCCCGCGCGCCGGCCTCGTCTACCTGGCCTCGGTCGTCGCCATGGTCGCCGTCTTCGTGATCGGACGACTCCTGCTCCCCGACCGCCTCGCCCACCTCCAGGTCTCCATCGTGACGATGGCCGTCGGCGCACACTTCCTGCCCTTCGCGAAGGCGTTCGCCCAACCCTTCTTCACCCGCCTGGGGGCGACCATGCTCGTGCAAGGGGCCGTCGGGTTCGTGCTCGGATTCTTCTGGCACGACGGGCCCGCCGCCCTCGCCGTGTTCACCGGACTCACCATCCTGGTGATGCAGACCTCGTGGGCGCTGGCCACCCGGGTGCGCGAGCCCGCACACCCGTGAACCGCCTCCTCAGGCACCTGCTCACCCTCGCGTTCGTCGGGGTCACCGCCGTGCACCTGGCGGGCCTCTACTGGCCGCGCGTCGAGTTGCCCGGCGACGCCCCGAACACCGACAAGTGGGTGCATCTGGTGGCGTTCGGTGTGCCTGTCGCCCTGGGCTGGCTGCGCTTCCGGCGTCACCGGTGGTGGCTGGTCGCCGCCTTCGCCGCCCACGGTCCCCTCTCGGAGCTGCTGCAGGGCACGGTTCTTCCCCACCGCAGCGGCGATCCCCTCGACGCCGTCGCCGACCTGGTCGGGGTCGCGGTGGGTGTGCTGGTGGGCCTCGCGGGAGACACACTCACCCGAGACACACTCACCAGCGGCAAGCTAACCCGCGAAAAAGCTCACATCTGAGATAAGCCCTGCCGTTCCCGGGCACCACCCGATAGACTGGCACCTCCTCAGGCCGGTTTCCCGGTTGCCCGACCTTGAGAGGACCCGCCCGTGCTGCTCGTCGTGACGGTTTTCGCCCTCGTGGCTGTCGTCGCGACCTTGGTGAGCCAGCGCATCGGACGACTCGTCTTCCTGCTGCCCGCAGCCGTCAGCCTGGCCTCGGCGGTGTGGTTCGGCCTGCAGTACTCCGACGTCGCCCACGGCCACGTGCGCACCGAGCGCCTCGAATGGATCCCCACCCTGGGCATCGCCATCGACCTGCGTCTGACCTCGGTCAGTTGGCTGTTGGCGATGGTGGTCACCGGTGTCGGCGGCCTGATCTTCGCCTACGCCGCCTGGTACTTCGACTCCGAGACCCTCGCCTCGCGCACCGTCGGTCTGCTCACCGGTTTCGCCGCCAGCATGCTGCTGTTGGTACTGGCGGACGATCTGATCGTGATGACCGTCGGCTGGGAGTTGACGACCATCTTCTCCTACCTGCTGGTCGGCCTGAACCACCACTCGTCCACCTCACGACGCGCCGCCATGACGGCGCTCATCGTCACCACCTTCGGAGGGCTGGCGATGATGACCGGGGTGCTGCTGCTGCGCTCGGTCACCGGCACGTTCTCGCTGTCGGCCACCTTGGCGGATGCCCCCACGAGCGTCGCGGCCGGTTGGGCCGCCGCCCTGATCGTGGTCGGCGCGGTCACCAAATCGGCGATCGTGCCGTTCCAGTTCTGGTTGCCGGGAGCGATGGCGGCACCCACCCCCGTGTCGGCCTTCCTGCACGCCGCCGCCATGGTGAAGGCCGGCATCTTCCTGATCGCCGTGTTCACCCCGGCGTTCGCCGACCTCAGTTGGTGGCGGCCGGTGCTCGTCGTGCTCGGCGTGGTCACCATGCTGCTCGGCGCGTGGCGGGCGCTGCGCCAGCTCGACATCAAGGTGCTGCTCGCCCACGGCACCGTCAGCCAACTGGGGCTGTTGGTCACCACCATCGGGCTCGGCACCCAGGCCGGGCTGCAGGCGGGGCTGGCCCTGCTCGCCGGCCACGCCATCTTCAAGGCGACCCTCTTCATGGTGGTCGGCATCGTCGATCGGCTGACGCACACCCGCGACCTGCGCGCACTCGGGGGCCTGTTCCGCTCCCTTCCGCTCACCGGAGTCGTCGCGATCATCGCGGCGGCGTCGATGTCGGGGCTGCCGATCACCCTGGGCTTCCTCGCCAAGGAGGCGGCCCTCGGCGCCGCACTCGACGCCACCCGCGAGCCGGGCATCACGGTGGTCGGGTGGATCGCCCTCGCGGGCATCGGGGTCGGCGCCGCCCTGACCGTGGCCTACGCGCTGCGCTTCGTGATCGGCGTCTTCTTCGGCCGCCCCGGCGAGGCCACGGTCGACGGCCGTCGCGGACCCCTCACCGTTCCCGGGCTGGTGCTCACCGCGGCCACCCTCGGTCTGGCCTTCGCCGGCCACCAGGTCAGCGAACTGCTGCACGCCCATGTCGCCCTCGCACCCGGCCACGAGGCCCCCCACCTGGCGCTGTGGCACGGCTTCTCGGCGCCGCTGGTGATCTCGCTGGTCGCCATCGCCGCCGGTATCGGGCTGCACCTGACCCAGCGATCGTCCCGCAAGGAGCCCAACCCCGACGACGTCTGCGAGTTGGGCTACACGGCCACCATGCTGGGCATCGACCGGCTGGCCGTCGAGGTGACCGGACGAGTCCAAACCGGCTCCCTGCCCCTGCACATCGGGGCGATCCTGGTGGTCTTCGTGGCCCTGCCCGGCGTCGCCCTGCTGGCCGGCGGACTGACCCTGGGGCAAGTGCGCTGGTTCGACTCGATCGCCCAGGCAGCCGTGGCTGCCCTGATGATGGTCGCGGCCCTGCTGGCCACCGCCGCCCGCGGTCGCCTGAAGACGTTCATGCTGCTGTCGATCACCGGCTACGGCACGGCCCTGTTGTTCCTGCTGCACGGCGCCCCCGACCTCGCCCTCACCCAGGCGCTCACCGAGACCGTCTTCCTGGTGCTGCTGGTGCTGGTGCTGCGGCGGCTGCCCAAGTACTTCACCGATCGTCCGCTCAAGGCCACCCGCTACGTGCGCGCGCTGATCGCGATCGCCGTCGGCACGCTCGCCGCGGTTGCGGCGATGGTCGCCCTGCAGTCCCGCACGGCCCCGCCGGTCTCGGAGAGCTTCTACGAGAGCGCCTACGACTTCGGCTACGGCCACAACATCGTCAACGTCACCCTGGTCGACATCCGTGCCTGGGACACCCTGGGCGAGATCTCGGTGCTGCTCGCGGCCGCCACCGGCGTCACCAGCCTGATCTTCGTCCGCCGCCGGGTCTCGTCCGCCTCGATGCTCCCGCAGACACCCGCCAGCCAACGACGCACCTGGTTGCGTGGCGCGCAGTTGTTGGACGAGCACCGCGCCAGCCCCCTGCTCGAGATGATGACGCGGCTGCTCTTCCCCGTGATGATGCTGGTCTCGGTGTACCTGCTGATGGTCGGCCACAACCTGCCCGGCGGCGGCTTCGCCGGTGCCCTGGTCGCCGGCATCGCGCTGGCCATCCGCTACCTCGCCGGCGGCCGCGCCGAGCTCGAGGAGGCGGTGCCGCTCGACCCCGGCAAGCTGCTCGGTGGCGGCATGGTGACCGCGGTCATCGGTGTCGTCTGGCCGGTACTGATCGGGGGACGCATCGGCGAGTCGTACGCCATCGAGGTGGCCCTCGGTCCGCTGGGCACGGTGAAGCTGGTGACCACGCTGATCTTCGACATCGGTGTGTGGTTGTTGGTGATCGGCGCCATGCTCGACTTCGTCCGCTCGTTGGGCAGCGGCATCGACCTGCACTCGGAGAAGAACGTGGCCCCGGTGCCTCAGTACGCCTCCGACCGGGGCACCCCCGGGCTCACGAGGGAGCAGAGCCGATGACCCCCAGCCTCGTGCTCGCCGTCGCCGGTGGCGCCCTGCTCGCCTGCGGCTTCTACCTCATGCTCGAGCGCTCGCTGATGCGCATCCTGGCCGGCATCATGCTCGCCTCCAACGGCGTCAGCCTGCTCTACCTGGTGGTCTCCGGGCCCGCCGGGCTGGCCCCGATCGTCGGCGAGCCCAAGTACCGCATCAGCGACCCGCTGCCGCAGGCGATGGTGCTGACCGCGATCGTGATCACGCTGGCCACGTCGGCCTTCCTGTTGGCGATGTCGTACCGCTCGTTCCAGTTGGAGGGGCACGACGAGGTGGCCGACGACGTCGAGGACCGCATCGTCCGCCGGCGGGCCGACCGCGACCTCACCAGCGAGTCGTACACGCAGCACGAGACGGACGAGCTGCCGCTCGACACCGAAACCGGTGGCCTCGAAGCCGCCGAGGACGAGCCCGCTCACGCCACCGAGAATCCCCGTGAGTCCGATGCAACCTCCGGGGAGGCACCCTGATGGACCTGACCAACCTCGTGCCGGTGCCGGTGATCCTGCCCCTGGTGGCGGCCGGCATCACCTTGGCGGCGGCCCGTCGTCCGAACCTGCAACGCATCGTCTCGGGTGTCGCCCTCACCTTGGTGGTCGCGGTCGCGCTGACCCTGGTGTTCGCGGCCGACCGCAACGGACCGATCGTGCTGTGGGTGGGGGCCTGGGACAGCTTCCTGGGCATCGCCCTGGTGGCCGACCGGTTGTCGGCCCTGATGGTGCTGGTGTCGAGCATCGTCACCTCGATCGTGGTCATCTTCCCGTCGCGGCGCGACGTCACCGACTCACCCGACGGGGTGCCGGTCTCGATCTTCCACCCCACCTATCTGGTGCTCACGGCGGGCGTGTCGAACGCCTTCCTCGCCGGCGACCTGTTCAACCTGTTCGTCGGATTCGAGATGTTGCTGTTCGCCAGCTACGTGCTGCTGATGCTAGGGGCCACCCGCGAGCGGGTGCACGCCGGCGCGACCTACATGGTGATCGGCATCCTGTCGTCCACGCTGTTCCTGATCGCCATCGCCGTGGTCTACGGCGCGACCGGCACCGTGAACCTGGCGCAGCTGTCGGAACGGCTGGGCGCGCTGCCCGCGAGCCTGCAGCTGACCATCCAACTGTTGCTGCTGGTGGTGTTCTCGATCAAAGCAGCCGTCTTCCCGCTGTCGACCTGGCTGCCGGACTCGTACCCGATCGCCCCCGCCAGCGTCACGGCCGTTTTCGCTGGCCTGCTGACGAAAGTGGGCGTGTACGCCATCATCCGGCTGCAGTTCCTGTTGTTCCCCGACAGCCATCTCACCGAGCTGCTGCTGATCGCGGCGATCCTGTCGCTGGTGATCGGCATCCTCGGCGCGTTGGCCCAGGGGGAGATCAAGCGGTTGCTGTCGTTCACCCTGGTCAGCCACATCGGTTACATGCTGATCGGCATCGCGCTGGGTACCGAGGCGGGCCTGGCCGGGGCCATCTTCTACGTGGCCCACCACATTCTCATCCAGACGGCACTGTTCATCGTCGTCGGGCTGATCGAGCGCGTCGGCGGATCGACCTCGATGCGCACGCTCGGCGGGCTGTCCGCCGTGCCCGTGCTGGCAGTGCTGTACCTGGTGCCAGCGCTGAACCTGGGGGGCATCCCGCCCTTCTCGGGGTTCCTGGGCAAGGTCTCGTTGATCCAGGCCGCCTTCGCGCAGGGGAGCCCGCTGGCGATTCTGGCGGTGGTCGCCTCGGTGGTGACCAGCCTGCTCACCCTGATGGCGGTCACCAGGGTGTGGAACCGGGTGTTCTGGCGACCCCTGCCCGATGACGAGGAGTCCGGGCGTCGGGTGGCGCTGCGCCCGAGCCTGCGCACCATTCCGCGCATCTGGATCGCCGGCGCCTCGCTGATCGTGGCCATCACGGTGGCGCTCACCTTCCTCGCCGGACCGCTGACGGCCTACGCCCAGCGGGCGGCCCGCGACATGGTCGACGGTCGCTACGTGACCGCGGTCAAGGAGGGCCTGAAGTGACCGGGGGCGCACGATGATGGAACGCATGCCGCTGCGGCGGCGAGTGAATGTGTCGACCACGCTGGGCCTCACGGCCGTCTGGATCATGCTGTGGGGCAGCATCAACCTCGGCACCGCGGTGTTCGGGTTGCTGGCCGCGTTGGTCGTGCAGCTCACCTTTCCCCTGCCCGAGGTGGAGGAGCTGGAGCACTTCCGGCCGATCTCATTCCTGATCCTGGCGGCCCACACGGTGCAGGGATTGCTGACCGCCTCGGTGTCGGTGGCGGTGAAGGTGCTGGCGTTCCGGCGGCCCACCCGCAACGCCATGATCCGGGTGCCCCTGCGCACCTCGAGCCAGTTCGTCAGTTCGATCACCGCGGAGTTGACCACGCTGGTGCCCGGCTCGATCGTGATCGACTCCGACGACCACGGCCTGCTGGTGCACGTCTTCGATGCCTCCTCACCGGCGGCCATCGAGAAGGCCAGACTGGGCGTGCAGCTGACTGAGGCGCGGGTGATCCGGGCTTTCGGGTCGAACGAGGAACGACGGGCGTTGGCCGAGGAAGGGCGGGCCCCATGACCGTGCTGTTGTGGATCGCCGGGGTGATGTTCACCGTGGCCGCGGTGCTGACCGTGGTCAGGATCGTCCGTGGCCCCGGGGCCGCGAACCGGGTGGTGGCGACCGACGTGCTGATCGCCACGGTGGTCGGCGGCCTGGTCATCGAGGCCGCCGTGAACCGCCACCCCTACACGATCCCGGTCATTCTGGTGCTGGCCCTCGTGGCCTTCTCGGGCACCGTCTCGATGGCCCGGTTCGTCGCCGGTCGGCAAGAGGTCTTCGACTCCTCACCCGACGCCGAGATCAGCCGGGAACGGGGCATCCGATGATCACACTGAACGCTTGGTCGGGTGCCGCCGACATCGGCGGGGCCGTGCTGATCGTGCTTGGCGCCCTGCTGTGCCTGGTGGCCGCCATCGGGCTGGTGCGCCTGCCCGACGTGCTCAACCGCATGCACGCCGCGTCGAAACCGCAGACGCTGGGATTGGTGCTGCTGTGCATCGGACTGGCCCTGATTCTGCGCACCACCTCGGCCACCCTCATGCTCGCCCTCACCGCAATGCTGCAGCTGGTGACCGCACCCGTCGCCACCCAGGTGATGGGACGAAGTGCCTACCGCACCAAACAACACGAGCAATCGCTGATCATCACCGACGAGACCTGAGTCAGTCGCGGGGGGCCCACGACTGCTCGGGAACGGCCCTCGCAAATGCCTCCAGCACCTGCGCGGCCCCCTCCAACGCCGACACCCGGTGCGACGCCAACCCCGACCTCAACGACGACGCCAACCGCCTGACCTCCGGGTCACCCTTCAACGAGTCCAGCAACGTCGCCTCCACCATCGACCACATCCACCGCTCCTGCTGACCGGCGCGGAACCCCACCAGACCACCCGGCTGCTCCCCCCGCCACTCCCGATGGGCGAGCACCTCGTCCCACACCTCATCAAGGCCCACGCGCTCGACAGCCGAACAGGTCAGCACCGGCACCCTCCGCTTGAGCGAGTCGCCCGAGATGAGCTTCATCGCGATGGCGAGCTCGCGGGCCGTCACCCGCGCCTCGCCCGCGTTGTCACCATCGGCCTTGTTGACCGCGATCACGTCGGCCAACTCGAGGATGCCTCGCTTGATGCCCTGCAGCTGGTCGCCCGACCGGGCCAAAGCCAGCATCAGGAATGTGTCGACCATGTCGGCGACCGCAACCTCCGACTGCCCCACCCCGACGGTCTCGACGATCACCACGTCGTACCCGGCCGCCTCGACCAGCAACATCGCCTCGCGCGTCGCCCTCGCCACACCGCCGAGATGGTTGGCCGTGGGCGAAGGGCGGACGAACGCCGCCTCGTGCATCGTCAGTGCGCCCATGCGCGTGCGGTCGCCCAACACCGATCCGCCGGTGGTCGGCGACGACGGGTCGACGGCCAGCACGGCCACCCGGTGCCCGCGGTCGATCAGCCGCAGGCCCAGGGCGTTGATGAAGGTCGACTTGCCTGCCCCGGGCACCCCCGAGACACCGACCCTGATCGACTGGGCCCTGATCGACTGAAGGGTGTCGGAGCCGCTCTCGTCCGCGGGAGCGGCTCCGACACGTGTGTGGGGGCTGTCGGCCACCCGCGCCAGCAGGTCGCGGGCGGCCTCCCGGTGCGCCGGCAGCGTCGACTCCACCAGGGTGATGGCCCTCGCCAGGTGCGCCCGCGACCCCGCGATCACCCCCGCGGTGAGGCCGTCGACGTCGATCCTGCGCGCCATCGCCGGCTCAGCCCAGCCTGCCGAGCCGCTCCCGCAACTCGGTCAACAGTCGCTCCGCCGACTCGGGGATCACCGTGCCGGGCGGGAAGATGTCGTCGGCCCCGTGGGCACGCAGTTCGGCGAAGTCCTGCTCGGGAATCACCCCACCGACCACGATCATCATGTCCTCGCGACCCAGCTTGTCGAGCTCCGACCGCAGCGCCGGCACCAGGGTCAGGTGTCCGGCCGCCAGCGAGGAGACACCCACGACGTGCACGTCACTCTCGACGGCCTGCCGGGCGACCTCCTCGGGGGTCTGGAACAGCGGGCCCACGTCGACGTCGAAGCCGAGGTCGGCGAAGGCCGTGGCGATCACCTTCTGGCCACGGTCGTGCCCGTCCTGGCCCATCTTGGCCACCAGGATGCGCGGACGACGGCCCTCCTCGGCCTCGAACTCCTCGACCAGCTCGCGGGTGCGCTGCACCGCCGGGGTGTCGGAGGATTCCTTGGAGTACACGCCACTGATCGTACGGATCTGCGCGGTGTAGCGGTCGAAGACCTTCTCCATGGCCGACGAGATCTCGCCCACCGAGGCCTGGGCCCGGGCGGCGTCGATCGACAGCTTCAACAGGTTCCTGTCGGGGTCGCTGGGGTCGGGGTTCGCGGCGGCCCAGGTGATGCGCTCCAGCGCGGCCTGGGTGGCGGCCTCGTCCCGGTTCGCCCGCAGGCGCTCCAGCTTGGCGATCTGGGCGGCCCGCACCGACGCGTTGTCGACCTTCAGCACCTCCAGCGGATCCTCGGAGTCGAGGCGGTACTTGTTGACCCCGATCACGGGCTGGCGCCCGGAGTCGATGCGGGCCTGGGTGCGGGCTGCCGCCTCCTCGATGCGCATCTTGGGGATGCCCGCCTCGATCGCCTTGGCCATGCCACCGGCGGCCTCGACCTCCTCGATGTGCGCCCACGCCTTGCGGGCCAGCTCGAGGGTGAGCTTCTCGACGTACGCCGACCCGGCCCACGGGTCGATCACCTTGGTGGTGTTCGACTCCTGCTGCAGGAACAGCTGGGTGTTGCGGGCGATGCGCGCCGAGAAGTCGGTCGGCAGGGCGATGGCCTCGTCCAACGCGTTGGTGTGCAGCGACTGGGTGTGGCCCTGGGTCGCGGCCATCGCCTCGACGCAGGTGCGCACCACGTTGTTGTAGACGTCCTGGGCGGTCAACGACCAGCCCGAGGTCTGGGAGTGGGTGCGCAGGCTCATCGACTTGGGGTTGGACGGCCCGAACTGCTTCACCAGGCGTGCCCAGAGCATGCGCGCGGCGCGCAGCTTGGCGACCTCCATGAAGAAGTTCATGCCGATGGCCCAGAAGAAGCTCAACCGGGGGGCGAACTGGTCGACGCCCAGCCCCACCGACTCGCCGGCGCGGATGTAGTCGACGCCGTCGGCCAGCGTGTAGGCCATCTCGATGTCGGCCGTCGCCCCGGCCTCCTGCATGTGGTAGCCGGAGATCGAGATCGAGTTCCACTTGGGCATGTTCGCGCTGGTGAACGCGAAGATGTCCGAGATGATCCGCATCGACGGGGCTGGCGGGTAGATGTAGGTGTTGCGGACCATGAACTCCTTCAGAATGTCGTTCTGAATCGTTCCGGCCAACTGGTCGGGGCCCACGCCCTGCTCCTCGGCGGCCACCACGTAGAGGGCCAGCACCGGCAGCACCGCGCCGTTCATGGTCATCGACACCGACATCTGGTCGAGCGGGATGCCGTCGAACAGCTGGCGCATGTCGAGGATCGAGTCGATCGCCACGCCCGCCATGCCGACGTCACCGGCCACGCGCGGGTGGTCGGAGTCGTAGCCGCGGTGGGTGGCCAGGTCGAACGCCACCGACAGGCCCTTCTGGCCGGCCGCCAGGTTGCGGCGGTAGAAGGCGTTGGACTCCTCGGCGGTCGAGAACCCGGCGTACTGCCGGATCGTCCAGGGCTGCGAGGTGTACATGGTGGCGTAGGGGCCGCGCAAGAACGGCGGCAGCCCCGGGTAGGTGTTGAGGTGGTCCATGTCGGCGTACACCTCGCGCCCGTAGAGGGTCGCGACCTCGATCTGCTCGGGGGTCAGCCACGCGTCGTGGCTGCCGGTGGCGGCCAGGAGCTCCTCGAACCGCTTCGCGGCGTCGGACGAGGGCTGTCCCCCGCCCGCGAAGGGCACCTGGTCGAACCGAATCTGGTCGGAGGTGGTCACTGCTCTGCTCCCGTCTGGTCGGGCGTGGCCGGATCGGTGGGATCCAGCACTGAGGTGAGGAAGGCGACGACGTCCATGCCCATGGCCACCGTGCCGTCGAAGACGCTGGCGTCGCCGTCGCCGATCTCCTTGAGGTTGCCCGCCAGGAAGACCCGCTGGGCGCCGGCCTGCTTGAGCTTGGTGGCGGCCTCGACGGCGTGCTCGGCGTAGACCTTCGCGCTGGAGCAGACCACCGCCGTCGTCGCACCGGAGTCGCTGAAGGCGGCGACCACGTCGTCCGTGGTGCCCTCGCCTGTCGGGGTGGCGATGCCGGCGACGTGCAGCAGTGGCTGGGTGAAGCCCTCGCGGGCGCCGAAGTCGCGGCGGCTGCCCAGGCAGGCCAGGAAGACCGTGGGCTTCGAGACTGCCGCGCGGTCGCGCAGCTGCTCGAAGACCTCCGAGTCGCGGACGAGCCCGAGCCCGCCGGAAGGCGGGGCGTCGGGTCGGGGCTGGCGCTCGACGACCGGCTCGACGGCCTGGGGGAACATCGAGACGCCGGTGATCGGCTGGGCGCGGGTGGCCAGGGCCTTCGCGCGCTTCTCGTTGAGCTCGGCCAGCGTGGTGGCCACCAGCCCGGTGTGCACGTCGTCGCCGAGCGCGGCGGCCATGCCACCGGCGGCCTCGACCCGCTGGAACTCGGCCCAGGCGGCCTCGGCCAGCTGCGCGGTGAGGCTCTCGACGTACCAGGACCCGCCGGCGGGGTCGTTGACCCGGCCGATGTTCGACTCCTCGGCGAGCACCACCTGGGTGTTGCGGGCCACGCGCCGCGAGAACGCGGTGGGCAGCCCCAGCACGCTGTCGAAGGGCAGCACGGTGATGGCCTCGGCGCCGCCGACGGCCGCCCCGAAGCACTGGATGGTGCCGCGGAGCATGTTCACGTAGGGGTCGTCGCGGGTCAACTGCCGGCGGGAGGTGACGGCGTGCTGGCGGGCCCCGCGGTGTTCCTCGGAGACCCCGAAGACCTCGCCGACCCGGTTCCACACGGTGCGCAGGGCGCGCAGCCGGGCGATGGTGGCGAACTGGTCGGTGCCGGCGGTCACGCGGAAGGTGATGGCGTCGAAGGCCTGGTCGGCGGTCAACCCCGCGGCCAGCAGCGCCCGCACGTACTCGACGGCGCTGGCGACCGCCCACGCCACCTCGTGCACGTCGCCGGCACCGAGGTTCGAGAACAGGTTGGCGTCGACGATGATGGCGCGGCTCTTGGCGTAGCCGTCGAGGCGGCGCACGTAGTCGGCGAGCCGGGACAGGTCGGCGGGCTCGCCGGTGAGGGCGGTGTGGCCCAACGGGTCGAGGCCCAGGTTGAGCGACAGCTCGGAGTGGTCGTGGTCGGAGCCCTCGAAGACGGCCAGCAGCGCGTCGGCGGCCGCGTACTGGTCGGTGGTCGACGAGACGTCGAGCTTGGCCAGGTCGAGCAGCACGTCGGCCAGCACCGACTTCACGTCGTCGGCGGCGACGGCGTCGGGGTCGACGCGCAGCCAGATCGAGGTGACGCCGTGCTCGAGGTCGTCCACGATGGCCCGACGGGTGACGACGGGGTCGGGGTCGTCGTGCAGGGCCCGGATGTCCCAGGCGTCCATGGCACCGGACCGCACGGTGGTGCCGCGGGTGAAAGGCGCGGCACCGGGGAAGCCCAGGTCGGGATCGTGATCACCGCGGGTGAACAGCGGCTCGATGCGCAGACCGTCGATGGTGTGGGTGACGAGGCGGCCATGGCCGGCCTCCCAGTCGAGCTGTTTGCCCTCGGGGCGACCGCGGTTGAGCACCTTCAGCACCGCGTCGTGCCACTGGTCGGCGGTCGGCGTCTCGAACGCGCCTGCGAAGCCGGTTGCACCCTCGATCGTGGTCATCCCTCACTCCAGTCGTTGACGGTGATTCCACGCTAAGAAGCGGTGTCAGGACCGATTTCGGGGGGGTGGTTCATTGGTGCTCGGCGGGGTGTGCTCGCCAACTCCGTTGTCGTTGGGTCTGAGCCGCCAGCCGAGGGGCACCACGGTCAACGAGCACCGAGTCAGCGGGTCTGGTTCTGCGCGGACGTCCCCGAGACGCACTCGTCGTCCCGCAACCAGAACCGCCAGGGCAGGTCGGCGCCCGCCGCCGGCACCCCGATCCTCGGACCGCTGGCGATGGCCCGGTCGTCGGCCGGGCGAGCCGGCCACTGCCAGCCGAACGGGTGGGCGTCGTCGGCGGGGCCCGGGTGCCATGCCACCCCGTCGTCGGCATGGACGATCGCCAGCGCCACCGTCAGGCGGGCGGGTCCGCGCGCCAGGTCGCGAGGGCTGCGGCAGACGCCGGTGGCGAGGCGCCGGTCCCAGGCGACGTCGTCGCCGGCCACCACCTGACCGGCGCGCAGCAACAGCCCGTGACCGACTCCGGCCGGCCCGCAGACCAGGTTCACGCAGTGGTGCAGGCCCAGGTGACGGTAGACGTAGAGGTGTCCCGCGGGGCCGAACATGGTGCGGTTGCGGGCCGTCTCGCCTCGGTAGGTGTGGGCGGCAGGATCGTCCGAGCCGCGATAGGCCTCGACCTCGGTGATCCGCACGGCAACCAGCCGACCGTCGCGGAAGGTCGAGAGCACCCCGCCGAGCACGTGCCGGGCGGCGGTCACGGGATCGGCCAAGCGCGCATCGACCAGGCGGGCATCGATGGGGGCGGGGTCGGTCACGCGCGTTCCGGCTGAGGGTGGTGGGGGTCGGACTCGACGCTGGGCTGCTCGGCCAGGTGGCGGTCCTTGCGCGGGTCGAGCACGCGCGACAGCGCCAGGATCCCCAGGGCATAGACCGGCACCAGCCACAGCGCGCGCACCAGGGTGAGCTGGTCGGCCAGCCACCCCACCAGCGGGGGTGACAGGAAGAACCCGAGGCGGGCGAGCCATCCGACCACGGTCACGCCCAGCCCGTGCGGCAGACCGCGAATCTCGTCGGCCGCCCGATAGGCCGCCGGGAAGAGGGTGGCGATGCCCCAGCCCGCCAGCGCGAAGCCGACGACGGCGGTCACCGGATGCGGCAGCAGCAGCGCCAGACACATGCCCAGCACGGCCAGCAACGACCCGATGCGGGCGGTCAACCGATCGCCGAACCGGTCGACCATGCCGTCACCGAGGAATCGTCCGGCCATCTGCGCGGCCTGCATGGCGATGAACGGCAGCCCGGCGACGAACGGGCTCACGTCGAAGGTGGCGTTCATGAACAGGGCGCCCCAGGAACTGCCGGCGTCCTCGATCGACCCCGTGAACACGAGCACGAAACCGAGCGCGACGACGGTCAGCATCGCCTGCCGTGCGGCCGTGCCGACTCGTCCCTGAGCGGGAGTGTGGTGCTCCGAGAGCACCTCGCCGGCCGAGACCGGGCTGGGCGACGAGACCTGACGTTCGGACGAATCGTGCCCCGGCAAGTGATGGCGCAGCGCGGCCAGGGCGATCGAGGCGTACAGCACGAACCCGATCGCTCCCTGCCACAGCAGCGGCAGGCCCACCTGCGCACCCACGGCCCCGAACAGTCCACCGGCCACGGCACCCATCGACCACCAGCCGTGGTAGCTGTTCATGATGGACCGCCGGTAGCGGCGCTCGACCCGCATGCCGTGGGCGTTCATCGAGATGTCGGTGACGGCATCGCAGGCGCTGGCGAACAGCAGCGACCCCAGCAGCCACGCCCACGAGCCCGACGCGTAGATCGACAGGTGGAACAGGCTGGCCATCACCTGCAGCGCGACCGAGAGCCGTGCCGTGCCGAAGCGCTTCATCAGCGAGGCGGCGGTCAGTCCGGCCAACAGGCCGCCGATCGGACCCAGCCCGATGGCCAGACCGAACGCGGCATTGCTCAGCTCGAGCTTGTCGACCAGTTCCGGATAGCGCGGCAGCACCATGCACATCGAGGCGCCGTTGACGAAGAACACCGCCGACACCGCCCACCGGGCACGGCGGAGCACCGGGCGGTCTTGGGGGTGCTGCGCGTGAAGCTGTGGGGTGACGACGGACACCACCGGATTCTCTCACGCGTGCGCCGTCACAATGAACGCCCGTTCAGTTCGGTCGCGCCGCCACTGATCGGGGAGGAGCGGCGGAAAGGGACCCAGCGACCCGCGATTGGCGCGATCGGACAGAATGGAGGCGTGGAGAACATCGACCTCGGCTTCCTCGTCATCTCCGTCCTGATCTCGGCGGTGCTGTTCGGCGTGGGCGCCGTGGCCAACCGCTTCTACCGCGACCGCATCTACTCCGGGCTCGTTCCCGGCATGGTGCCGCTGGCGGGAGCACCGTCGTCCGTTGAAAAGGTGAGCGGACGATCACGCGAGTACTCGGGCGAGGTGGCGGTGGCCTTCTCCCCACCCCGCGGGGCGCGGCCGGGCCTGGTGGGCACCATCGTCGACGGCAAGGCCGAGATGCGCGATCTGACGGCCACGATCGTTGACCTGGCCGTGCGCGGGCACGTGCACATCGAGGCCGTCGACACCGATCAGCGCCGCACCGATGACCCCACCAAGAAGGCGCGCGACTGGCGGGTGACCAGGGTGGTGCCGGCGCCGGCGGATCGACTCTCGGACTTCGAGCAGGCGCTGATGCAGAGCCTGTTCACGGCCTCCTGGCAGACCCCCACCCAGCTGAACCGCCTGCTCGGCCTCGCCCAGGCCGCATCAGACAACGACACCCCATCGGTGCTGATGAGCGAGTGGGTGCGCGCCCGCGGCCACGACATCCGGGGGTTGCGCGATTCGCTCTACGCCCAGACCGTCGGCAACGGCTGGTACGAGAAGTCGCCCGACGCGAAGGGCTTCGGCTGCCTCGGCACGATCGGGTTCGTCGCGGCCATCGGCTTCTCGGCGCTGATGGTGCTGGCCAACCCCTCGGTGTGGACGCTGATCAGTGCCGGTCTGGTGGTCGGCTCCTCGCTGTTCCTGCGCGCCCGACTCAAGCCGCGCGTTCCCCGCACCGCGCTCGGCACCGCCGCCCAGATCCAGGCGCTGGGGTTCAAGAAGTACCTGGCCACGGCCGAGGCCAGCCAGTTCAAGGTCGAGGAGGCGGCCGGCATCTTCAGCCGCTACCTGCCCTACGCGATCGTCTTCGGCGTGGCCGACCACTGGTCGAAGGTCTTCGGCGAGGTGCGCGAACTGGGTCTGCAGACCGACGGCTTCGACATTCTCGAGGGGCTGATCTGGTTCGACCTGCTCGGCGGTGACAACCTGCTGTTCGGCGGCATGGCGATGCTCGGCGACGGTGGTTTCGCCGACCTGTTCGACGGCGGCGGGCTCGACCTGCTCGGCGGCGGCATGGCCGACATCGGCGACCTCGCGGGCGGCCTGGGCGACTTCGCCGGCGGCGTCGGCGACTTCGTGTCGAACATCGACTTCGGCGACTTCGACTTCTAGTTCGTCCCAGCCTTCACGACGGACGAGTCTCCACGACGGACGACGCCCGCCGCTCCCGGGCGGCGAAGGCGAGGGCGGCGAAGCCCAACGCCAGCACCATCGGCACCACGAAGGCGGTGCTCAGATCCCACCGGTGCGCGATCACGCCCAGCAGGGCCGGCCCGATCAGGAAGCCGCCGTAGGCCATCGTCGACGCGATCGCGATGGCGTGGTCGCTGTGCCGGCCGCCGATCTCGCTGGCCGCCGAGATGCCTGCCGGGAAGACGACCGCGAGCCCTGCCCCCCACAGCGCGGCGCCGACGAAACTCACCGCCACGTGCGGGGCGACGATCATCAACGCGACGCCCGCCGCCGTGCAGAAGCCCGAGATGCGGATGGCGTTGACTCGTCCGAAGGTGGCGATGACCAGCGAGCCCGCGAGCCGCGACAGGGTGAGGAAGAGCGCGTAGACGGTGTAGGCGCCGGCCCCCACCGAGGCGGTCTGGCCCTTCTCCTCGATGAGCTGCAGCGCGATCCAGTCGGCGGCCGAGCCCTCACCGATGGTCGAGCAGAGCATCATGATGCCGATCAGCACGACCGGGGCGATGATGCCGCGGGCCGAGGTGTGCGGGGTGTCGGCGTGGCGGGCGGCGGTGTGCTCGCGGTAGTCCGACCAGGTCCACACCACCGCCACCGTGAGCACCGCCACCAGCGGCAGCATCACCAGAATGTGGGGTGCGAGGCCGACGCCGAGCCGGGTGACGAGAGTGCCCGTGGCGGCGCCGATCAGCATGCCGCCGCCCCAGGTGCCGTGCAGCGCCGGCATGATCGTGCGACCCGACGCATGCTCGACGGCAGCACCCTGCACGTTGATGGTCACGTCCCAGGCGCCGTAGAAGAAACCCGCCAGCGCGTAGAGACCCGCGAACGCCCACACCCCGACCACCTGCGTGAGCACCGAGAAGATGGTGGCGGCCGCCACCACGCAGATCATCGAGACCTGCCGCGGCGTGAGCCTCTTCAGCACGAACCCGGTGAGCGGCATCGAGACCAGCGACCCCAGGCCGAGGCACAGGAACACCAACCCGAGGGTGCCCAGATCGACGGCGAGATGCTCCTTGAGGGCGGGGATGCGGCTCGTCCAACTGCCGATCAGCACGCCGTTGAGCGCGTAGACGGCGAAGACCGTGACCACGTCGCGACGAATGGAGGCGGGGGTCATGGGGTCAGCCTAGGTGGGAACCGAGGCCCCCAACCCCGGCGTCGACTAGCGTGGACGCCAGCAACTGGCAGCGATCCTGTGGGAAGAGGAGGTGACGACGATGCAGAAGAACATGCAGCGCAGCAAGCAGGTGGTGATCTTCACCGCCCCCTGTCTGGTGATCGGCATCGTGCTGATGGTCGCCCTCGGCCTGCAGCAGCTGAAGGGTGAGCCCGGGCCGAACCCCCCGACCAACTCCACCAGCGGGTCCACCAGCGCCGCCAACCCCACGTCGCCCGCACCGCCCACGTCGGACGACCCGACCTCCCAGAACCCGACCTCCCAGACGCCCACCTCGCCGCCCAGTTCGGACGAACCCACCACCCAGAACTCGGCCGGGCTGGTGGCCCTGCGCGGCAAGAAGTTGCCCACGTCCGTGCTCGACAACGAGTGGGGCCTCCGCTCCGACGACCCCACCCTCGGCGACGACTTCGACGGCTACTACGGACGAAACACGGCCTCTGGAACGGTCTCGATGCGCTTCGAGGCGGGCGACGCCAGCGACTTCCAGCAGGAGACCCAGCGCGTCGACAACCCCACGAAGATCGGGGTGGCGATCTGTGGCACCAACCCGAACAACAACCTCGACTACTGCTTCCTGCAGGGCGCCGACGACACCTACATGTCGTTCTTCTCGTCGAGCACGAACGCCACCGACATCGCCGCCCTGGTGCAGGGCATCGTCACCGGACTCTCCTGAGACCAGCGAACCGCCCGGCCAGGGACGTCAGCGGGCCCGCACCACGCGCTTCTCGTCCCACACCGGCGTCTCGGACTCGAACACCCGCCCGTCCGACCCGAACACCAGGAACCGGTCGAACCCGCGCGCGAACCAGCGGTCGTGGGTGACCGCCAGCACCGTTCCCTCGAACGACGCCAGACCGTGCTCGAGCGCCTCCGCCGACTCGATGTCGAGGTTGTCGGTGGGCTCGTCCAACAGCAGCATGGTGGCGCCACCCAACTCGAGCAGCAGGATCTGCAGCCGCGCCTGTTGACCACCCGACAGGGTCTCGTAGGGCTGCTCGGCCGCCTGCGCCAGCTCGTAGCGATCGAGCTTGCGCGCCGCCTCCTCGCGCACCAGACCGCCGCGGTGATCGTCCCCGCGGTGCAGGATCTCGAGCAGCGTGCGCCCCATCAGTTCCGGTTTGCGGTTGGTCTGCGCGAACCAGCCCGGACGAACCCGCTGCCCCAGCCGGGCGACGCCGGTGTGGGCGACGGGGGCGATCTGCTCGTGGTCGACGGCCGTGTTGGACGAATCCGGCAGCGATCCGCCGCGGGCCAGCAGCCGCAGGAAGTGTGACTTGCCCGAGCCGTTCGACCCCAGCACCCCGACGCGGTCGCCGTACCAGATCTCGGTCGAGAACGGCTTCATCAGCCCGGTCAGCTCGAGGTCTTCGCAGACGACGGCCCGCTTCGCGGTGCGGCCGCCGGCCAGCCGCATCGAGACGTTCTGCTTGATCGGCACCGCCGTGGGCGGGCCGGCCTCCTCGAACTTGGCCAGCCGGGTGACGGCCGCGGCGTACCGCGACGCGTTGGCGTCGTTGCTGGCGGCACGAATCTTCATGGTCAGCACCAGCTGCTTGAGCTTGGCGTGCTCCTCGTCCCAGCGGCGACGCAGTTCCTCGAGGCGGGCGAACCGTTCGGCCCGGGCCTCGTGAAAACTGCCGAACGAGTGGCCGTGCACCCACAGGGTGTTGCCTGCCGCTCCCAGTTCAAGGGCGGCCACCTTGGTCGAGGCGTTGGCGAGCAATTCACGATCGTGACTGACCAGCAGCACCGTCTTCTGGGTGGCCCGCAGTTGCTCCTCGAGCCACTGCTTGCCGGGCACATCGAGGTAGTTGTCGGGCTCGTCGAGCAGCAGCACCTCGTCGTTGCCGCGCAGCAGCACCTCGAGCGCCAACCGCTTCTGCTCGCCGCCCGACAGCGTCGAGACCTCGCGCCAGCGGGCCCGGTCGTAGCCGACCCCGAGCGCGGCGGTGCAGCAGGCGTCGAAGATCACCTCGGCGTCGTAGCCGCCGGCATCGGCGTACTCGGCCAGCGCCGTCGCGTAGGCCAGCTGCACGGGTTCGGAGTCGTCGTCCATCAGCTGCAGTTCGAGCCGGTCGACCTGCTCGGAGGCGGCGCGCACCCGGGCCGGCGACAGCGAGAGCAGCAGATCGCGGACGGTGGTCTCGTCCCTGATCTGGCCGATGAACTGGCGCATGACACCCACCGACCCCGATCGCGAGATCACCCCGTCGTCGGGGTCGAGATCGCCCTGCACGATGCGCAGCAGGGTGGTCTTGCCGGCTCCGTTGGGGCCGACGAGCGCGACGATGGCACCCTCGCCCACGCGGAACGAGATGTCGCTCAGCAACACCCGTCCGTCGGGGAGGGAGAAGTCGATGCCCGCCAGGTCGATGTAGCCCACCGGGGCACTGTACTGAGCGGCCGCCCGGCTGGTCATCGGAATTCCCGCGAGGTGGGTGTGGCTAGGGTGGTCGGGTGAGCAATGACGCGCAGGACGAGCCGGGCACCGGTGGGCGTCCCGGCCGTGGGGGCTGGGGCCGCCTGGCCGCCGTCGGGGGCATCGTGGTGGCCCTGCTCGTGCTGGTGACGCTCGCGTCGACCTCGGGGCTGGGGCGACTCGGCGAACTGTTGCCCGCGGAACCCCGCACCCCGCCCCCCTACACCCCGCCGCCGCCGGCCACCATGCCCACCCCGATCGGTACACCCTCGTTCCCGAGCAACCGCAGCCCGATGTCGGCACCCACCTGGGTGCGCGACGTGGTGCCCTTCCTGATCGCACTGGTCGTGCTGGTCGTGATCGGCATCTTGGTGCGCCTGGTCACCTCCCGCCTGCGCGGCACCCGCCTGCACAAGGCGACCGCCGCGCGATCCGAGGTGATCATCCCCCCCGAGCCGGACGAGGAGGAGGTGCTCGCCTCGTTCGACGACAGCCTCGAGCGGCTGCGGCTGGGGGGCGATGTCGACCACGCGATCCTGGAATGTTGGCGGCGCCTGGAGGGCATCGCCGAGCAGGCGGGCCTGCCCCGTCGCCCGGAGCAGACGGCCACCGAGTTCGTGGTCGACCTGATGGCGAGCACGGCGGCACCGCGCGAGGCGCTGCACGAGTTGGCCGGGCTCTACCGTGCGGCCATGTTCTCGACCCATTCCCGCGGTGAGGACGAGCGCGAGCGCGCCATCGCGTGCCTCGAGCGGCTGCGCGACGCGCTGAACGCGGCGCCGGCGTCGTCCGCCCCGATCTCGGAGTAGCCCCGCCCACGCGGCTGGCGGGCCGGCCGTGTGTATCGTGACAAGGGTGGGCACCGCCGCCCGCCCCACCAGCCCCACCACACCAACCACCCGCACCACCGACTGGAGTCCGATGAGCCGCACCAGCCCACGACTGGCGTGGCTGCGGGGGCGGGTGCCCTCGACGGGCGCACACACCGGAACATCCGACCCCGCGGCGGAGGTCTTCTCCCTCGCCAAGCACGTGGGCGCCGCCCTGCTGGTGACGGCCGTGATGGTGGTCGCGGGCCCCGCGGTGGGTGCGCGCCTCAACCCCATTCCCTGCGCCGTCATCGCGATCACCGTCGGCGTGCTCGTCTGGGTGATGCGCCGCGGCGACGATCCGGCCTGGACCCCCATCTGGGTGCACCACCAGGCCGACGTGGTCGCCCCCCGCAGCCAGGCAGACCTCACCACCAAGCGGCTCGCCGATCTGATGTCGTCGGCTCAACCCGGACGAGACTTCACGAGCCACCAGCTCTCGGCGACGATGGCGGCCGTGGCCGAGCACCGCCTCGTCCGCTCGCACGGGGCCGACCCCGACGACCCGGAACCCACCGCCCGGGCCGTGCTCAGCCCCGCCCTGTTCGCCCAGCTCTACCCGGCGCCCGGCGTCACTCCCCGCGCCCTGAACCGCGCCACCCTGCACCGCCACCTCAAGGAGATCAGCGACCTGTGAGCACCACCACCAGCACCGGCAGCACCACCAGCACCAGCACCCAGGCCGTCACCGCGATGCCGCTCGCCCAGGCCACCGAGGCCGCGCACCGCGTGCTCGACCAGGTCGAACGTGCCGTAGTCGGCAAGCGGGCCCAGCTCACCCAGGTGCTGGCGGGGGTGCTCGCAGGCGGGCACGTGCTGCTGGAAGACCTGCCCGGTCTCGGCAAGACCCTGGCCGCGCGCTCGCTGGCCCAGGCCCTCGGACTGCACTTCACCCGCGCGCAGTTCACGCCCGACCTGCTGCCCTCCGACCTGACCGGCAGCTACCTGTTCAACCAGAACACGGCGCAGTTCGACTTCCGCGAGGGCCCCATCTTCACCGGCCTGTTGCTCGCGGACGAGATCAACCGCACCCCCCCGAAGACCCAGTCGGCGCTGCTCGAGGCCATGCAGGAACACCAGGTCACCGTCGAGGGCCACACCTTCGCGCTGCCCCGGCCGTTCCACGTGCTGGCCACCGCCAACCCGATCGAACACGAGGGCACCTATCCCCTGCCCGAGGCCCAACTCGACCGCTTCCTGCTGCGACTCAGCTTCGGCCACCCCACCGTCGACGAGGAGTGGGAGGTGCTCAGTCGTCGCATCGCCCGCAAGACCGAAGACCAGTCGGTCGACGCCGTGCTCGACGCCGAGGGACTGCTGGCCGTGCAGGCGGCCGTCGAAGAGGTGCACGTCGCCGAGTCGGTCGGCCGCTACGCCGTCGCGCTGGCCGCCGCCACCCGCCGGCACGAGTCGAGCCTGGTCGGTGCCTCGCCCCGCGGGTCGCTCGCCTTGGTCACCGTGGCCCGCGCCCAGGCGCTGCTCGACGGCCGCGACTACGTGATTCCCGAAGACGTGAAGGCCCTCGCCGGCCCCGCCCTCGGTCACCGCGTGAGCGTGCGTCCCGAGCTGTGGCTGAACAATGTGACCCCCGAGGGAATCGTCGCGAACGTGGTCAACGAGGTGCCGGTGCCCGACGCCTCCGACCTGCGCCGCTGACGGACGAGTCCCATGCCGCCCTCCCGCAGGTCATCGTCGGCCCGAGCCGTGTTCGAGCCGACCAACGCCTTCACCCGCGCCGCCGGCATCTCGCTGGTGGTGCTGCTGGTGGCGGCTCTGCTGCGTCGCCCCGATCTGGTGATCCTGGTGGTTCCCCTGCTGGTGCACGCGGCCTGGGGGTGGTGGCGTCGTCCGGGCGCAGACGTTCCCGCGCCGACCGCTGCCACCACTCCCGAACGGGTGTCGATGGCCGAGGGCGAGGGCGTCGACCTGGGCATCGCCGTCACCCCGCACACCCGCGGTCACCTGATCGGCGTGCAGTGGCCGGGCATGGTCGACTCCGCCTGGGACCCCACCTACGGCGCCGTGCTCGACTCCCCCGCCCCCGACGACGAGGGCTCCGGTCTGGTGACGGTCGGGCTCGAACCGCTGCGCTGGGGCCGCCACACCACCGAGCGCCCGGGGGTTCAGGTGACGGACGAGTCGGGATCCTGGCGCGCGGCCCTGCCGACCGAGCCGGCCCACGTGCTCGTCCGCCCCGCCGCCGCCACCCTGGAGGGGGCCAGCGGGGTGGCTCGTCCGATCGGACTGACGGGGGCACACACCTCGTCCGTGCGCGGCGACGGCACCCAACTGGCCGACATTCGCGAGTACCGGCCCGGCGACCGGCTGCGCCGGATCAACTGGCGGGTCACGTCGCGCACCCAGCGGCTGCACGTCACCAGCACCTTCACCGAACGCGACACCGACGTGCTCGTCGTGGTCGACACGCTGCGTGACCTCACCGACCCGCGCGGCCAGTCGTCGAGCCTCGACGCCACCGTGCGCGCCGTCGCCGCGATCGCGCAGCACTACGTCGGTTTCGGCGACCGGGTCGCCCTGCACGACCTCGGACGACGGGTCGGCCACGTGCGCAGCGGCACCGGCCCCCGGCAGATCCGGATCATGATCGACGTGCTCTCGCGGGCCCTGCGCGACGTGCCCGACCACGTGGCGTTGCGTTCGGTGATGCGGGTGCGTTCGGGCACGATCGTGTTCTTCTGCAGCCCGCTGTTGGACGACCGCATCGTCGACCAGCTCGTGCGGGTGCGGCAGCTGGGCGGCGAGGTGATCGTGGTCGACACCCTGCCCGCCGGCCTGGGCGACCCGGCCGGCCTGGGCGCGCTGCGCGGTCTGCGCGATGCCCGCAACTTCCTGGGCGAGGCCTGGGTGTTGAGGCGCATGCAGCGCGAGGTGGTGGTCGAGGGCATCGAACGACTCGGCATCCCGGTGGTGCCCTGGCGCGGAACGGCCAGCCTGGGCAGCGTGCTGCTCGCCATGGAGCATGCGCGTTCGGCACCGCGACTCGCGGGCGGACGAGGCGCCGCCCAAGCGGGAGCCGGACGAGGGGCGGGCGGTCGATGAACGATCTCGCCGATGTCATCGCCCGCTGGCTGCAGGTGGCCGCCCGTACCTCGCCGTTCCAATGGCTGCTCCGGCTCGTGCTGCTCGTCGCTGGCACCGGCGTCTGCCTGCTGACCCAGAACTGGCTCGACGTCTTCATCTCGCCGCTGCTGTTCGCCTTGGCCGCGGTGGCGCTCGTGGCTTCGGCCATCAAACCCGACACCGGCCTGCCCGCCGTCTTCGTCGTGATCGTGCTGTTGTGGTGGCTGATCGGCGGCTGGCACGCTCCGTGGTGGCAGGCCGCCGCCGTCGCGATCGGGCTGGCGCTGGTGCACCAGGCGTCGGCCTGGGCGGCCACCGGACCCTCGCACCAGACCGTTCGCCGCGCGGCACTCGCCCCCCTCGGACGAGCCGCCGCGCTCTATCTGGTGGCCTGTCTCGCGGCCATCGGGGTGGTCGCCGGGGTCAGCCAGGTGTCACCCACGTGGGTGGCGCGGGGGTGGGTGTGGATCGTGCTGGCCGTGGCCGCCGTCGCGGTGGTGGCCGGACGAGTGTTGCCGCGCCGCCGATGAGCCGGCGCCGATGAGCCGCCGCCGATGAGCCGACGCCCCGGCGGGAGCCGTCACCGGCAGGGACGCGTCGGATCGTCCGCTCTGGTGGAACCGCCACCGCCTAGGCTGAGTGCAAAGGAGAGGCCCATGAACGATCCTCAGTCGCGCGACTGGAACACCCCCTCGTGGTTGAACGACCCCGCTCAGGACGAGTCGAGCGCCGCCCTCGGCCGCCCCTCGGAGCAGGCCCCCGACTACACGGGCAGCCAGCAGCGCTTCGGGGCGCCTCAGCAACCCCAGGGGCAGGCTTCGGCGGCGCCCCCGCCGGGGGTGGCTCAGCCGGGGTACGGGCAGCAGGGCTACGACCAGCAGGGGTACGGGCAGCAAGGCTATGGTCAGCAGCCCTACGGTCAGCAGCCCCCCACCCAGCAGCCCTACGGACAACAGGGCTACGAACAAGCGGGCTACGGGCAGCAGCCGTACGGTCAGCAGCCCCCCGCCCCACAGGGGTACGGCCAGCAGGGATACGGCCAACAGCCTCCGGGTCAACAGCCCTACGGACAGCAGGCGTACGGTCAACAGGCCTACGGGCAGCCCTACCAGTTCTCCGGCACCACCACCCGGCGTCGCGGGCCCGCCCCGCTGCTGATCGGCGGGGTCGTCGGTCTGGTGGTGATCATCGCGGTCGTCGCCGGCATGGTCTCGTTCCTCGGTCGCGACAACAACAAGACCACCGCCGAGGGCGGACCGCCGAAGGCCGCGGTCGGCAAGCCGATCCCCAAGAGCGCCGCCGGCTACACGTTCGCGGGCACCCAGGACACCTTCGGCTCCAGCGGCAGCTACACCTACCGCGACGGCTCGTCCGGCTACGTGTTGGTGAACCTGACCCGCGACAACGGCGCCTACAAGCGCAACGTCAACCGCCTCAACGACCGGGTCACGGTGGGCGTCGCCGAGTGCGGCAAGCTCAGCACCAGCCTGAACTACTGCCTGGTCAAGAACTCCGACGACACCTACTTCCGGTACTTCACCTCCCGCGTCGAGGTCAACGAGATCGCCAAGGTCGCCAACGCCGTCTACGACCAGCTGCCCGCATGACGGCTCCCTCGTCCGACCCGACCCCAGCCCGCCCGGGCGGCCCCTCGCGCGTGCGCTGGGTCGTCCTGGTGGGCTGCGTCGCGCTGCTCGCCGCCGGACTGGTCGTGGGCACCAATCTGATGGTCGGACGAGGCGAGGCCCCGCTCGCGCAGCCACCCCTCACCGCCCCACCACCGCTGACCGGAACCCCCACCCCGATCAAGGAACCGGAGTACGACACCTCGGCCACCCCGGTGTCGTTCCCCGCGAAGCAGGCCGACCAGCAGCCGCGCCCCTCGGAACTGGTCGGCGGTTGGACGGTACTGCCGGAGGAACCTGAACTGTTCTCGGAGAAGGCGCCCGTCGTCTATTCCGACGGCTCGCTGGGCACGCTGATGGTGCAGTGGGCGCCGGCGCCCGCCGGCAAGGCGCTGTTCGCGTCCGAGATGAAGTGGACCCTGAACTACGGCACCGTCATCTGCGGGCGGGCCCTGATCTCAGACACGCTGACCTGCGCCTTCCCGACCTCCGACGGCGGAGCCATCACCGTCGAGGGGCGAGGCGTCCCCATCGAGCCGCTCGCGGCCGCCGTCCAGGACCTGCAGAAGCAGCTGCCCTGAACCCCTCCGGTACCCACGCCCGGCGCCGTCCGGGTTCACAGACCGGCCAGCGTGCCCAACCCCAGAGCGTGGTGCACGACCTCGATCGGGTGCACCGTGTTCACACCCGACCCCTTGCGAATCTGCCAGCGGCAGGTCTCGGTGTCACACGTGGCCAGCTCGGTGTTGGTCGCCTTCACCATCTCGAACACCGGACGACCCACCTCCTGGGCGATCGCATACTTCTCGGCCTTCAACCCGTAGGTGCCGGCGATGCCGCAGCAGGGCTGACCCGACTCCGCGACCGTGACGCCCGGAATCAACTGCATCAGTGACTTGGCAGGCATGCCCATGCCCTGCGACTTCACCTGGCAGGGCTGGTGGTACGGCAGCGTCACCGTCGTCTCGCGGAACTGGGCCGGGTCGAGCTCGCCGGCGTCGTACAACTCCAGCAGGAACTCCGAGATGTCACGGATGCGAGTGCCGACCGTGGCCAGCCGCGGGTCATCGATGCCCAGAATCGTGTGGGCCTCGTGCTTGAGCATGCCCGTGCACGACCCGGAGGCCGACACGATGGTCAACTCCCCGGCCGCCAGCAGGTCGTCGCACAGCGCCATCACCGACCGCCTGGCCCCGTCGAAGAGTCCGTTGGACTGCTGCGCCAGACCGCAGCACCCCTGCTTGGGCACCAGCACCTCGTAGCCCAGGTGCTCGAGCACCTCGATGGCCGCCTTCGACGTCTGCACCTCGAAGTAGCCGCCGGCGCAGCCGTGGAAGAAGACCACCGTGCCGCGGGTGACCGGGGTCGTCGGCGCCTTGCGCTTGCGCAGCCACTGGGCCAGCGTCTGCCGTTGGGCCGGCGGCATGGGGGCATCCTTGGCCACCTTGAACGTCGCCTGGATCACCCCACGGACGAGCCCATTCCCCAGCGCCGCATTGGCCAGCGGTGCGACGGGGTTCATCATCGCCCCCATCAGCGTGGTCTGCGCGATCAGCCGGTCGCGCAGCGGCATGTGCTCCTCCTTCATCACCGCGCGCGCCTGGGTGTTCAACTCGGCGATCTTCACCCCCTGCGGGCACGCCTGGGTGCAGATGCCGCAGCTCGAGCAGTAGTCGATGGAGTGGTCGACCGACTCGCCGTCGCGGAACCGCTCGGCCTGCGGGCCCACGAACTTGGGCCCGGGGAACAGCGGGGTGACCCGCGCCACCGGGCACTGGGTCTCGCAGATGGTGCACTTGACGCAGTGGTCAAGGCTGGCCCGGTTCAGCTGGTCATGTTCGTGAGCCATCAGTGCTGCCTTTCATCGCGGGGGACGACCCCCTGCACCCCCGCAGGGGCGCCTTCATCCTGGGCCAAGATCGCGTCGACCGCTCGCCTGGCCGAACCCAGGGCGATCCCCTCACCCGACTTCTCCTCCCAGCGGGTCGCGCCCGCCAGGATCGACCCCGCCGCATGCAGGTTCTGCCAGACGACTCGTCCGTCGTGGTCGACAGGGCGCATCGACTCATCGGTGCGCAGCCCGACCGCGAACAACTGCTGCGGCGGGCCCCAGTAGTCGCCGTGCACCAACTTCTCGATCGGCTCCACGGGGCCGACTCCGCCGGCAGCGTGCACCGGCAGCCCCAGCGCGGTCTCGCGCACTTCGTTGTACGAGTCGAGCTCGAGCGATCCCGATTCGAAGCCACCCGGAGCGAAGACGACGTGGTCGCAGGCCAGATCGCGGCTGCCGCCAGCGACCCCGACGGTCACGTGGGTGACGCGGCCGTCGTCCGTTCTCACCCCGACGACGGACGACCCCAGCAGCCAGCGACCGTGACCGGCCTTGAAGGTGCGCATCAGGGCCTGGTTCAGGCGCATGCCGGGCACCGACGGCGGCTGCATGCAGATCTCGAAGACGCGCCGCCCCAGCTTGTTCTCCAGGGTGGCCACGACCTCGCGGTGGCGCTCGAGACCGAGGATGGCCGGCAGGCCCACCACCGCCTCGGCGGGCACCTGCTGGTCACGCACGTGGGTGGCCAGCCGGTCGGCGAACCGCGACAGCACGGTCGGGTCGTCCACAGCCCGCGCGTACACCACCGGCGATGAATCGATCTCGCCGGCCCGGGCCAGGAAGTCCATCGAACTCCACGAGGTGGTGACCGCGCCCTCGCCGACGCCCAGGTCGGCCAGCCGGGTGCGCGGCAGGTTGGTGGCGATCAACTGCGCATGGAAGTCCTTCAGCTGTCGCAGCCCGACCAGGTGCAGGTGCTTGCCCGGCTCGGCGGCCCCGGCGGCCATCGAGGCCGGCGCCAGAGCCGTCGGCCGCCACGCCCCGACCGCGGTCGGCAGGTACGTCGGACGGTGCCCGTCCCCCACCCAGTCGCCGCCGGCCAGCCCGAGGAACTCGGAGATGCCGCGCTCGACGGCGTCGGCACCGATCACGCGGTAAGGGTGGGACTCGGGCAGCTCGTCGACGGCGGCCAACGGATCGGCCACGCGCTCACTGGTGCCGTCGTCCGCGAGTCGATAACCCAGCACGTCGAGCGTGCCCTGGCTGAGCTGCATGCCCCCCAGGCCCTGGGTGACGACGGTCACCTGGTGCCCGGCTCGGTCGAGGGTGCAGGCGGCGTACAGGCCGGCGAACCCCGACCCGACCACGACGATGCGCGCCATCACACGACCTCCTGTTCGTCGGCCGGCAGGTGCTCGAGGTCGAACATGCCGTGGAAGATCCAGTTGTCGAGGCTGGTCTGACGCACCTGGTCGCCATACATGATCGGCCACAGACCGATCCAGCGGTTGGCGAGGAATCGGCGCATCAGCGCGGTCGCCCGCGAGATGTCGACCATCTTCTCCTCCACCGCGATGCCGGTGGCCCGCATCGAGCAGAACCCGCCCTGACAAGGCCCCATGCCCAGTCGCAGCTGCCGGCGCAGGTCGTCGAAGTTGGCGGTCGGCTGCTCGGCCATCAGCTGGGTGATCATGCCGCGAGTCATCAACTCGCACTCGCAGACGATCTGGTCGTCGAGGTCGGCGCGGTCGTCATCGCAGGTGGCGGGCAGTTCGGCATGGGAATGCGCGTGGTTCGACCGTTCGTGCTCGCGTTCCTCGAGCCGGTGGGTCACCAGGTAGGTCTTGGTGTCGCTGTCGTCGAGCGCCGTGGTCGCGGTCGTGCACGGGCGGTCATCACCCAACTGCTCGCACATCGCGTCGACCATGCGCTCGGCCATCAGCCGGTAGGTGGTCAGCTTGCCGCCAATGATCGAGATCATGCCCTGCAGGCCATCGCGTTCGTCGTGGCGCAGAATGCTCATGCCGCGGGTCATGTGCCGGGTGTCACTCGCGTGGGCCTTGGGGTCGTTGAACAGCGGACGAGCCCCCGCCCACGCGTGCACCGCCCTGGCCTGGCGGAACCCCGGCACGAGCACCTCGCCGGCGTCGAGCATCTGCTGCACCTCGTCGCGGGGGATCTCGAGGCGGTCGGGGTCGTCGGCACGCACATCGGTGGTGCCGATGATGCTGACGGTGTGCACGGGCACGAGAATGTCGCCGTCGGCGGGGTAGATGCAGCGGTTGACCACGGTGTTCACCAGCCGGTGGTTCATCGCGATCATGATGCCGCGACCGGGCACCACCTCGACGTCCTCACAGCCGGCCAGGTGGGCGATCTTGCCGGCCCACGGCCCGCCGGTGTTCAGCACGAAACCGCACTCGATGGTGACCTCGTCGCCGGTCTTCTCGTCGAGCGCCCTCACGGCGGTGACCTTGCCGTCGGCGGTGAGAATGTCGACCACGCGGTGGTAGGTGAGCACGCGGGCACCGTGGCGCACGGCGTCGCGGGCGGCCCCCCACACCATCTGCCAACCGTCGACCGAGGCATCGGTCACCTCGAAGACACGCTGCATGCGCGGGTTCAGGCGCGGCTCGCGGCGCAGCGCCTCGGCGATGGAGATCTCGGCGGCGGGCACCCGGGTGGCCTGCGCCGCGGGGAGGAACTGCTCGGCGTAGGACGGGTCGTCGTCCGGGCCGACGACGAACAACCCACCGGTCGCCTCGACGCAGTGGGGTTGGATGCGGGTGATGATCGCGTTCTCCTCGGCGCACTCGGTGGCCGAGTGGGGGTCGGACACGACGTAACGTCCGCCGGAGTGGAGCAGCCCGTGGTAGCGGCCGGTGGTGCCCTGGCCGAGGTCGGCCTTGTCCAGCAGGATGGCCGAATAGCCGCGCAGAGCGGCATCGCGGACGACGCCCGCCCCGGTGGCCCCGCCGCCGATCACGACGACATCAGCGCTGAGCTTCTTCACTGAACCCTCCTGCGACCGCCCGAGAACTGGAGCCCGACCAGAAGTCGAACTCGTGTGCTCGACCCTAGTTCGTCGGGCGCCGCCGCGGAGGTGGATCGCGGTCGCCGGGGGCGGAAGTGCACCCACCCACTGGCGGGCTGCACGATCGTGCACAGGGCGTGGTCGATCGTGCAGCCAGCCCTGGGGTCAGCGCTGGATGGTGATCTCCTTGCCGGCCTCGGCCGACTCGTAGATACCCCTCAGGATGCGGATCATCTCGACGCCGTCGGCAACCGGGACGAACGGCTCGGCCTCGCCCTTGACCAGGTCGACGAAGTGCGCGATCTCCTTCGAGAACGACGCGAAGTCGAAGCTCGGGCTCTGGATCTGCGGGTCGACGTTGAGGATGGTGTCGTACTTCTCGGTGACGAGCTTCAGTCGGGGCTCCAGCTCGGCGCCGCCCTTGTCGCCGTAGACGGCCACCAGCATCGTCTCCTGCGGGATGTGCAGCGAGTACGACACGTCGGTGACGATCGAGGCACCGTTCTCGAAGCGGATGACGGCGTTGACCAGGTCTTCCACCCCGTTCACGGCCGGGTCGTAGTCGGAGGCCAGCCAACGGTCGAGCGAGGTGATGTTGGCGCGGTTGCCGATCGAGGAGTACGAGTTGGCGCTGATCGAGGCCACCTTCGGCTTGCCCATCAGCCACCACGCCAGGTCGATGCAGTGCACGCCGATGTCGATCAGCGGGCCACCGCCCGACCGCTCGGGGTCGGCGAACCAGCCACCGGGGTTGCCGGCGCGGCGCAGCATCGAGGCCTTCGCGTAGTGGATGTCGCCGAGGTCGCCGGAGTCGATGAACTTCTTCAGCACGGTGGCGTTCTGGCCGTAGCGACGCACCTGGCCCAGCTCGAAGTGCTTGCCGGTCTCGGCCACCACCTTCTCGAGCTCCAGGGCCTCGTCGACGGTCTTGCACAGCGGCTTCTCGCCGAGCACGTGCTTGCCGGCCCGCAGCGCCTGCATGGCGATCGAGGCGTGCGAGTTGTTCCAGGTGCAGATGCTGACCGCGTCGATGTCGTCGCGGGCCAGCAGTTCCTCGACCGAGCCGTAGCTGTGCGCGAACCCGTGCAGCGTCGCCTTCTCGGCGGCGCGCTCGGCCACCTGGTCGGCGATGGCGACGAGCTCGACGTCGTCACGCTGCTGGTAGGCGCCGACGTGCGACTCCGAGATGTTGCCGGCGCCGATGACGCCGATTCCGACCTTGCTCATGAATGTCCTTCCGGTGTGGTGTGGCGTGATGTCGGACGAGGGCCGAGGCCCGGCTCAGGCCTCGTCCAGCAGTCGACGGGTGTTCTCGAGGGCGGCCTTGCAGGCGGGCAGGGCGTCTTCGATGCCCTCGAACTCGATGGTGATGTCGCCGTCGTAACCGGACTCCTTGACGACCTTGGCGACGGCGGGCATGTCGATGTCGCCCTGACCGACGATGGCCCCGCGCAGGAACTGGCCGCCGCGGGTGCCGAAGAAGCCGAAGCCCGGGTTGGTTGCGCGGATGTAGAAGTCCTTGAAGTGGACGATGGTGGCGTAGGCGATGTTGTTTCTGGCGGCCACGACGGGGTTCTCGTCGAGGCACAGGAAGTTGCCGACGTCGAGGGTGGTGCCGAAGTTGGGCTCGTCGACGGCGTGGATGACGCGGCGCACGCGCTCGGAACCCTGCACGAAGAAGCCGTGGTTCTCGATGGAGGTGCGCACACCCTTGGTGGCTGCGTACTGGGCGATCGTCTTGGAGTGCTCGGCGATCACCGGCAGGGCCTGCTCGAACAGCGGCAGGTCGTCGCCGGGGTGGTTGCCGTGGCTGACGTCGTGGCGCAGCAGACCGACACCGAGCTCCTCGCAGAGGTCGAGGTATGCCTTGACCCGCTCGAGCTCGGCCTCGATGCCGGTGGCCGAGCTGGCCTGGGAGCCGGCCCCGGGCGCCTGGGCATCGGAGGTCTCCGGCTTGGTCCAGAAGGTGGCCGGGATGGCGATCTGGGCGATCGGCAGGCCGGTCTTCTCGAGGGTCGCCTTGATGGCATCGACCAGCGGGCGGTTGTTGGGCAGGTCGGAGAGGTCGCACAGCGGGTTGTCGCTGGCGAAGCCGGCCGCGATCTCGATGTGGTCCGCGCCCGCCTCCTTCGACCATTCGATGGCTTCGGGCAGGGTCATGCGTCCGCTGCCGACGTACTGGTGGAGGCTGTATGAGCTGAATCCAACGCGCATGGGATTGACCCTAGTGAACCGGCGGGCCCGATGGTGAGCTCGCGCAGGCAGCCTGCGCGCGCCAACTGGGGCAGCCACGCGGGGGTTTGTGATCGAAAAGATCCCAACGGGCCTCCTGGCTGCCCCGATTGGCGTGGGGGCGCCGGGTCTCGAGTTGACGGGGCTGCTTGGATGGAGCCATGCCACAGGTTCTTGCTTACGCCGCGCCGTCGAAGGACGGGATCTTCGAGAAGGTCACCATCGAGCGCCGCGAGCCCGGCCCCACCGAGGTCTTCTTCGAGGTGAAGTACGCGGGCATCTGTCACTCCGACATCCACACCGTGCGCGAGGAGTGGGGCCCGGTCGACTTCCCGCTCGTGCCTGGCCACGAGCTGGCCGGCATCGTCACCCAGATCGGCTCCGAGGTGACGAAGTTCCAGGTCGGCGACAAGGTCGGCGTGGGCTGCTTCGTCGACTCGTGCGGCGAGTGCGAGTACTGCGTCGGCGGCCAGGAGCAGTTCTGTTCGTCCACCGATCGACCCACCGTCTGGACCTACGGCGACACCGGCCGCGACGGCAAGAAGACCGACGGCGGGTACTCGCAGGGCATCACCGTCGAGCAGAACTACGTCTGCCGCATTCCGGACGAGATTCCGTTCGAGGCCGCCGCCCCGCTGATGTGCGCGGGCATCACCACCTACTCCCCCCTCAAGCGCTGGGGCGCCGGCCCGGGCACGAAGGTTGCCGTGGTGGGCATGGGTGGTCTCGGGCACATGGGCGTGCAGATCGCCGCGGCCCTGGGCGCCGACGTGACGGTGATCAGCCAGACCATGAGCAAGCAGGCCGACGGCCTCGCGTTCGGCGCCAAGGACTACTTCGCGATGAGCGACCCGGCCACCAAGGACGCCCTCAAGGCGCGCTTCGACGTCGTGCTGACCACGGTTTCGAACGCCGACACGGTCGCCGACCTGCTGCCGATGCTCAAGGTGGGCGGGGCGCTGGTGAACGTCGGTCTGCCCGAGGAACCGGTCAAGGTCGCCTTCGGTGCGCTCTGCAACGGGAACAAGATCATCGCGGGTTCGAACATCGGCGGCATCGCCGAGACCCAGGAGATGCTGGACTTCTGCGCCGAGCACGGGCTGGCCCCGCGGGTCGAGGTGATCTCGGGCGAGCAGATCACCGAGGCCTACGACAAGGTGGTGGCGTCGCAGGTGCGCTACCGCTACGTGATCGACACCTCGACGTTCTGATCGGCGCCCCCAGCCATCGCTGATCGAGTAGTCCGCCTGCGGCCGTGTCGAGATCATCCACAGGCGCAGACGGGGCGAACCGGCTCAGGGAATAGGGTTCAGCTGTGACGAACCAGCAGCAGGGGTGGGGACAGCCCGACCCGAACCAGCAGTACGGCCAGCAGTCCCAGCCCGGGCAGCAGGCTCAGCAGTACGGCCAGCAGACCCAGTATGGGCAGCCCCAGCAGTACGGCCAGGCCCAGTACCCGCAAACCCAGTACCCGCAAACCCAGTACCCGCAAACCCAGTACCCGCAGGCCCAGTACCCGCAGGGGCAGTACGCGAATCAGCCTCCCCAGCAGTCCATGGCCCCCACCGACCAGGGCTTCATCGAGTTCACGATGCAGGGCAACGCGTTCACCTCGAGCATGGTGGTGCCGACGCTGACCATCGATGGCCATCGGGTCAATGCCCGCTACGGCCTGAACACCATTCCCGTGCCTTCGGGCCCCCACCACATCTCGGTGGTGGGTCACTGGATGCGCGCCTACGGCCAGGCCGAGCTCGACCTGCAGGTTGGCCCGGGTGAGCACGTGCCGGTGTACTACGCCGCACCGTTCCACCAGTTCACCACCGGCAACATCGGCCACGAACCTCAGAAGAAGAAGGGGCTGGGCCTGCTGCTCGGCCTGGTGATCGGCATCCCGGTGTTCATTCTGGTGGTCTCGATCGTGGCGGCCCTGGCCGGCAGCTGACCCCCAGCCGCGCGGGTCGTCACTGGATGCCGAACTCCAGCAAGGCCCGCAGCTCGGCGAGGGCGGCTTCGTCCCCGGACTGCTCCACCTCGCTCGGGCGCGACCAGATCGTCAGGTCGAGCTGCTGCACCGGGCCCGCCACCAGGGCCACGGGCTCGGCGCCGGCGGGGGCCCTTCGTCCACCGATCTGGTCGCGGAACTCAGAACCCCAGGCGGTTCCGTTCCAGCGGTACAGCTCCAGCAGCCATGATTCACCGGTGTCGGTGGCGCGCAGTTCGATCACCCCGGTGGGAGTGATCTCGGCCGAATCGGGCACCCATTCCAACATCACGTCGAGCACGTGATCGACACCGGCGGCGGCCACGTCGTCCGCGATCGGCGAGAGCTCGACCCCCGCCGTGAGTTCGGCGTCGACCCGGTGCAGCGTGATCTCCTGGGTCTGCATGCGGCGCGAGAAGTCGACCGTCTGATCGGGCTCGAACCAGCTCCAGGCCTCCTCGTCCGGCTGCCGCTTGCGCAGGGCGGCGACCAGTCGTCCGGTGGCCTCCTCGCGCTGGCGCAGCAACTCATCGGCGTCTCCGTCGATCGGGGCACGCTTGTCTTCGTAATCACCGACGGCGTCACCCATCAGGCCGTCACCGACCACGGCGGCCCAGAAGTCGTGCACCTCGATGACGTGTTTGAGCAGGTCGCGGCCACTCCACCCCGGGCAGGTGGGCACCGGCGCGTCGAGGTCGCAGCCGGCGAGCACCGCGGCGAAGCGGGCACCCTCGGTGTCGATGACGGTGAACGGATCGATGTCCCGGGAGGGGCGGGTGTGCTGATCGGTCATGACGTCGACCCTAGGCGGCACCTGCGACATTTTCCGGATCCGAGCGAACCGCGCCCACCATGATCGACGTATTCACGGGTGTCCCATCCACCACCTTCCCGGGAGAGCCACCATGGCACGACCCTCGCTCGACGAGTACGCGCACTTCGTGCGCACCCGCTCGGGACGACTACGCCTGATCGCGCGCACCCTGACCGCCGATCACGGGTTGGCCGACGACCTCGTGCAGGAGGCGCTCGAGCGCACCTGGCTGCACTGGGGCAGGCTCGACAACCCCGACCCGATGGCCTGGACCCGCACCGTGCTGGTCAACCTGACCATCGACCGCCACCGACGCCGCCGGATCACCGAGCAACCACTGCCGGACGAGGACCGATCCGCGGATCAGCCCTCGTCCCCCTCGGGCACCGGTGCCGTCGACGACCAGCTCTGGGTGCAACACCTGCTCACCGGGCTCACCGCCAAGGAACGCGCCGTCATCGTGCTGCGCTACCTCGAAGACCTCTCCGAGGCCGACACCGCCACCGCCCTGGGGATTCCGCGCGGCACCGTGAAGTCGACCTGCTCCCGCGCCCTTGACCGGCTGCGCACCCTCGCCTCACCCGTCACCACCACCGAAGGAGTCCTCCGATGAGCGACACCGACCTGCGCGAACGCTTCGCGCGACTGGACGAACCCGAGCCCTTCGACCCCGACGTCGTCGTCCGCGCGGCACAGGGCCGCAAGACCCGCCGCGACGTGCTCACGCTGGCCGGCGGCACCCTCGGCGTGGCCGCCCTCGGCACCGCGGGGGTCACCCTCTGGCAGCAGCTCTCCGGCCAGCCGGCCGTCCCGGCAGGACCCGTCACCACCCCCCTCGAAACCCCGAGCGGCGGCCCCACCATCAACTCCTCCGCCGATGCCCCCACTGCACCCCCGCCCAACAGCGGCGACCCCGACCCCAGCCCAGCTCAGGGGTCGTCGGGCGACGCGGGGGCCCGAGGCTGGCCGACCTCGGGCCTGCCGGCCGTCGGCACCCTGTACCGGGTCACCGGCAACCTCGGGTTCATGATGGTGGCCGAGGGCTGGGAGTGGTGGGACCTGAGCGCCCGATCGTCCCTGCGCCACGGGTCCTGGGCCCTCGGCACGCCCACCCAGACGGTGGTCGGATCAGAGGTGATGGCCTCCACCGAGCCGATCGGGGGCCGCAACCATTACGGACTGCTGCTGCCGACCGGCGCCCAGAACGTGATGCTCACCTGGGCCGCGGGACCGGAGATCATGCTGCTGCTCGAGCAGTACGATCTGCCCACGACCACGGGCCTGCGCCTGTTCTTCTGGTCGGAGGACCCCGCCCAGGTGAGCCGCTACGGCGGGTTCCAGCTGGCCTTCACGATGGCCGGCGAGTCCAACGCCACCACGGTGCGCCTGTCGGTCTGACGCTCAGGCCGCGAACCACTTCTTCACGCGCTCGATCCTGGCCTCCACCTGCTCGGTGGTCGCCTTGGCCAGCGGTGGCCCGCCGCACTCCCGCCGCAGGTCGGCGTGCACGTGGGAGTGGGGTCGTCCGGACTGGCGCGCGAACGCGCTGACCAGCGTGTTCAGCTCCTTGCGCCGGGTGGCCAACGCCCGGTGCAGCGAGACCTCGTCGGGCACCTTCTCGCGCTTCTCCTGCCGCTGGCGGCGGGCCAGATGACGACGCTGGCGCTCGGCGAGCAGCACCGCCATCTCCTGATCGGGTTCCAGCAGCCCGGGCAACCCCAGGTAGTCGCGCTCCTCGGCCGTCACCCCGGTCATGGTGTCGCCCTCGTCCGCCACGAAGCCGTACTGCTGGGTGTCGAACAGCACGTGGTCGAACGCGGCCCGCGACTGCAGCGCCTCGAACTGGCCGAGCAGGTCGTCCGAGGCCGATTCGGACTGGTTGGCCTGCTCGACCAGCGACTCGTCCCACAACCCGTCCTCGTCGCGGGTCTTGCGCCCCAGCACGTGGTCGCGCTGCCGCTCGAGCATGGTCGCGTGGGCGAGGATGATCGGCACCGTGGGCAGGAACACGGTGGCCAGTTCGCCGCGGCGCCGTGCCCGGACGAAGCGCCCGACCGCCTGGGCGAAGAACAGCGGCGTCGAGGTCGAGGTGGCGTAGACCCCCACCGCCAGCCGCGGCACGTCGACCCCCTCGGAGACCATGCGCACCGCCACCAGCCAGCGCTCCTCGGAGGCCGAGAAGTCGTCGATCTTCGCGGACGACCCCGGCGTGTCCGAGAGCACCACGGTGGGCTTCATGCCCGTGATGCCTTCGAGAATGCGCGCGTAGGCGCGGGCCACCGTCTGATTGGTGCAGATCACCAGGCCGCCCGCATCAGGCACGTGGCGACGCACCTCGGTGAGTCGGTGGTCGGCGGCCGCCAACACCGACTGGATCCACTCGCCGGCCGGGTCGAGGGCCGTGCGCCAGGCGTGGCCCGTCAGGTCTTTGGTGAGGGCCTCCGACAGGTTGGCCTCGATCTCCTCGCCCGATTTCGTGCGCCAGCGCATCGGCCCGCCGTAGTTCATGAACACCACTGGACGAACCACGTGGTCGCGCAGGGCATCGGCGTAGCCATAGGTGTAGTCGGCGCGCGACCGCAGCCCTCCGTCGGCCTCGGGCTCGTAGGTGACGAACGGAATCTGGTTGTCGTCCGACCGGAACGGGGTGCCCGTCAGCATCAGCCGGTGGCGGGCCAGCTTGAACGCGTCGCGAATGGCGTCACCCCAACTGAGGGCGTCGCCCGCGTGGTGCACCTCGTCCAGAATCACCAGGGTGCGGAAGTTCGCCACGCGCGCCTGGAAGCCGAACATGTTGGCGGCGACTCCCGCGTAGGTGACCGTCAGGCCCACGTACTGCTTGCTGCGCCCGCGACGGGACGAGCCACCCATGCCCGGGTCGAGCTGGATGCCGGCGCGCGCGGCTGCGTCGGCCCACTGCACCTTCAGGTGCTCGGTCGGGCAGACGACGATCACCCGCTCGACGGTGCGGTCGTGCAGAAGTTCGGCGGCCACGCGCAGGGCGAAGGTGGTCTTGCCGGCGCCGGGGGTGGCGACCGCGAGGAAGTCGCGCGGCTTGGTCTCGAGGTACTGCCCCAGGGCCTCGGCCTGCCAGGCACGCAGGCGGTTGGCGGTGCCCCACGGGGCGCGCCCGGGGAAGGCCGGCGACAGGTGGTCGAAGTCGGACGCCTGCCCGACCCCACCAGCGCCCGGCCCGCCCGTCGCGGGGGTGCTCGCCCCGGACGACACTCCTGCCCCGCGGTCGGGTGGCGTCGGCTCCGAGAGCCCGGGGAGATCAGTCATGGGAGCTACGAGGGTAACCAACCGCGGCGACATTCCCTCAACCCCGCTGGTCAGCCGGTGGACCGCTCATCGGCACCTCCGAACCTGAAGAAGTTTTTTCACCCGGGAACAAACTCGGGCGCCGTCGGCGTTCTAGGCTGTGTTCGGGTAGTTGAAACTTGAACAACCCTCCAACGTCACGACCACCCACCTCCCAAGGAGAACCCCATGACCGCTCTCACCGACCTCAACGGCACCTTCGTTCTCGACCCCGCCCACAGCCGCATCGGCTTCGTGACCCGCCACGCGATGGTCACCAAGGTGCGCGGCTCGTTCGACGAGTTCGAGGGCACCGCCTCGGGTGACGGCCAGAACCCGGCCAGCGCCTCGATCAACGTCACCATCCAGGCCGCCTCGTTCGACTCGCGCAACGAGGGCCGCGACGGTCACGTGAAGAGCGCCGACTTCCTCGACGTCGAGAACCACCCCACCCTGACCTTCTCCTCGACCAACGTGGCCATCGAGGGCAACGACCTGGTCGTGACCGGTGACCTCACCGTCAAGGGCGAGACCCGCTCGATCACCATCCCCTTCGAGTTCACCGGCGCCGCCACCGACCCCTTCGGCAACGAGCGCATCGGCTTCGAGGGCTCGACCAAGATCAGCCGCAAGGACTTCGGCCTGACCTGGAACGCCGCCCTCGAGACCGGTGGCGTGCTGGTCAGCGACGACATCACCCTCGAGCTCGAGGTCTCGGCCATCAAGCAGGCCGCCTGACCCCTTCCCGCCTCGCGGGATCACCACGAGACCCCCGGACGACCGCCGTCGTCCGGGGGTCTCGCACGTCTGTATGGCCGCCCCTCCGCCCTGCCGACTGCCCACGTTGCTGCCATCTGCCCACCTTGCGTGCATCTGCCACCTTTGCAGAGGCGGCAGATGCACGAAAGGTGGGCAGATACGGGCCGGCGCGCCAGAGAGCCAGGAAACCCGACCCACCCAAAGCCGCCGAATTGCAGCGCTGCAAGAAGCGGTTCCGCAAGCCGACAGGCCGTGGACGTCTCGAAATTCACACCCGCAGTCCCTCGCACCCCTTGATCCAGCGCCCGCCAGCGACGAGACTGGAGACCAGCCGAAGGGGGCCTGTCATGACTGATCCGATGGTCATCGAAGTTGTCGTTCCTCTGTCGGTCCAGGACCTGTGGACCCTGTGCACGACCGAGGACGGCTTGTCACAGTGGTGGTGGCCGCACCTGCGCGACACCACCTACCAGATCGACCCGCGCCCGTTCCACCGCTACCGCTTCGCCAGCGCCGCGGCCGGCATCGGGGTGCACGGTGACTACATCGTGGTCGAGAAGTTCGGGGCGCTCGAGTTCAGCTGGATCTGGGAGGACGACGGCCCGCCCGTCACCGACCACGTTCGGGTCACGTTCACCCCACGCGGCCGCAAGACCGCCGTGCGGATCACCCACACCATGACCGAGCCCTCGCCCGCCGGCCGTCAGGACTACCTCACCGGCTGGCACGACACGGTCGACCGGCTGGTCAACCTGCACCTCGTCGAAGAGGTCGCGGCGCGCGCCAGCTGAGCGGTCATAGGCTGTCGTCATGGCAGCCCACCTGGTCAGCCCAGCTCAACTGGTCAGCATCGTCGGACGAGGCATCGTCTCGGGAGCGACCCCTCCCCACCTCGCGCCGCTCCCCGGCGACCGAGACGCCGAGGTCATCACCGTCGATGACCTCGGCTTCACCCGCGGCGACGGGGTCTTCGACGCCACTCGGTTGGTCACCGCCCCCGACGGCACCTCGACCGTCGACCACCTCGACCGCCATCTGGCCCGGTTCGCGCGCAGCATCGCCGGCATGGACGGCGACCCCCTCGACGAACCCACCTGGCGGGCCCTGATCGACGAGGCCGTCACGGCCTGGACCGTTCCCGGTGAGGCCATCGTCAAGATGATGTGGACCCGCGGCCAGGAGTCCTTCGGTTCGGCGCCGACGCAGGCGCTGACCATCACCCCGATCAGCGAGGGTGCCCTGCGGTTGCGCCACGGCATCGGCGTCACCCTGCTGTCGCGGGGGTCGTCCGCCTACTCCCACCGAGACGCCCGCTGGCTGCTGGGCGGGGTGAAGACCCTCAGTTACGGCGTCAACATGGCCGTCAAGCGGGAGGCGGCCCGCCGCGGGTGCGACGAGGTGCTGCTGACCAGCACCGACGGGTACGTGCTCGAGGGTCCGAATGCGGCGCTGATCACCCTGCACGGGGTCGCGGACGATCGTCCGGTGCTGCGCAGCACCCCGATCGAGGGCACCGGGGTGCTCGCCTCCATCACCCAGGCGGTGCTGTTCGAGGCGGCCGAGGCCGAGGGGGTGGCGACCGAACTGGTGCTGCAGACCCCCGAGCAGGTGTGCGCCGCCGACGCCGCCTGGTTCGTGTCGTCGGTGCGCGGAGCCGCCCCGGTCACCCGGTTCGACGAGCAGCCGATGCCGCAGTCACCCGAGTGGACGACCCGGGTGCGCGGCTGGATCGGCTTCTGAGCGGGTCGTCACTCCTCGATCAGGTCGACCTCGTCCTCGGGGTCGGGCTCGCCGGGAACCTTGGCGACCATGGCGTAGAGCGCGCCGATCGCCACCGCGATCGCCAGGCCGAGAATCATGTGGACGATGGTGACCTCCATCGAGCCCAGCCCGATCTGCACCACCATCAACACCGGGATCGCCACGCCGTGGAAGAAGACCCCCTTGCGGCCCACGGCCTTCGCGTGACCCCAGGCCAGCACCGCCATCACGATGGTGACCAGGAACAGCGTGTAGGCCACGATGGCGTGCACGATTTCGATGGCGGTGATCTGCGCGGCCAGCGCGCCGCCCAGCACGACCTGCAGCCCCACGAGCACGAGGGCGGCAATCGCGGCGACCCGCAGACGCTTGGTGGCGGGCGAGACAGTGGCGTCAGCAACGGCTTGAGTCATGACCTCAGCCTAGGCCCGTGGCCACGGACGATGCCGCCCGGGCCCGTCGTCCGATTGGTTGACGCCTCGACACCGCGCTCGGGCGACTAGTCTGTGCCCATCGCAGCCAGCACCGGCCACACGACTCAACCACAGGGGTGGGCATGAAAGACGTCGTCCTGTTCTCCGGCTCTGCCCACCAGGGCTTGGCGTCCGAGATTGCCGAGTGCCTCGACGTACCCCTGAGCCGGGCCACCATCAGTCGTTTCTCGAACGACTGCCTGCAGGCCCAGTTGTTGGCGAACTGCCGCAAGAAGGACGTCTACATCATTCAGCCGCTGGTGCCTCCGACCCAGGAACACCTGATGGAACTGCTGATGATGATCGACGCCGCCCGCGGCGCCTCGGCCAACCAGATCACCGCCGTGATGCCGCACTACGCCTACGCCCGCTCCGACAAGAAGGACGCCTCACGCATCTCGCTGGGCGGCCGGCTGGTCGCCGACATGCTGGTCACCGCCGGCGTCAGCCGCGTGCTCACCATGGCCCTGCACGCCCCGCAGGTGCACGGTTTCTTCTCGTGCCCGGTCGACCACCTGACCGCGATCGGCGTGCTGGCCGACCACTACCGCGGCAAGGACCTGTCGGACCACATCGTCGTCTCCCCCGACCTCGGCAACGCCAAGACGGCCACCCAGTTCGCGCGGTTGCTGAACCTGCCGGTGGCCGCCGGTTCGAAGCGACGGGTCGCGGACGACAAGGTGGTGATCGACTCGATCGTCGGCGACGTGGCGGGCAAGAAGGCCATCGTGCTCGACGACGAGATCGCCACCGGCGGGTCGATCGTCGAACTGATGGATCGGCTCGCCGACTTCGGCGCCACCGAGGCGAGTGTGGCCTGCACGCACGGGCTGTTCGCGGGCAAGGCGGTGGAACGGCTCTCGAACCACCCGATGATCACCGAGGTGGTCACCACCAACACCGTGCCCAGCCCCGACAACTGGGATGCGCTCGAGGTGCGCAGCGTCGCGCCCCTGTTCGCGGGCGCCATCCGCCGCATCAACGAGGGCCGGTCGATCTCGAAGCTGTTCCGCGGGGTCGACCCGGCCTACGCCCCGCCGCCCCCGCCGGACGGCCTCTTCTGAGTTCGCCCGAGCGGCCAGCTCGGGCCTCGTCCGCGACCCCGAAGCGCCCTACCGTGGGGGCATGTTTCCGCGACGCCTGCTCACCCTTGTCGCTGCAGTGGCGCTCGCCCTGCTCGGCAGCCTCGCCTCGCCGCTGACCGCCCGCGCCTGCGCCTGTGGGGCCGCCCCCGGTGCCGAGGTCGACGGCGAACAGTCGCTGATCACCTTCGACGGAACCACCGAGCAGGTCGACCTGTTGCTGCGGTTGGCGCGGCCGACCGACCGCGCCGCCTGGATCATGCCGACTCCGCCGTCGACCACCCTCGCGCTGGGCAGCGTCGATGTCGACAAACTGAGCGCGGCCATTCGTCCGGTCACCCGCACGCGTCTCGACTGGACTCCCCGACTGCCCTGGGACGACGGCGATCGGGCCGCCGCGGGGGCTCCCCCGAGCGGCTCGAAGGTGCAGGTCACCACCACCGAGGTCGGCCACTTCCGGGTGTCGACCCTGAGCGGCACCGACGCCTCATCGGTGACGCAATGGCTGCAGGAGCACGACTTCCCGACCGCCGACGAGCAACTGCCCACCTTCCAGCGCTACCTCGACCAAGGCTGGACGATCCAGGCCGTCGAACTGCTGCCCGAGGCATCCGGCGCCTTCAGCGGCAGCCTGCCGCCGCTGCGCATGAGCTTCCCCACCCAGCAGATCGTCTACCCGATGGCGCTGAGCCAGCACGCCAGTCGGTGGCAGCCCGTGCGGCTGTTCGTGGCCGCGCCGTTCCAGGTGAAGGTCGCCACCGAGGCGTCGTCCGCGAACCCGCTGCGCACCGTGTTCGCCGGTGAGGTCGACCCCGCCGTCGTCGGACGAACCTCCGGTCTCGGCGACTCCACGGCGAAGGGGTCGCCGCGGGTGTACCTGACGGCGTTCGAGGCGACGCTCGACCCCGACCGGATCACCGGTGACTACCTGTTCGAGCAGACTCCTGACGCTCCTCACCAGGAGGTCATCTGGCAGCGCGACACCACTCCCGGGCGCGTGCTCGGTGGGGTGTTGGTGCTCGGGGTGCCGGTGCTCGCGGCGGGTGGCCTGTTCTGGTGGCTGCTCGCCCGCGGACGACGCCGGGCCGCCTGAGCCCTGCCGTGCAGACCGGGGCCCTGACCCGGCAGCTTTCAGCCGCGCGACGGGCGACTGCCACCGGCCCGGCGAACCGGGCGCACCAGCCATGGTGCCGGCGGAATCGTGAGCACGGCGACTGCCAGCAGCCCCGGCAGCGCCAGCCTCAAGCCCTGGCCGATCAACCCGCTGCCCAGCGCCACCAGGCCAGCGAGCACCGTCAGCAGAGTGAGGGCCAGGTAGAGCACGCTGGCCACGAGCCACGCCGTTCGTCTGGACCTGCGCATGTGGAAGCGGGCCGCCAGCACGGTGATCAGGGCCGGCAGCACGAAACTCCCGAACAACGCGCCCGCCGTGGCCAAGACGAACTGCGTCAGCGTGCCGGCGTTCACGGCCCCCTCCGCGGCATCCGCACCGCCCGTGTAGGTGATCCCCAGCCACAGGCACAGGCTCGAGACCGCCATGGCCACCGCCAGCACGATCACCACCCGCACGACGATCTGCCAGATCGGCAACGGCTGCACCTCGGGAGCGATCGGCGTCCGTCGGTGGCTGGCAGGCCGTCGACGGCGCCGCGACGTGCCCGCGGGCTCGATCGACGTGAGCCCGCCGATCCCCTCGGACATCAGAAGGGCCAGCCCGTGGTCATCGGCTGATCAAGGCCTTCCTCGATGAAGTACTCGTACCCGAACGACTGGGTGAAGCCCGGTTCGGGAAACGACAGCAGCATCTGCACGTCGGACTGCGAGCCGTGGGCCTGCAGCGCCTGTCGCTTCTGCTCGATGTGGGTGGTCACGTCGACCTCCCACTGCAGCTCGGCCGCCGGGGTCCCCATCGGGTTGCCGTCGTCGGCGGGGCCGTCGGGGTCGAAGTCGATGTCGAACCCGGCCGCCTTCGCCTCGTCGATCATGCTGCGCTGGCGGTCGCGGTTGCTGGTGGTCTGCAGCACCCGCGGGTGGCGCGCCGCCTGGGCGGCGGCCTGGTTCATCACGGTGTGCACCATCACGTGGTCGGGGTGGCCGTAGTTGCCGTGCCAGTCGTAGCCGACGAGCACGTCGGCATCCTCCTCGTCCAACACGTCGGCGACCCGACGACCGGCCTCGGTCGGGTTGGCTCGGGCGAAGCTGGTCTCGTCGTCGTTCTGTTCCCACCCGGTCATGCCCGAGTCGGTGTAGCCCAACCAGACCAGCCGGTCGATGCCCAGCACCCGCTGGCTCTGTTCGGCCTCGAGGCGACGGTGGGCGGCCACTTCCTGCGGCGTGGTGCAGCCCTCGGGGGCGGTGCCGTGTTCGCCGTTGGTGGCGCAGATCCAGACCACGCGGTGGCCCAATTGGGTGGCACGAGCCATTGTTCCCGCGGTGCCCGAGGCCTCGTCGTCGGGGTGGGCGTGCAGGAAGACGATCGTGGCCATGCGCCCCACTGTAGTGGTGGGGCTCAGCAGTGTGAGCTCAGCTGGCCTCGGCCTGGTGCTGGGGCGCCTCGACCAGCACCTCGTGCCAGTTCTTCACGTCGGGACGCTGACGCAGCAGGGCGCGCCGCTCACGCTCGGTCATGCCGCCCCAGATGCCCCACTCGATGCGGTGGTCCAACGCTTCGGCGAGGCAGTTGGCCCGCACGGGGCACCCCACGCACACGGCTGCCGCACGCTTCTGCTGCTTGCCTTCGGGGAAGAGGTCATCCTCCGCACCCCGGCAACGAGCCATTTCAACCCACGAACTCATCTGAACGGTGGTCACCGTGGCCTCCCTAGGTTGTCGTGCGGTCCCCGCGCCGTTGCGGCAGGACCCGCCTTGGAGTTGCACTGCTCCATCAGCCAACCACGCCACAGGGTCGCTGGCAAGGGTTTGTCCGTGACCAATTCGTGACCAAACCGAACAACCCGCGCTCCGGTGGGCAACGGGCGCGTTTCCCATAGTCGTATCGACAATGGGAGGGCATTCAACCCATCCGGTGGTGCGCTGTCAAGGGGTCGCCGACGGATTTCAGGCAACCTCGCAGGCAGTCGACGCCGCGGCTCAGCAGGAGGGCTTCTGCCCCACCGCCGGGCCGAACTCGACCCCGTTGAAGATGGTCTCGCGGGCCCACTGGTAGTAGGCGCGCTCCTGGGGACCGGCCTGGTCGTAGGGGTTCTCGAGGGCGCAGCGGGCCACGTAGTAGCCGATGACCTCGCTCATCGTCTCCGACATCGAGTACGAGCCGTACTTCGAGAAGCCCCCGTTGCGCTGGTAGAGGCCACGGAAGCTGGCCTGGTCGCGGCTGGCACCCATCTGGTGCATGTGGCCGAGCTCGTGCACCACGATGCGCACGAGTCGTCCCTTGTCAGCGGGGTAGGCGGACTGCCACTTGGCGAAGTCGAAGGTCAGCTTGCCGGGGTTGGTGAGCCCCCAGTCGCCCCAGGCCCAGCTGCGGGTCGGGCCGGCGTGGATCTTGATCACGGGCTGCTTCGCGTTCCGCCGCAGGTCGTCCAGGTAGGTGGTGCAGTTGAGGGCGTCCAGGGTCTCCCAGACGATCTTCACCAACGGACGAGAGCCCGGGTTCGTCCACCCCGACCCCGACAGCTGCAGGCCGAACGCCTTCTCCATCGCCCGACGGGTGGCGACCGGTGTCGCGCTGGCGGGCCACGGGTGCTTGGCGATGCACGGATCGGGAATACCGTCGACGGCGGTCGACGTCAGCGAGGGGGCTACCGGGAGCGCGCTGGGGGGAGCGGGCAGCCAGCCGCCGAAACCGAAGATGACGGCGCCGACGAGGCCGATCAGTGCAGAACGCACGAACTTCCCTCCAGGTGGACGGGCCCCAACTCGCGATCACACAGACGAGACGACAGGGGCCGGATGACAGTGGAGAGCACGCGGGCCGCAGCCCACCACCCTCACAACCCTTAGAGTTTCTCAGGATTGGAGCGGCAACACAACCCGGCCCGGACTTCGCTCACGGTGCGAACCGACCGTCACGAGCGCGACGGGCGGGAATAGCCTGCACGCATGAGCTCCTTCGTCGTCGCCGAGCACCCCTCTCCCACCGCCCCCGAGGCCCGGGACGAGATTCTGGCTGCGCCCACCTTCGGCGAACACTTCACCGACCACATGGCGCTGGCCCAGTGGTCGAGCGATCGTGGCTGGCACCAGCTCGAAGTGGTCGCCCAGGGCCCCCTGCAGCTGCACCCGTCGACGGCTGCCCTGCACTACGGCCAGGAGATCTTCGAGGGGCTCAAGGCCTACCGCCACGACGACGGCTCGGTCTGGCTGTTCCGGCCCGAGCTGAACGCCCGCCGCTTCCAGCGTTCCGCCGAACGACTGGCGATGCCGCCGCTGGCCGTCGACGACTTCCTCGCCTCGCTGCAGACCGTCGTCGATCTCGACCGCGACTGGGTGCCCGCACCCGACGGCGAGCAGAACCTCTACCTTCGTCCGTTCATGTTCGGCACCGAGCGGCTGATCGGTGTGCGCGCCGCCAAGCAGTACACCTACTGCGTGCTCGCCACCCCGGCCGGCGCCTACTACTCCCAGCCGCTGAAGCTGTGGGTGACCCCCACCTACTCGCGCGCCGCCATTGGCGGCACGGGGGCGGCCAAGTGCGGCGGCAACTACGCGGCCTCGCTGCGGGCCGCGGACGAGGCCGCCGAGCACGGCTGCGGCCAGGTGCTCTGGCTCGACGGCGCCGAGCATCGCTGGGTCGAGGAGTGCGGCACGATGAACATCATGTTCGTCACCTCCGACGGCGAACTGCTCACCCCGGCCACCAGCGGCACCATCCTCGAAGGGGTGACCCGCGACTCGCTGCTCGAACTGGCCGCCGAGCACGGGTTGCGGCGCAGCGAGCGGCCCATCGAGTTCGCCGAGGTGCGCACCCGCCTGCTCGACGGCACCATCACCGAGGTGTTCGCGTGCGGCACCGCCGCGGTCGTCACCCCCATCACGGGGTTCTCCTCACCCGACGGGGACGACCTCACCGTCGGCGACGGCTCGGTCGGCCGCGTGACCGCCGAGCTGCGTCAGCACCTGCTCGACCTGCAGTACGGACGAGTGCCCGACACCCGCGGCTGGCTGGTCAAGGTCACCGGCTGAGCCGGTTGGCGACCCGTCGCCCGACCCTCGCCATCGTCCGGACGAAGGGTGAGGCCAGCGCCCGCACCTGGTTGACAGGGTCGGTGGCCCGCGACCCGGGTGGCGGCGAGACCTGGGCGTGCAGCGGCAGCGCCGACCCCGGGGCGAGGTAACTGGCGTTGTCCTTGTGCTGCACCTGCGTCCACTGGTCACCGGTCAACGACACCCGCATCGCCGACCCGTTCGCCCAGCGATAGGCCAGGTTGCGCCTGTCACCGCGCGGGTTGCCGCCCTTGAACGTGTTCCCCATCGCCACCAGGCTGCCGGTGGTGTCGACAACGTCGGCGTCGATCCAGGCCGCATGGTGGGTGAGATAGACGTAACAGCCCAGAGCCGTGACGGTGGTCGACCGGGTGCCGCTCAGCTGCACCCCGACCGCGCCGTCGTCGCCGAGCGCCTCGGGCCGGGGGGCGTTCGACTCGAAGTAGACCGAGTGCAGGTGCACCGAGTCCTGATTGCCGGTGCGGATGCCCACCCGGTAGGCCTCGATCGCGCCACCGAAGATCTTCAGGTCGACGTTGTGGGCGAGCTCGATGCCCACCCCGGGAACACCGTCGACGTCGCTGCAGTTGATGCGCGGCGCGATCAGGGTGAGGTTGTAGGCGATGTCGACGCGCAGGCCGACGCGGTTGCGGTACAGCCGCAACCCCTGCAGATGGCCGTACCAGAGCTTGTCGCAACTGATCGCCAGGTCGTAGCCCTGCAGGCTGACCTCGTCGAACCGCACCGATCCACGCAGCACCATGCCGTGGCCGGTGCCATCGCCCTCGATGCGCAGCGAGCGGAAGACCGTGTTGTACGACGCCTCGATGGCCGGGCCGTCGGGCACGCGGGTGAGGATGGCGTGGGTGGGCACCTCACCCGGCCCCGTTTCGGCGATGCCGGGCCCCTGCCACTGCTGCCCCAGGGGAAGCACGATGCGTCGCGTGACCAGGAACCGGCCCCGCCCGAAGAAGACCGTGCCATCGCGACCCGCCGCCCGGCAGGCCGCCTCGACGGCCTCGGTGTCGTCGGTGGCGCCGTCGCCCACCGCCCCGTGCCGGCGCACGTCCTCGGCCTCGGGGTGGGGCAGAGCACCACCGCGCGCCTCGAGGTCATCGAGGCGCGCGGCGAGTCGGTCGAACTGTTCCTGATCGGGGCTGGAGGCCGGCATCAGCCGCCCGACTTGCGTCGGAACACGCGCTTGCCGCCGGCCTGACCGTGCGGACCCCCGGCGAGCTTCTGGTCGGCGTTCGGGCCGGCCGCGGCCGAGGCGTGCGAGGCCTGGTTCTTCTTCTCCAGGGCCCGCCGCATCGCTTCCTTGGGATCGATCGGCTTCTCGTCGCTACTCATGGGCCCACTGTGGCACAGGCGGGGCCAGCTCGTCAGCGGCTTTTGGTCTCCGTCGACAGGTCGAGTCGCGGCAGACCCGGCCAGCGGGACGAGGCCCAGGCCGCCCACGACTCGTGCCCGTCGGCCGGTGCGGGCATGGGGTGACCGGCGAGCTCGTCCGCACTCGGGGGAATGCACTGGGTCGCGTAGAGGTCGTGGTCGGCCGCGGTCATCTCGAAGGTCTCGTGCGGGGTCTCGAGCCAGCGTTGGTCGCAGCGGGCGCGGCGCTCGTACTCGGGAAGGGTGAGGTGGTGCAGCCGGAAGTCGGCCCCCGCGAGCCGGGCCAGGTCACGGATCGCCCAGCGCTCCTCGGGCGACCAACAGCCGAAGTCGAGGATCGTCGAGAGACCGCCGCGCAGGGCCTGGAAGCCGGTCCAGATCAGGCGTCCCTCGAGCACGTCGCGCTTGCCGTCGACGTCGGAGACCCCGAACAGGGGCCGCATCCATTCATCGGGGGTGAGGCGCAGGGCACCGGTCTCGTCCGCGATGTGCCGGGCGAGAGTGGTCTTGCCCGTGCCGGGCAGACCGACGGTCAGGTGCAGGGTGGGACGATCCATTCGCCGAAGTCTAGGACTCGACCGGTGATGCGGGTGAGGGCGGCACCAGGTGACGGGTGACGACCGGTGGGTGCGAGAACCCCAGCGCCCGCTCCTCGATGCGCTGGTCGTCGCGGGTGAGTCGTCCACCCTCGTGCTGCAGCACGTGTTCGGCCCAGCTGGAGACCTCGAAGACCTCGTGGAAGACCCCCGGATGCTCGGCGACGCGGAACAGGTCCCACCGGAAGGCGCCCGAGCGCAGGCGACTGCGGCGCATCGGCTCCATCGCCTCGAGCCAGGCGGTCTCGTTCTCGGCGGCGATGGTGTACTCGCAGACCACCATCACGGCCCCCTGACCCGGGTCGTCGGCCAGCACCAGGCGGGCGTCGCCCCAGTACTTGACGGGCGAGGGGTCGCGGTGTGAGGTGTCGGGCAGCGGCAGCCAGATCATGCCGATCAGCGTGGTGAGGGCCACGGTGGCGGCGGCTGCCACGATCGCCCACTGCACCTCGAAGCGCTGGGCGACCAGACCCCACACCGGCGCGGCCACGGCCTGAGAGCCGGTGAAGGTCATCATGTAGATGCCGATCGCGCAGGCCCTGACCCAGGCGGGCAACACCAGCTGCAGTTCGGCGATGAACGTCGAGGTGGCGGCCATCCAGCCAGCCCCGACCACCATCAGCAGCGGTGCAGCCGCGACGATGCCGGGCACCCACACCACGCCGGCCAGACAGACGGCGTAGAGCAGGCCCGTGATCACCAACAGGGCGTTGGTCGACACCAGTCGGCGCACCCGCGGGATCACCAGCGCACCCGCCACTGGGCCCAGCCCGAACGCGGTGTAGAGCAGCCCGTAGCCGCCGGCACCGAGCCCCAACCGGCGGGTCGCGATGATGGCCAGCAGCGCCCAGATCGAGGTGGCGGGCACGACGAACAGCCCCAGCCGCACCAGGATGCGGCGCACCACCGGATCGTGTCGCACGTACCGCGACCCGGTCAGCAGCGCGGGCAGGAAGCGCTCGCGCTGGCCCGAGCGCTGCGCGCGGGAACGACGCCACAGAGCCACGACCAGCAGCATCGGGATCACCGAGAAGGCGTTCAAGAGGAAGGTCCACGAGACGCCGAGGCCAGCGATCACCAGCCCGGCGACGGCCGGGCCGGCGGCGCGCGAGAGGTTCACCGACACCATGTCGAGGCGGGCCGCGGCGCGCAGTTCCTCGCGCGGCAGCACCTCGGGGATGAGCGCCGACCAGGTCGGCAACTGCAGCGCCATGCCGGCACCGACGGCGAGGGTGAGGGCGATCAGCGTGACGGCCGTGAGCTGGTTGCCGAACGACAGCACCGCGATCGTGGTCGAGACCAGGGCGAAGTAGATCTGGGTCACGATCAGGATGTGTCGGCGGTCGAAGCTGTCGGCCAGCACTCCGCCCGGCAGCGCCAGCAGAAGCATCGGCAGGGGGGTGGCCGCCTGCACGATCGAGACGATCACCGCCGCGTTCGGGGCGTTGACGAAGGTCCACTGGGCGCCGACGTTCTGCATCCAGCTGCCGAAGCCCGAGATCAGCACGCCTGCCCAGAGCAGCGCGAACAGCGGACGACGCAGCGGCGCCAGCGCGCCGGTCTCGGCTGTGCTGGGCTGGGGGGTGCTGGGCTGGGGCGTGGTTCGTGGTTCGGCTGACATCAGGCTCCTCGTCGGTCAGCACCAACTCTCGGGCCGCCGCTCAAGGGGGTCAAGGGTTCAGAGAGTCACTGTCATGCCTCCCCAACCCACCGTGCACGCCCGTCGGCTGCGTACAGTGACGCCATGGCCGACAACACGGGCGACAAGCAGAGCAACAAGCTGGACACCGCCAAGATCGGCGCCCTGGCCAGCGTGATCATCGTGGCCACCAAGGCCGCCGGCGAGGTCTGGGAGGCCCTCAACAAGGACGACCGGATCTCCGACCAGGTGCGCACGATGGTCACCAACCTGCAGGACGCCGGCAAGAAACGCTCCCCCGTCGCCGCGCTGCGGGCCCAGCTCGACGAGATCGACCGCTACGCCACCGACGCCCAGCAGGGGAAGGGCGCCAGGCTCGTCCGGGAGGCTCAGGCGGCCGGGTGGCAGGCCCGCGCCACTCAGATCCGCGCGAAGCTGCCGCTCGTCGAGACCATGAACCGGCGCGAGCGCGGCAAGCACCTGCGGTCGTTGCAGACGCGCACCCGAGCCCTGCTCAACGAGATCCTCGCGGCCGACCTCGAGAACGGGGTCGACTGACCCGCCCCAGGGCCTCGGTGGGCGATGGGGTTTGGGGGCGCTCAGGCCTCGGGTCGTCCGAAGTCGGCGGTGGCCAACGGCCACCCACCCAGTGCCAGGTGCGACGCCACCCGGTGCACGTCGTCGTCCGAGGGCTGTTCGCGGACGACGGTGAGCACCATCTCGCGGATCTGCTCGGCGGTCACGGGCACCACCTGGGCCTCGGCCAGTCTCTGGGCGACGTCGTCGACCTCGCCGGGCGTCAGGCGACGCCGCAGCACCTCGAGCAGCGGCAGCATGTCCTGCGCCGGAACGCCCTGGGGATAGCCGGCGGTCAGCCAGCCCACCACCTTCGAGATGATCGAGTCGCCCATGACTCAGAACGCCTTCATGATCTGCTTGCCGGCGACGATGAAGGCGACGCCGCAGAGCACGGCGAGGGCCACCACCGCGAAGCACAGCGTGCTGAGCACGCGGCCGCTGACCGACATCGTGCCGGTCTCGGAGTGGCCGTCGGCGCTGACGGTGCGCCCCATGGTCGTGGCGCGCATGCCGGCGGCGAAGATCGCCGGGATGCCGGCGCCGAGGGCGAGGGCCACCACCATCACCGTGGCCAGTTCGCGCACCAGCGTGGCGGCGTGCAGTTCGAGGGGGGTCATGCCGGCACCTTCTCGTTCTGGGTCTGGGTCTGCTCGAGTTCGGCCGGGGTCAGGCCACCGTCCCACTCGTCGTTCACGTTGGCGTGGTGGATCGGGTTCTTGCGGGCCCGCAGCAGGATCAGCACGACGGCCGCGGCCAGCAGCACGAGCACCGCACCCTCGCCGGCCAGGCCGGGCAGGAAGCGCACCAGCAACTCGCAGACCGCGCCGACGGCGGCCGCGGCGGGCAGCGTGATCAGCCAGGCCACCAGCATGCGGCCGGCCACACCCCAGCGCACCTGGGCGCCGGGCTTGCCGACCCCCGAGCCCAGGATCGACCCGGTGGCCACGTGCGTGGTCGACAGCGACATGCCGGCGTGCGACGACGACAGGATGATCGCGGCCGAGGCGGTTTCGGCGGCCATGCCCTGCGGGGAGTCGATCTCGACCAAGCCCTTGCCGAGGGTGCGGATGACCCGCCACCCGCCCGACCAGGTGCCCGCGGCGATGGCGACGGCGCACAGCACCTTCACCCACCACGGAATGCCCTGCACGACGGTCCACTGACCTGCCGCGATCAGGGCCAGGGTGATCACGCCCATCGTCTTCTGGGCGTCATTGGTGCCATGCGCGAGCGAGACCAGCGAGGCCGACCCGATCTGGCCCCAGCGGAAGCCGCGGGTGCGGGTGCCGTCGGGCACCTTCGCGGCGATCCGGTAGACGAGCCAGGTGGCCAAGGCCGCCACCAGGCCGGCCACCACCGGTGCCGCGATCGCCGGGATCGCCACCTTCTCGACGATGCCGCTCCACTTGACCGACGAGGTGCCCAAGCCGGCAATGGTGGCGCCGATCAGTCCGCCGAAGAGGGCGTGGGACGACGAGGAGGGAATGCCCAGCAGCCACGTGACCAGGTTCCACAGCACCCCGCCGACGAGGCCGGCCAACACCACGCCCAGCAGCACCGTGTGGTCGATGGCGAGGGGGGCGCCGGTGTCGTCCTGAATCCTGATCACGTCCTTGGTGACGGTCAGGGCCACCTGGATCGACAGGAAGGCGCCGATCAGGTTGAGGATCGCGGACAGCCCGACGGCGGTCTTGGGCTTCAGGGCACCGGTGGCGATGGAGGTCGCCATGGCGTTCGCGGTGTCGTGGAACCCATTGGTGAAGTCGAACGCGAGGGCGACGACGATCACGGCTCCCAGAATGATGAACACTTCGGTCACACCAGAAGGGTGCGCCCCCGTGCGGGTTCCGCGCAATCCGAGCCGAAGCCCCGACGCTCACCGTTCAGACAAAGTTCACCTTGGCGCGCGCACCAGGGTCCGGTCGAGGGCCCAGCTGCCGCCTCTGCTGGCATCTGCCGCCCCTGCTCGCATCTGCCCACGGTGCAGCATGGTGCAAACGCGGCAAGAGGCGGCAGATGGGAGAGCGAGGGGGCGGCTGGCGCGAGAGCGAGGAGCGGCTCGTCCGGGCGCGCGGCCTCGACGCCGTCGTCCACAGACCAGCAGGAAAACGTGCCGCCCTCAGGAAGTTTCCTGGGGGCGGCACGTTTTCCTAGGAGTTTGCGCCAGATCGGACGACCAACCCGGCCTGATCGGACGACCCGAGCCGCGCCAGATCGGACGACCCGGCAGCTCAGGCCAGGTGCGACAGGTTCGGCTCGATGGAGCCGATCAGCGGGCGCAGGTGGTTGTAGGCGATCCGCAATCCTTCGATGTTCTTCTCGGGATCACCACCCCACAGCGGGTCCTCGTGCTCGACCGAGAGGGTGCCGGTGTAGCCCACCTCGTAGAGCTTGTCGACGACCTTCGGCCAGTCAACGGTGCCGCGGCCTGGCACGCGGTAGCGCCACCAGCCCATGTACCAGGGGTTGCCGCCCTTGTTGATGGTGCCGTAGAAGCCCATCTCGTTGCGCTTGCGCGGGAACAGCTCGAGATCCTTGGCCTGGGCGTGCACGATGTACTCCGCGAACGGCTCGATGGTCTCGACCGGGTCGATGCCGATCCAGGTCAGGTGGCTGGGGTCCCAGTTGAGGAACAGCCCCAGCTCCTTGCACATCCACTCCCACAGCTCGGGCGAGTAGGCGATGTTGCCGGGGTAGCCGTCGGGGTGCCAGCCCTCCATCACGCAGTTCTCGATGACGACCTTCACGCCCTTCTCGCCGGCGTGATCGGTGATCTCGGGGAACACGCGCTCGGCCTCGCGCTGGTTCTCGTTGATCGACTTGGCCATGTCGCGGCCGATGAAGGTGCCCGCCGTCTTCACGTCGAGCGCGGCGGCCATGTCGATGACCTTCTTGAAGTGCTCACGAATCTGCCCACGCCGCTCGAGGTCACCGTTGAGGTTGTTCTCGTAGTAGGCCAGCGAGGTGATCTCGAGCCCGGTCTTCTCGCGAATCTTGTTGACCCGCTCGACCTCGGCGTCGAGGTTCGAGACGTCGATGTGCGACGCCTCGAAGTCACGGGTGGCGGGGCCGCCGGGCCAGCAGGCGACCTCCAGGGTCTGGTAGCCCTGCTCGACGGCGTAGTCGGCGATCTGCTCGAGCGACCAGGTCGGCAGGCAGGCGGTCAGGAATCCCAGCTTCATGTGCGTTCCTCTCGAAGTGTGTGTGGGACGAAGGGTGGTGAGGCGGGTGGACGAGGGCGGTGATGCCGCGAGCCGGTCACCCACTGGCCACGCGGGTGGCGCAGGAGTGACCGGCTCGCGGTGCCGAACTCAGAACTTGACGGGCTCGCCCGACTTGGCCGAGGCGTAGATGGCCTCGAGGATCTGGGTCACGACGAGCGCCTGCTCGGGCTTGACGACCAGGTCGCTCTCGCCCCGCACGGCACCGTAGAAGGCCTTGGCCTCGTTCTCTGCGTCACCGGCGGCGGCTGCCCCGGGCGAGAAGAACCGCCCGGCGTCGCTCTTGGTGAGCACGGTGCGCCCGGCCACCACGTTGTTGATGGTGGCCTCGTAGGGTCCACCGTCGTGGTCGAGCTCGACGCCGCCCTTGGTGCCGGCCAGGGTGACGGCAGCCTCGCGCGAGTGGGCGAGGTTGATCGCCCACGCGGCCTCGAGGAAGATCATCGCGCCGTTCTTCATCTTGATGTAGCCGAAGGCCGAGTCCTCGGTCGAGAAGTTGTCCTGCGGGAAGTCCGAACCGGCATCGCCGTAGGGAATCTCGGAGATCTTGTGGAAGACCGAGCCCGAGACCGAGTCGACCTCGTAGTTGTCCATCAGCCACAGCGACAGGTCGAGCGCGTGGGTGCCGATGTCGATCAGCGGGCCACCGCCCTGCTTCTCGACGTCGGTGAACACGCCCCAGGTGGGCACGCCGCGGCGGCGAATGGCGTGCGCCTTGCCGACGTAGATGTCGCCGAGCAGGCCATCGTCCACGGCCTTGCGGGCCATCTGCACGTCGGGGCGGTAGCGGTTCTGGTAGCCGATCGAGAGGATCTTGCCGGTCTTCTTGGCGGTCTCGACCATCTTCTTGGCCTCGTCGGACGAGATGGCCATCGGCTTCTCGCAGAGCACGTGCTTGCCGGCCTCGAGGGCGGCGCAGGTGATCTCGGCGTGGCTCACGTTCCAGGTGCAGACGTGGATCACGTCCAGCGTCTCGTCGGCCACGACCTGCTTCCAGTCGTTGGTGGTGTAGCTGCCCTCGACGCCGTACTTCTCGATGTACTCGTCGCACTTCTCCTGCTCGAAGTCGCAGAAGGCGATGATGTCGACCTCGTCAGAGATCGAGGCGAGGCCCGGCAGGTGCTTGCCGCGGGCGATGAAGCCCAGGCCGATGATGCCGACGCGCAGCTTCTTGGCGGGGGCGGTGGTGTCAGTCATGAATGTCCTTCGTGGTGCTTGGCTTGCGGGTGATGCTGTGTTCGGGGGTACTGCTGGGGCGAAGCGCGATCAGCGGTTCTGCAGGTAGCTGATCGACGCGACGACATCGTCGAGGATGGCGCCGTCAGTCTTGTCGAACTCGACCACCCACGTCTTGTCGGGGTTGGCGTTCAGCAAGGCGTCGAGGTCGATCTTGCCCTGTCCGAGCACCTGGTTGGCGGGCTGCTCGGCGTGCTTCTCCATCGAGAACTCGGTGGTGACCGGTGCGGGCCCGTCCTTGACGTGCAGGTGGGTCACGCGGTCGCCCAGACGCTCGAGCAGGGCGAGCACGTCGTGACCGGCGACGGTCACCCAGTAGGTGTCGACCTCGAGCACGACCTCGGGGTCGAGCAGCGACACGAAGTAGTCGTAGGAGTTGACGCCGTCGAAGTCGGTGAAGAACTCGAAGTGGTGGTTGTGGTAGCCCACCTTCAGGCCCTCGGCGGCGGCCTTCTTGGCGGCGGCGTTCAGGGCAGTGGCGAGCTCCTGGATGCCCTCCTGGGTCGTCCACTTCTGCGGGTCGAAGAACGGCTGGACGAGGGTGGTGCCGCCCACCTCCTTGAGTGCGGCGACCGAGTTGTCGAAGTCGCCCAGCACGTCGGTGTGGGTGGTGGTGACCTTCAGGCCACGCTTGGCCAAGGCCTCGGGCAGCCACTCACGGAAACCGGTGATGCCGAAGGGTTCGACCTCGGTGATGCCGGTGGAGGCGACCACGTCGAGGGCCTGCTCGCGATTGGTCTCGAGCTCCTCACGGATCGTGTACAGCTGCAGGGACAGATTGCTCATGGGGTCCACTCTTCCTTGACTGGATGCCTCCCGCAGGAGGATGGCGATGATTCCTGACCCCATTCAAACAGAGCGGCCATTCAGTTAGTAGCGGGCGGGTCGGGATTCCAAGGAGTGGACCGGTTCTGTTGGGTGGCCCACGAGACAACTTCTGGCCCACCCACGGCCGCCCCCCGGGCCGACTGCGAGACTGGACGGGTGTCTGCGACCCCAGCCCCGACCCCATCGGCCACCCGCGTGCCCCGCCTCGGCATTCTCACCTCCGGCGGCGACGCCCAGGGCATGAACGCAGCGGTCCGGGCCGTCGTCCGCACCGCCTTGTCGTTGGGCGCCGAGGTGTTCGCGATCTACGAGGGCTACCAGGGCATGATCGAGGGCGGCGACGGCATCAAGCGCTTCGACTGGGACGACGTCGGCTCGATCCTGCACAAGGGCGGCACCGTGATCGGCACCTACCGCAGCCTGGACTTCAAGGAGCGCTGGGGCCGCAAGCAGGCCGCCGCCAACCTGGTTGACCGCGGCATCGATCGGCTGGTGGTGATCGGCGGCGACGGGTCACTGTCGGGTGCCGACCTGTTCGCCCGCGAATGGCCCGACCTGCTCACCGAACTGGTCACCGAGGGGCGCATCACCCAGACCGAGGCCGACGCCCACCCCGCGCTGATGATCGCCGGGCTGGTCGGCTCCATCGACAACGACCTGGTCGGCACCGACATGACCATCGGCGCCGATTCCGCCCTGCACCGCATCATCGAGGCGCTCGACGCGCTGTCGTCGACCTCGGCCAGCCACCAGCGTCGGTTCGTCGTCGAGGTGATGGGACGACACTGCGGCTACCTCGCCCTGATGGCGGCCATCGCCGGCGGCTGCGACTGGGTCTTCGTCCCCGAGAACCCACCGGCCGACGGCTGGGAGGATCGCCTGGCGACCGCCCTCAAGCGAGGCCGCGAGCAGGGTCGCCGCGAGTCGATGGTGATCGTCGCCGAGGGTGCCCAAGGCCGCGACGGCACCCCGATCACCGCCCAGCGGGTGGCCGACGTCATCAAGGACAAGTTGAACGAGGAGGCCCGCGTCACGATCCTGGGCCATGTGCAACGGGGCGGTCGTCCGAGTGCCTACGACCGGTGGGCGTCGACCTGGCTGGGGTACAAGGCCGTGCACCAGGTGTTGGCCGCCCAAGCCGGCGACCCCGGGTCGGTGCTCGGCATTCGTGGCAACCGGGTGACCCCGGTCGACCTGGTCGAGGCGGTGCGCACCACCCGCGAGGTGCCCCAACACATCGCGGCCAAGGACTTCGACCAGGCGATGGCACTGCGCGGCGGATCGTTCCACGAGATGGCCGACATCTTCGACGAACTCAACCATCCCGAGCGCGTCGAGTGGTCGTCACCGACCAGGCCGCGCATCGCGGTGCTGCACGCGGGGGGTCTGGCGCCGGGCATGAACACCACGGCCGAGGCGGCCGTCCGGCTCGGGCTGAGTCGCGGGTTCCGGGTGATGGGCGTGCGCAACGGGTTCGACGGGCTGCGCGACGGCGACCTCACCGAACTCGGCTGGGGTGACGTCGAGGGCTGGATGGGCGAGGGCGGCGCCAATCTCGGCACCAAGCGCGACGTGCCCGAGATCGAGCACCTGTACTCGATCTCGCGCGCCATCGAGGAACACCAGATCTCGGCTCTGCTGGTGGTCGGCGGCTTCAACGCCTACGAGGGGGCCTGGCTGCTCAACCACGAGCGCGACCGCTACCCCGCCTTCAACATTCCGATCGTGTGCGTGCCGGCCAGCATCGACAACAACCTGCCCGGCTCGGAGCTGGCCATCGGCGCCGACACCGCGCTGAACGCGATCACCGAGTCGATCGACCGCATCAAGCAGTCGGGCACCGCGACCAAGCGCTGTTTCGTCGTCGAGGCCATGGGACGACAGTGTGGCTACCTGGCGGCCGTCGGGGGACTGGCGGGCGGTGCCGAGCGCATCTACCTGCACGAGGAGGGCGTCACCCTCGAGATGCTGGTGAGAGACCTGGAATGGATGAAGGACTCCTTCTCGACCGGACGACGCCTGTTCCTGGCGGTCAGGTCTGAGGGGGCGAACGACCACTACACCACCGACTTCCTCACCCGATTGTTCGAGGAGGGCGGCGGTGAGCTGTTCGACGTGCGCCAGGCCGTGCTCGGGCACCTGCAGCAGGGTGGCAACCCGACCCCGTTCGACCGGCTGCTGGCGGTGCGCCTGGTCAGCCGGGCGATCACGGTCATTCGGGGTCAGTTCGAGACCGGCAAGCACGACGGCCTGTACGTGGGCCTCACCGGCGCGGGCATCGAGACCGGCAACCTCGCCCACTTCCACGAGGTGATGGACATGAAGACCCGTCGCCCCGTCGACCAGTGGTGGCTGGAGCTTCGTCCGATCGTGGAGGCGACCGCCCACGGGCCGGGAGCCTAGGCTGGGGCCATGTCGGAACCCCAGAATCCCGGGCAGCAGCCCGCGACCGCACGCATGAACGTCGAGAGCTTCAACCTCGACCACCGCACCGTCGCCGCCCCGTACGTGCGGGTGGCGGACACCAAGCCCCTGCCCGGCGGTGACGTGCTCACGAAGTACGACGTGCGCTTCACCCAACCCAACCGCGAGCACCTCGAGATGCCGACGGTGCACTCGTTGGAGCACACGCTGGCCGAGAAGATCCGCGACCATGTCGACAACGTGATCGACGTCTCGCCGATGGGCTGCCAGACCGGGTTCTACGTGCTGGTCGTCAACCAGGACGACCGCGGTGGCTTCGACGGCTTCCTCGACACCCTGGCGGCGGCGCTGTCAGACGTGGTGGCCGCCACCGAGGTGCCTGCCGCCAACGAGGTGCAGTGCGGCTGGGCCGCCTCCCACACCCTTGAGGGCGCCCAGGCCGCGGCCGCCGCCTTCCTCGCCCGGCGTTCCGAGTGGTCGCAGGTCACGGCGTGAGTGCTGCGTCGTCGCAGCGGACGAGCGTGCGCGCCGTCATCGTGGCGGCCATGGAGTCGGAGTTCGCCCCGCTGGTCGCCCGCGGCTCGCTGACGGGCGAGGCCGTCGAGCTGGGTCGGGCCCGGTTGCAGCCGGCGACGCTGGCCGGTCACGACGTGCTGCTGGTGCGCTCGGGCATCGGGCTGGTGAACGCCGCCGTGGCGACGACAGTGGCTCTGCAACAGGTCGAGACCTCGCTGGTGGTCTCGGTCGGGTCGGCCGGAGGGTTCGCGGGCGCCGTCGAGATCGGGCAAGTGGCCGTCGGCAGCGAGCACCGCTACCACCAGGCCGACGCCGTCGCCTTCGGGTATGCGCTCGGTCAGGTGCCGGGCATGCCCGCGTTCTTCCCCAGTGATCCGGCGGCGCTGGCCGCCGTCGGCGACATGCCCGGGGTGGTGGTCGGACCCCACGCCTCGGCCGACGTGTTCGTCGCCGGCCACCGGATCGAGGCGGTGCAGCGCGACTTCCCGGGCACGGTGGCCGTCGAAATGGAGGCCACGGCGATCGCCCAGGTGGCGCACACGTTCGGGGTCGGCTTCGTCTCGGTGCGCGGCATCTCCGACCTGTGCGGCGTCGATGCCGCTGCCGATCACGAGGCGACGGTCGAGAAGGTGAGTGCCGCAGCCGCCGACGTCGTGGTGCGGGTGCTGCAGGGCTTAGTCAGCGCATTGTGCCCTCGGCGGACGAGTCCTGACACCCCAGACGCCGCTGGTTAGGCTCGACGGGTGAAGATTCTGTTCGTCTCGATGCACACCTCACCGGTGGCCATCCCCGGTTCGGGTGACGCCGGCGGCATGAACGTGGTCGAGTGGAACATCGCCACCGCGCTGGCCCGTCAGCACCATGACGTCACCCTGGTGACGCGCAAGACCTCGCCGGACGACCCCGACACCTCAGACGTCACGCCGTCCTCAGAGCTGGCCTCGGAGTCGTCCGCGGAGTCGGCGACGGGAACCGGCACCATCACCCTGATCACCCTTCCGGCGGGTCCGCTGGCGCCGCTGGCGAAGTCGGCCATCGACGCCCACATTGACGAGTTCCGCGAGGGTCTGCGCACCCTCGAGGCCCCCGACATCGTGCACTCCCACCACTGGATGTCGGGCGTGGCCGCCCTCGACGTGGCCCGCGCCTGGCGCGTGCCCCACGTGCAGAGTTTCCACTCGGTGGCCGCCCTGCCGGGGTCGCCGCTGTCGTCCGGTGAGCCCCCGGAGTCACCCGCGCGGGTGCCCGGTGAGCGGGTCGCGGCGCAGACCTCCGACGCGGTCGTGGCCATCTCGGCCGCCGAGGCCGGCACCGTGGTGCAGCGCTGCGGGGCCAGCGCCGAGCGGGTGCACATCATTGCCCCCGGCGTCGACCGCGACCAGTTCTTCCCCGGCCTCGCCGCCGACGCGGAGTCGGACGGCGGCAACGGGTACGCCATCTTCGCCGCCCGCCTGCAGCCCCTGAAGGGCCCCGATCTGGCGATGCGCGCCCTCGCCCACGTCGAGAAGTGGATCCGCCCCCGGCTGGTGATCGCCGGTGACTACTCGGCCGACTTCGCCGACTACGGACGAGACCTCGCCGCCCTCGTCGACCGCCTCGGTCTGGCCGACGAGGTGGAATTCGTCGGCGGCCAGGACCGCGACCAGTTGGCCGCCCTGATCAGGGGCGCCCGGCTGATGCTGGTGCCGTCGCACTCCGAGACCTTCGGACTGATCGCCCTCGAGGCCGCCGCCTCGGGGGTTCCGGTGATCGCGGCCGCCGCGGGTGGACTGCGCGAGGCCGTCGTGCACGGCGAGACCGGCCAACTGATGGACTCGCGCGACCCGGCCGACTGGGGCAAGGCCATCACACACGTGCTCACCACCCCCGGGCTGCACGAGCGCATGAGCGCCGTCGCCCCCATCCACGCCCGACGGTTCGACTGGAACCACACCGCCGCCGCCCTGGTCGAGCTCTACCGTGACCTGCAGCGACGCAGCCAAGCCGCCCCCACCCCCGATGGAGTGCCCGTGACCTCGACCTTCTTCCATGGCGTCAGCCGCGTGGCCTTCGTCCATGCCCACCCCGACGACGAAACCATCGCCACCGGCGCCCTGATCGCCCACCTGCGCGAACAGGGTGTCGACGTGCGCGTGCTCACCGCCACCCGCGGTGAGCAGGGCGAGATCGTGCCGGGCACCTTCGACGTCTCGGACGCCGACGCCCTGCACCACGCCGAGGCACTCGACACCGAGCGGGAACGCGAACTCGGACGAGCCCTGGCCACGCTCGGGGTGGAGCGCGCCGAGTTCCTGGGCCAGGGCGCCGCCCGCGCGGCCGGTCTCGAGGAGCGCCGCTACTCCGATTCGGGCATGCGCTGGGTGACCCCGTCAGTGGCCGGGCCGGCCCTCGACTCCCCCGCGCACGCGTTCAGCCTGTCAGCGTTGGACGAGGTCTCGGCCGACATCGCCGCCTGGCTCGAGAGCGTCGATCCGCAGCTGGTGGTCACCTACGACGAACTCGGCGGCTACGGCCACCCCGACCACGTCACCGCCCGCGAGGCGGTGGAGCTGGCCTGCAAGCGGCTCGGGCTGCCGCTGGCCGAGGTCTTCCAGTCCGGTCACTCGGAGCGGTTCGGAGAGGGGTCGATCGGCGAGGGTGTGGAGTGGCTCGACCTCTCCGACAAGCTCGACGTCGTCCGGCGGGCCCTGGGTCAGCACCGCACCCAACTGACCGTTGACGGTGACGACATCGTGCACGTCGGCGGACAGCGCGAGGCGATCACCGTCCGCGTCGGCCTGCGCCTCGTCTGACGTTCCGACCCCTGCCTGCCTGACCGTTGGGGCTTGCCTGACCCTTCGCCCCTGATTGGCCCTTGTGCGCGGGGCGCTTCGGGGTCTGGGCGGGCGCCTTCGCCGGCTGGCGAGACTCCCGTTCGGCCTGGCTGCGCGAACTCTGTGCCGTGCGACCCCGCACCACGCCGATGAACTCCTCGACGAGGGGGGCGTCCGAGCTGGTCAGCCAGGCCAACCCGATGGTGGTGGGCTCGCCGCCGACGAACGGACGGTGCACGAGGTCTTTGCGGCTGCCGGTGCGGGCGACCGAGAGCGGCACCCGCAGCACGGCGGCCGAGTAGGTGGCCAGCTCGATCGAGGCGGGTTCGGCGTCGTGGATCACCCGCTCGTCCGCGAGGTCGTCCGCGGTCAGTTCGTGGAGTTCGGCGAGCAGGTGGTCCTTGCTCAGCCAGACCACGGGGTCCTCGTCGTAGAGGGGGATCAGGTGCAGCCCCGCGCGGTCGATCGGCAGCCGGACGAAGGCCAGGTCGACCTCGCCGGTCACCACGGCCCGGCGCTGGTCGGGCTCGGTGAGGTCGATGATCTCGAGCGGGGTGCGGAAGCGCTCGTCCCAGATGCGTCGCCACTTGGTCAGCGTCACCCCGGGCACGAAGCCGATCCGCAGGGGGCCGCGGGGGCTGGCGGTGGGCTCGGAGGTCACACGCCGAGGCTAGTCGGTCTAGGCTGCGCCGCATGAGTCAGACGATGAAGCCGGCGACCGCGGCGGCCAAGCTGGGCATCTACCTGCCCGCCACCCCCGAGGAGTTCCGGACGACCCCGATCACCCGCGCCGAGGTCGACGAGTTGCGGGCCAACCCGCCGCAGTGGCTGACGGACCTGCGCCGCAACGGCCCCTTCCCGCGCGACGTCGTGGCCCAAAAGTTGGGGGTCTCGAACTCGGGGCTGGCGCGTTCGGGCATCACCGAGGCTCTCACCGCGGACGAGATCGGTGCCCTGCTGGCGGCTCCCCCACAGTGGCTGGTGCGGGAGCGCCAGGTGCAACAGTCGGTGCTCGCCGAGCAGAACCGCCTCAAGAACCAGAAGTGACCGCCGACCCGTTCTCCACCGGCTGACCGCGACCCGTTCTCCGCCGACTGACCGCGACCCGTTCTCCACCGACTGATTGCAAACTCTCACCAAAACATGCGGCCCTCAGGGTGGAGTCAGGGTGTCAGTGCAACACGTTGTTCGGAGGTGTTGCATGCGTCGTGGGAATCCGGGTTACCCGGGGTGGATGCGGGAGTGGGTGCTGTGGTTGGCGGCGTCGGGGTACTCGGCGCAGAGGGCCGCGGATCAGGTGGGTGTGAGCGCGGGGACGGCTGCTGGTTGGTTGCATGCTGCTGGCATGGATCTGAAGCGTGGTCGTCATGGCGGTCTGGTTGTTGAGGTCGAGGTTGTACGGCCGGTGCTGCCGCACCCGGCGCCGTCACACGGGGCCCGGTTGTCGTTGGCGGATCGGACGTTGATCCATGTCGGGTTGGTCCAGCGGTGGTCGTTACGGCGCATCGCCGGCCAGCTGGGGGTGTCGGCGTCGACGGTCAGCCGAGAGATCGCCCGCAACTCGACACCGACCGGGTATCGGGCTGAGGCTGCCGAGACCGCGGCCGCGGGCCGTCGGGGACGTCCGAAACGGTCAAGGTTGGACGATCCCGTGCTGCGGCAACGGGTCGTCGAGGGGTTGAACTCTCACTGGTCGCCCCGGCAGGTGTCGATCCGTCTGGCGGCGCAGCATGGCAAAGATGGTTCCGTGAGCCACGAGACGATCTACCAGGCCCTCTACGTCCAGGGCAGGGGTTCCCTGCGCGAGGAACTGAGGATCGACAAGGCACTGCGATCCGGACGGACCCACCGCATCCCCCACTCGAAGCTACCGCCCCGGACGGGACGACCATGGCTGCAGGGTCATCACATCTCCACACGACCGGCCGAGGCAGCCGATCGAGCGATCCCGGGCCACTGGGAGGGTGACTTGGTCCTCGGAGCACGCAACCAGACCGCCATCATCACCTTGGTCGAACGCGCCTCACGGTTCGTCCTGCTCCATCGGCTGCCCGACCAACACGACAGCACCACCGTTGTCGACGCGTTGATCGCCATGGCCGCCACCCTGCCAGCGCAGATGCAGATGAAGTCACTCACCTGGGACCAAGGATCCGAGATGGCCGAGCACCCCACGTTCAGCCTCGCCACCCACACCCAGGTCTACTTCTGCGACCCCCACAGCCCGTGGCAACGAGGCAGCAACGAGAACACCAACGGCCTGATCCGCGACTTCTGGCCAAAACCCACCGACTTCGCCCAGATCACCGACGCCGAGATCCTCCACGTCCAGAACCTCCTCAACGACCGACCCCGCGAAACTCTCAACGCCCTCACCCCACGTGAGAAACTGCAACAACTACTCACCGTTGCACTGACCGATTGAGACCACCCAGGA